>CAZVCO010000222.1:2047-5328 GCA_964625795.1 uncultured Verrucomicrobiota bacterium | reverse complement strand
ACCAGAAACATCGCCGCCAGAATGAAGGCCACCGGTGAAACAATGTAGGCGGCCACTTCGCGGCGCCATAAGACCCAGAGCTGCCTCATGTCCGTTCTCCGGATGTCATGTTCACAAACGCCTCTTCGAGACTGTGACGGATACGGTGAAGCTCCCGGATGGGAAAGCCGCCTTCGTTCAGACAGGCAAATACCGCCTCGCGGGGATCTTCTTTACCGGAGAACTGAAGATGAAGATTCACCCATTCTCCCTCGGGTTGGATTCGCAGGGACTGCACATTCTCCATCTTCAGCAGGGTGGAGCGCACCTGTTCAATCTCGCCTTTGACCTCCACCCGGAGTTCGGTCCCCGGAAACCACCGCTGTTCCAGATCGGAGAGCGAAGCGGTCTCGAGGATCCGCCCCCCCGCCAGCACAATGACCCGGTCGCAGGTGGCCTCGATTTCGCTGAGAATGTGAGAGGAAATCAGCACGGTGTGGGTCTGACTAAGCCGTTTGATCAGATTGCGGATTTCCACAATCTGATTGGGATCGAGACCAATGGTGGGTTCGTCCAGAATTAAGAGCCGGGGTTGATGAATCATGGCGTCAGCAATTCCGACCCGTTGACGGTACCCTTTGCTCAAATGTTCGATGAGTTTTCCCCGCACGTCCTCCAGACCGCACTCCTCGACCACCCGGTCGATGGCCGATTTACGGTGGCGCCGGGCCACCCCTTTGAGCTCGGCCCGGTACCGCAGGTAATCCCGCACCCGCATATCGGTGTATAACGGGCAGGTTTCCGGCAGATAGCCAATGCGGCTGCGCACTTCCAGCCCCTCACGGGACACGTCCAGCCCATCCACCCGGACCTCACCCCCGGTAAGAGAAAGAAAACCGGAGAGAATGCGCATGGTCGTGGTTTTTCCGGCCCCGTTCGGCCCCAGAAACCCGACCACTTCCCCGTCGTCCACCGAAAAAGAGACGTCAGCAACTGCCGTGACTCCTCCGGGATAATGTTTAGTTAAGTGAGTTACCTGAATCATACCTGACATCTGTCCCGAACCGGGCTCCCGTTAGATAAGATCCACAACGGAAATAGAAAGAAAATATCCGGGCCATCTGTCCGGAATGACGGCGGGATGCCGGTTCCTTTGCGCCACAGCGGGTCAGGAGTAATATGGATTGGATCCTGCCTCGTGATCGGTGGCATCGATCACATTCCGCACCGCAGGAGCGGCTTCCTTGACCGCCCGCTCCACTCCGAATTTCATGGTGGCCCGGCTGCTGGCACAGCCCTGACACCCGCCTCCCATTTCCACATACACGTCCTGGCCCTCTATTTTCACCAGCTTCACCCAGCCGCCATGAGACGCCAGGGCGGGGTTGATCTGTTCAGACAGGGCCTGTTCAATCCGTTCCCGCATTTCCCCGTCCAGCGGGGCATTTTTCAGCTCTTCCCGTTTGGATTCGTCCAGAATTCCGGCCTCTTGCTGCAGAGTTTCCTTTAAAACCGGGATCACTTTTTGCGCGATTTTTGGCCAGGGATCAGGAATATTTTTATGGATCGTGAAGGTGTCACGGTGGATTTTCACGTCATCCACCCCCTCAATGGCAAAAAGCTCTTCGATCAGCTGACTGCCGGGAGCATCCTCCGGAGAACGGAACTGAAAGGTCCAGTCATCCTCAAACACCTCGCGGGAGACAATGAAACGGCAACTGTCCGGGTCGGGCGTGAATTCCCCCCGGACTCGAATTTCTTGGGACAACGTATCACTCATATCCTTCAAACTACGCGGTCTGTGACAGGATGCAATGGAAATGTCCTTTTCGTCCGTTCCTAAGACATGGAGCGGGGTTGCGTGCCGGGAGGTTTATGGTAGAACCCTGTCCATGAACTCCCCTGAAATCGATCCGGATACAAATCAGCATGCCCTGCAGGTGGTGGAGGTGCTCACCCGGGCCGGTTTCCGTGCTCTTTGGGCGGGTGGCTGTGTGCGCGACCTGCTGCTGGGCCGGGACTTCAGCGATGTGGACATCGCCACCTCGGCCACTCCGGATGAGGTAGAGGCGCTGTTTGATCACACCCATGCCATCGGAAAAGCCTTCGGAGTGATTCAGGTGGTGATGGGGGACGACAGCTTTGAAGTGGCCAGTTTCCGGGAGGACCGGGACTATACCGACGGACGCCATCCGGACCGCATCGTGCCCAGTACGGCGGAGAAAGATGCCTCCAGGCGCGATTTCACCATCAACGGACTCTTTCTCGACCCGCTCAGCGGTGAGATTCTGGATGTGGTGGGCGGACAGGAGGATTTGAAGAAGAAACGGATCCGCGCCATCGGCGACCCGGATCTCCGTTTCCGCGAAGACCATCTCCGCATGCTGAGAGCGGTGCGGTTCTCCTCTGTGCTGCAGTTTGAGATCGACCCCGCCACTTTCCGCGCCATTCAGAACAACGCCCACCGGATTGCGACCGTGAGTCCCGAACGGATTCAGTCCGAAGTGGTGCGGACCCTGACCGAATCCCCCCGTCCCGGCGATGCCCTCACCCTCTGGCGGGAGACCGGAATTCTGCAGCACCTCCTGCCCGAAATGCTCGACACAGTGGGATGTGAGCAACCGCCGGAATATCATCCGGAGGGAGATGTCTGGACCCACACCGTCCTCATGCTGAACGAACTGGAACAGCCCTCCCCCGCCCTGGCGCTCGCGGTGCTGTTTCATGATATCGGTAAACCGGAAACCCGCACGGTGGATCCGGATGGACGCATCCGTTTTATGGGCCATGCCCAGGCGGGGGCCGCCATCGCAGACCGCTGGCTCACCGCCCATAAGTTTCCCAACGCCCTGCGATCCACTGTGGTGGGATTCGTGAACCGGCATATGGATTTCATGAATGTCCCGCACATGCGCCCGGCCACCCTGAAAAAAACGGTCGCGAGGCCGGAGTTTGAGGACGAGCTGGAATTGCACCGGATCGACTGCCTCTGCAGCAACGGAATCACCCGGAGCGTGGAGATCCTGCGACAGGCCCGGGAGGAGTTCGAAAAAGAGGCCGCGCTTCCCTCCCCACGGGTCAACGGAAAAGATCTGCTCTCACTTGGCCTCCCGCCCGGTCCGGAGATCGGAACCTGGAAAGATGCCGCCTACGAACATCAGCTTGAGAACCCGACCCTCGGCAAAGAGGATCTCCTGGCATGGGTCAGCCGTCAGCGGAGCAATGAGGGTACACCAGCACCCCCGCCGGCCGCGCCCTCTTCCCGACTGGATAACGGCTCACCCTGATCCCCCTCAGGCGGC
>CAZVCO010000222.1:0-2000 GCA_964625795.1 uncultured Verrucomicrobiota bacterium | reverse complement strand
AAATCCGCGGCTCCACCTGCAGGGCCTCATCCAGAGTCACTGTAAGCACGGTTTCCTCCAGTCCGCCGGAGAGGTCGCGAGCCGCCATGGTCTCTTTACCCAGATGGGTCATGACTTCAATCCGCACCGGCTGATCCTCGGGCACGTCCGTCCAGCGGAGTTCAAAACGGACTTCATAGCGGCCGGGCGGCAGAAAGGGATACCACCCGTAAAACAGAAATCCGGCCTCATCCCTTCCCTCTTTGGCCGTGCGGGTCCCTTCTGTCAGATTGTTCTCCCCGGTTCCCATGAAGTGGTGACTATTCACAGCCTGCCGGGACAGATCCTGCCAGGCGGCCTCCACAGGGGTCAAATCCACCACAGGTTCCACCTGGAGCGCGTAAACCGTCCGGTCCGGAAAGGTTTCGGCCAGTGCCCGGTAATCCTCCGGCCGGGCCTGCAGACGCAGCACCGGCGAATCCAGCCCCCGCCGGTTCAGGGCGAGATTGATCCGCAGTCCGGGCGCCTGATCCAGCTCCTGGGGCAGGAACACCAGGGCGGGCGAGGGAAGCGCATTCACCAGAGAGGAGGTTCTCCAGGCAGATGAATATTTTTCCCGCAGATCGGCCGAATTACGGACAATAAAGCTGCAGGAGAAATAGGCGGTCAGGACAGAGAATGTCACTAACAGAACGCCCTGGCGCCAGGGATGACCCTGGGCTTTCCGCCAGATCCTCGACAGACCGAGACTACCCAGAGTGAGCAGGTATACCAGCAGATCGGCATAATGAAGGGGTCCGATTTCGGACATGCCCGGGTCCCAGAACCCCGCGTAACCAAAAGTCGTCAGCACCACCACTCCCATCAGGAGCCCGCTCCAGCGCCGGCTCCAGCCATGGGCGGTCAGTCCCAGCCAGACCAGCAGGGTGCCTGGACCGGCCCCCAGCATCCACCGGTCCAGAGACCGGAGTTTCTGCCACATCAATTCGGCTCCCCGACGCAGGGTGTGCTCCACCGGCTCTATTTCCCCCCCCTGAGTGCGGCGCTGCCCAAATCCCCAGGTCTCACTGGGCTCGAATTCCAGATACGTCACCAGCCAGGGATCTCCGGTGGAAACTTCATTGTATCGGAAGATGGCCCAGATCCCGATTCCCATGGTCAGCAGAAACAGGAACACCCCCAACCAGCCGCGGGTCCGGTTTTCCTTCCAGCCCGCCACCCGGAAAATATCAATCAGAAAGGGGATCAGCAGAAACACCGAGAGCAGCGGACGGATCTGCAGCAGCAGGCTCCAGAACAGCGCGGTGAGGAACGCCCACCGCAGACTGCGCTCCTGCCGCCAGGAAATGTAGCCCAGCAGCACCAGACTGCTGAAGAGCATTCCGCTGGTCTGGGGAAGAAGTGTGCCATGCAGGAAAAGAAAAAAGGGCGAGATCAGCAACAGCCCGGGCAGTAGAAAACGGGGGATGCGCAGTCTCCAGCCGATGCTGTAGGCCGACATGCAGGTCAACGCGGCAGCCAGGGCGGTCATCACCTGGGGCCAGCCGATCCAGACGCCGGGAATCAGCCAGAAGGCATGTCCCGGAAAATACCGGGACTTCCAGTCCTGAAAAGGAAGGACCGTCATGGAGGGATACTCCAGCAGAGTGGCGAAGGCGCCGGGATCACGGCTGTGGGTGCCGTCCAGAAAGTTGCCGGCCTGAAAGAGGGCATTCCCCTCCTCCTCCTGAATAAACTGACCGGAATACAGCCATCCGCCCATCCACAAAGACAGGCCGAAGGCCAGCATGGCAAACATCAGCATTTCAGCATGACGCTTGGGTGCGGGGTCAATGGGAGGCCTGGGGGTATTCATGCGGCCGCCTCCATAACACCGACCATCCAAAAAGAGAAGCGGACAGCCTGTTAAAGTCGGGGCCCCGCACCAGGACATTCCCAATTTTTTGGGGAAATGGCGCGAGGCGTCCTTGGAGTGCGGCAGCGGCGGGAGCCTGCCCCTAGGACGCCCCGGCGGCCAGGGG
>CAZVCO010000221.1:2702-5390 GCA_964625795.1 uncultured Verrucomicrobiota bacterium | reverse complement strand
GACCTGCCATGCCCGGCGGGAATTCCTCACCGCAGAAAAATTCAACGCCGGGGATCTGTTCAACGACCATTTCCGACTGGCCCTGTTCGAACAACCGGGGGTGTACTATCCCGACGGTCAGGTGCAGGATGAAAATTTCGAAGCCACCTCCTTTCTCTCCAGCCGCATGCACGATGCGGGCGTCACCTGTTTCGACTGCCACAACGCCCACAGCGGCGACCTCATTCTGCCCACCCAGAACAACGCTCTGTGCATGAGCTGTCACACCGCTCCCGGACGCCTGGGGGCTCCCGCCATTCTCCCCACCGCCCACAGTCATCATGCCGAGGGCAGCACCGGCAACCGCTGCGTGGAATGCCATATGGCGGAAACCAAATATATGCAGTCCGACTGGCGGCGCGATCACGGATTTCATTCCCCCGATCCGCTGTTGACCCGGGAACTGGGTATTCCCAATGCCTGCACCCGCTGCCATGAGGATCAGTCGGTGGACTGGGCCGTGGAGGCCGCCGAAACCTGGTACGGCGACAAATTGGAGGCCAACGGAGTGCGCGAACGCACCCGCGCAGTGGCAGCGGCCCGGGAGGTCGCACCGGGGGCGGGGCAACGGCTGGCCGATCTCATGCAGACGGAAACCAATGCCGTGTGGCGTTCCAGTATGGTTCTGCTGATGGAGCCGTACCTCCTAAACAATCAGGTGCTGCGAACGGTGCAGAAGGCCCTGAAGGACGAACATGAGCTGGTGCGCGCCTCGGCCGTGCAGGCGCTGCGGTCACAGCCCACCCAGCACCCCCTCCTCATGCCGCTGCGATCAGATGAAAACCGGCAGGTCCGTCTGAATGCGCTCTGGGCCACCCTGGAGCGTGGAGGCTTTACCGACGAACAGGAGCGCGAACTGCGCGAGTGGCTGGAGTTTAATCAGGACGACGTGCTGGGCCGGCTGAATCTCGCACAGGAGGCCTACCGCAAAGGCAATTTCGAGGATCTCAATGTCTGGATTGAACGGATGCTGGACCTTGACCCCTCAGCCGGCCCCATGATGATGGCCGGACGGCTGCTGCACGCCAGCGGTCAGACCGAAGAGGCCGGCGACCAGTTTGAGGACGTGGTCCGCCGGGATCCGGAGAATGCGGAAGGCTGGTATGTGCTGGCCATGTTCCGGGGCGAACAGGGAGACCTGGACGGCGCGCTGGATGCCTTCCGCCGCACCGTGGTGCTGAATCCGGAACACGCCCGGGCCTGGTACAATCTCGGGCTGGCACAGATTCAGCGCGGAAACCGAACCGCCGGTCTGCTGTCCCTCCAGCGGGCCGAAACGCTTTCGCCGGATTCTATGCCCAGGACGGTTCGGTGGAGGAGGCGGTGGACGCTTTACGCCGGGGCCTGAAACAGCAGCCCGGTCACCTGCCCTCGCAGCAGCTGCTCCGTCGACTCCAGTCAAGATGAAGCAGCCTTACCTCCAACCGTCGCTGGCCAGCCGATCAACCTTGGCCAGTACCTGATCGTTCAATCCCGCCTTGTAGTCGGAAATTTTCTCCCGCAGCCCGGCGTCCGCCACCGACAAAATCTGCGCGGCCAGAATCCCGGCGTTTTTGGCCCCGTCCACCGCTACTGTGGCCACCGGAACCCCGGCCGGCATCTGGAGGATGGAAAGCATGCTGTCCCAGCCGTCGATGGAATTGCGCGATTTGATCGGCACGCCGATGACCGGAAGCGGACTGATGGCCGCCACCATGCCCGGCAGATGGGCCGCCCCGCCCGCTCCGGCGATTACCACCTTGATGCCGCGGTCCACCGCGCCGGAGGCATAGTCGTAGAGACGCTGTGGGGTGCGGTGGGCCGACACCACCGTCACTTCGATGGACACGCCCATCGATTCCAGAAATTCCGCTGCTTCGCTCATGACCCGCAGATCCGAGTCCGAGCCCATAATGATTGCCACATCCGGTGTACTCATAAAACCCTGTGTAGAACGTACGCCCGCAAAGTCACGCCCAAACCCCGGGGTCCCCCGGTCGGAGAGTACATCTCATAACTGGTGAAACGCACGTGCACAAACGTGCACAAAACGGAGGTTGGGCATTCCTGCCCGACAATTGCACACTGACGGCCTGAAAGGCCATCCTCCGTTGTCTCCAATAACCCATTTGATGCCCCCCGCCCGCTCAGGCCGGTTCCGCGGATTCCCGGGTGGTAACGGAAATACACTGCTGCAGCCGTCGGGCTCCGACAATCGCCTGCTCCAACTCGTCATGACACACCGTAAGATGTCCCATTTTCCGGAAGGGCCGGGTCTCGGATTTTCCGTAGAGATGCAGGTGGGCTCCCGGCGTTCCGAACACCTCCTCCACCCCCTCGTACCGCACCGGGCCGCTTTTGCCCTCTCCGCCCAGCACGTTGATCATCACGCCCGGCTGACGCAGGGAGGTGTCGCCCAGCGGCAGATCCAGAATCGCGCGCAGGTGCTGCTGATACTGGGACGTCACGCAGGCCTCGATGGTGTGATGCCCACTGTTGTGCGGACGCGGGGCCACTTCATTCACCAGAATCACCCCGTCGGCATCCAGAAACATCTCTACCGCCAGCAGTCCGCACACATCAAAGGCCTGCATGGTTTTTTCGGCCAGCGCCCGCGCCTCACGCGCCGCCTCCTCCGGAATGCGGGCGGGGGCCGCGAGGAATTCCACC
>CAZVCO010000221.1:0-2692 GCA_964625795.1 uncultured Verrucomicrobiota bacterium | reverse complement strand
GGGATGGAAACTCATCTCCACCGGATCAAAGGTTTTCACTTCACCGGAGGGGGACCGGGCCGCGATCACCGCAATCTCGGTCTGCACCTCCACCGCCGCCTCCACCAGACAGGCCCCGGGCAACAGATCAGCCAGATCCTCCGCCCCTCTCAGAATCTTCACCCCCCGTCCGTCATAGCCCTCCGTGCGGGTTTTCTGCACACAGGGAAAAGACAGGTCCGCAGCCTTCACGGCCTCCGGCCCCTCAAAAAGCTCGAACGCTGAGGTGGGAATGCCGTGGTCGACAAAGAACTGCTTCTGCAGGCCTTTGTCCTGAATCATCTTCAGCGCGCGCGGACAGGGATGCACCACCACCCCCTCCTGCTCCAGAATCTCCAGGGCCTCCACATTCACCTGCTCGATTTCAATGGTGAGCACGTCACAGCCACGACCAAACGCCAACACCGTATCCCGGTCGCGGAAATCTCCCCGCACAAAGTCTTTGCAGAGGTGTTCAGCCGGGGCGGGATCCGACGGATCCAGCATCCGCAGATTCAGATCCCAGGGCGCAGCCGCGGTGGCCAGCATTTTGCCCAGCTGTCCCGCGCCCAGGACGCCAATTCGTTTGGTCGTGGAGAAATATTCAGACATGACGCCGATGTATTCCATTCTGGAAGAGAGGGCAAGAATGTAGCGCAGACACTACGCCGCAGCATACTCACCCGCTTTGCACCGTCAACACAGTCGGGGAATACGCCGGACGAGCAGAGAGGGGGGGTCACTTGGCTTTCCCTCTGAATTCTGACGGATCATCGCATCAATCGTCTCGCCCAGCCCTTTGGCCGTCTGGGAGGCAAATATGGGGAGCAGGATCACGCCCGGAAATTTACCTTTCGGCCTGAGTTCCCACCAGACCTCCAGCTCGCAGGTCTTTCCCTCAGGAATGATGTTCCATCCGCCTATCATCATTTCGACAGGGAAAGGAAAATTCGGCTCCTCACTCAAAAAGCGAAGCGATAAGCTCCGTCCGTCCTGATAGTCCGTGCATTCCTCTGACCAACTCTGATTCTCCTGGTTCGTACAGGTCCGTACGGCACCGACACCCGGTTGATCTCCAGCCGTCAGTTTGGAATCCTTTAAAAAAGGAGCGTACTCACTGATCGCTCCCAGATCGCCCACCGCTTTCCAAATTTCCTCAGCGGGTTGTGGCACGGCAAAAAGTAAACAGTGGCGGTAACGATCTGTTGAAGGAATTTTGAAGATTCGGTGAATCCCCGTGACCTGCAGACTTCCGAATGTGGTCACCGCCACCGCCACTGCGGTCAGGATGATTTTTCCCTGGGTTGAAAACAGGTCGGGAAATCCGGCCAGTAACACAACCGTGGCCACTACCCAGGTGAAATCCGCTGCAGTGGTTATCAAAGCATGAAGTGTCGAGAGCCGTTTTTTCGACACTTGATAAAGCAATGCGGCCGCAAACAGGCAAAGCCCGATCCCTAACCAACGATATACGCTTTGTACCTGAAGACCCAGCCACACTCCCATGGTTTCGGTCATACGAAGAAGTACCAGCCCGCAGAATGCGGAAAAAATTGCATTGCCGAGGAGGCTGAAGCGGAGAAGCGACTGGCCTGCGGGTAATTTCCGGGTTGGGAGTGCGTTCATATGGATGTCCTTGGGAGTGGTTTTTGTTTGCCAGTGATCTGATATTTCTATGTATAAAGGGCATGTCTAATGTTGTCAAGGAGGTTGACGAAAAACCTCTTCCGGAGAATCTGCTTCAGTTAATGAATCGGTCCGATGCCGGCATCGTCGATGCCGTATTGAAAGCACTTTCCGGGCGGCACTCCATAGAGGTAACACGGAGCGATTTAAAGCTGCTCGCGAATCTGGACTGTGATCCGACCTATACGGCGGAGCTGGCCAAGCGGCTGGATGTTAGCCGTCAGGCGGTCAACCAGCTACTGCGTCACCCCATCAAGGAGGGGCTCCTGCGCCTGGAGACGATACCGGACCGGCGCAACACCAAATGGATCGTGATTACGGAGCACGGGGGTTCTGTAATTCGCGTAGCCCTACAAGAGTTGGAACGCATTGAGCAGGAGCTTTCAAAAGCGTTTGGAAAAGAGGCCGTTACTAATTTCAAGCGGATTCTGGCGGTCAACTGGTCGGACTTTTCCTAAATTGACTCTGTTCGGGGCCAAAGGGATCTGTGATCTGTAGCATTGGCCTCTTGGCGCCAAAATCGTTTTCCTCCATTGGAAGAATACTGCAGATCACAGGATGACCCCTTTTCCCGGAGCAAGGAAAGGTGGTGTCCGGGTTTTCTCCTGCCGCCTCGGCCGACGCGGCAATTGGAAAGGCGGTTCCGGCTTAGCTGTAGTGAAGCTGGGCTGTAGCCGTACAGTCTGCCGACGGAATCAGCCGCACCCAGTGGGCGCTGAACCCCTCCGGAAACACATGAACCCGTGAGCCGGCGGCGGGAACCTCGAGCGTCTCGCAGGTGCGGAAATCCCCGGTGCCGAGTGCATCGACCTGAAGCTGGAAGGTCACCGGCGTTTCCGCATCGTGGGAGAGATGCAGACATTTTTTGTCGAAGCCGGTCATCAGATAGGGGTCGGAGGCCTGACCGGACTGCACCGGGGTCTCCCACCACGGACCGCCCCATCCGGTGGGTTTGCCCAGATTCCACAGATCGTCGATTCTGCCCATC
>CAZVCO010000220.1:0-5513 GCA_964625795.1 uncultured Verrucomicrobiota bacterium | reverse complement strand
GCCTGTCCCCGCCGCCATCAGCTCCCAGTTTCCGGTATGGCCCACCATGGCAATGAAGCCCTTTTCATCCGTTGGCAGTCGACCGGTTCCCTCATACTCAATGAGACCGCGCACCTCATCGGCCGACATGTAGGGGAACCGCAGAAACTCCGCCACAGTGAAGCCCAGGTTGCGGTACATCCGCTTCTGAATCTTCCGGGCTTCGGAAGTGTCCACCCCCAGACATTCCGAGATCCGGAGGTCGACCTCCCTCCGCCGGGGACTGAACAGGTAGGCGAGAAATCCGATTCCCGCCCCGGCATTCTGAGCTCCACGCAGGGAGAGCTTCCCGAAGATCCAGCTCAGACTATGGAGCAGCCAGGTCAATTCGTTCCGGCAAGTTCCTGTTCAAAGTGGAGATGATCCCCTTCGGCCGTCACTTCGATAATCTGATCGGATTCGAAACTGCCTTTGAGAATCTCCTCCGCCAGCGGGTCCTCCAGATAGCGTTCGATCGCCCGACGCAGCGGACGCGCCCCGTATTCCGGATCGAAACCTTTATCGATCAGGAAATTATTGGCGGTTTCGTGCATTCTCAGAGTGAGACGCTTGGAGGCCAGTCGTCCGCGGACCTTGGTGAGCTCCACTTCCAGAATTTTGCCTACTTCCTCGCGGCCAAGCTGACGGAAGACGATCATCTCATCAATCCGGTTCAGGAGTTCCGGCTTGTACACCATCTTGGCGGCCTCGGTCATTTTCTCTTTCAACACCTCGTAGGTGCTGCCATCACCGGTCTGGTTGAATCCCAGCCCCATGTTCTTCTTGGTGAACTCCGCACCGATGTTGCTGGTCATGATAATGATGGTATTCCGGAAATCGTGCGTACGGCCAAGACTGTCGGTGATTTTGCCCTCCTCCAGAATCTGCAGCAGCAGGTTCATGACGTCGGGATGGGCTTTTTCGATCTCATCAAACAGCACCACACTGTAGGGACGGCGCCGCACCTGTTCGGTCAGCTGCCCGCCTTCATCGTGCCCGACATATCCGGGAGGTGAGCCGATCAGCCGTGATGAGGCGAATTTCTCCATGTACTCCGACATGTCCACCTGAATCAGGGCGGCAGGGTCATTGAACATGAATTCGGTCAGGGTCTTGGCCAGCAGGGTTTTGCCCACCCCGGTGGGTCCGAGAAAGGCAAAGGAACCAATCGGACGGTTGGGATCCTTCAAATCCGCCCGTGAACGCCGGAGGGCTTTGGCAATGACGCCCACCGCCTCGTCCTGACCGATCACCTGGTTGGCAAGCACCGTCTCCATGTCCAGCAGGCGGGCCATTTCGGTATCCTCCATGCGGGTCAGGGGCACGCCGGTCCACTTGGAGACCACGTGCATAATGTCCTCGCTGTCCACCTCGGTAATTTTCTCATCGCGCTCTTTGCGCCAGGAGGTGATGGATTCCTCCAGCGCCTCGCGGGCCTCGCGCTCTTCATCGCGCAGGGCAGCAGCCTCTTCAAATTTCTGTTCGGCAATGGCCTCATCTTTGCGGCGTTTGATCTCCTCAATCTCCGCCTCTTTTTCCTTCAGCTCGGGCGGACGGGTCATGTTGCTGATGCGGGCCCGGGAGCCGGCTTCATCCATGAGGTCAATCGCCTTGTCCGGCAGAAACCGGTCGGTCAGATAGCGGGAGGAAAGCTCCACAGCCTCTTTGACCGCATCATCCGTGAATTTGGCATGGTGATGTTCCTCGTACTTTCTCCGGAGACCACGCAGAATCTGGATGGCTTCCTCCACACTGGGTTCATTCACCATCACGGTCTGAAAACGACGCTCCAGTGCGCTGTCTTTTTCGATAAATTTGCGGAATTCATTCAGGGTCGTGGCCCCGACGCACTGCAGTTCTCCCCGGGCCAGCGCGGGCTTGATGATATTGGAGGCATCCATGGCCCCCTCCGCACTGCCGGCCCCGACAATGGTGTGCAGCTCGTCGATAAAGAGAATGATGTTTCCGGCTTTGCGGATCTCATCCATCACCGCCTTGATGCGCTCCTCAAACTGTCCGCGGTATTTGGTGCCGGCCACCATGAGGGCCAGATCCAGGGTCACCACTTTGCGTTCCACCAGAATCTCCGGCACATCCCCGTCGACCACCGCCTGGGCGAGACCCTCTGCGATCGCGGTCTTTCCGACCCCGGCCTCTCCCAGCAGCACCGGATTGTTTTTGGTGCGGCGGCAGAGAATCTGAATCACCCGCTCGATTTCATTCTCCCGGCCGATCACCGGATCCAGTTCCCCTTTGCGGGCGGATTCGGTGAGGTCACGGCCAAAGGTGGAGAGAGCCGGGGTCTTGGACTTCTGCTCCCTCTCCCCGGAGGCATTGCCCGGCTCGGGACCTTCAGAGGCCTGATCATCCTCTGAGGGATCATACCCGGGATCGAGCTCTTTCATAATCTCAATGCGGGTCTTCTCCAGATCCACCTCCAGATTCTTCAGCACCCGGGCGGCCACGCCCTCTCCCTCCCGAAGCAGGCCCAGCAGAATATGCTCGGTGCCGACATAAGAGTGATTCAAGGCACGGGCCTCACTGCCGGCCAGGGCCAGAACTTTCTTCACCCGCGGAGTGAAGGGCACGTTCCCCATGGTTTTGGTTTCCGGACCCACTCCAACCGCTTTCTCCACTTCCATGCGGACGGTTTCGAGATCGATGCCCATCCGCTGCAGGACGTTCACGGCAACCCCCTGCCCCAGGGCAATCAGCCCAAGCAGAAGGTGCTCCGTTCCGACATAGCCGTGATTAAAACGGTCCGCTTCTTTGCGGGCCAGCTGTAAAACCTGTTGTGCGCGTGGTGTAAAGTTATTCATGATGGTTAAAGTGTAGGGCCTTTCATCAAATCGGCAAGCTTGGACCGGACCCATTCGGCCCGGAAGATATCCCGGTCCCCCGGGGATAACGCTTTTCCAGCAATTTTCTGCAGATGGGCCGGACGGGAATCGACCATGAGCTGCTCAATTTCATGTGCGCGCTCCATCTTCAATAATCCCAGAGCCAATCCCAGCCGCGCCATGGACAACAGGTCCAGCGCCTCTTTGGATGGCAGGATACGGGCGTGCTGCAGGATGCCCATGGCCCGGGCCACCCGGTCCCGCAGCCAGGCGGGTTTCGACTCCTCCAGCCGGATCCGGGCGTTGCCCTCGTGGCGGATCAGCTCCTCCACCACCTCGTGAATCATCTCCACAATGGTGTCTTCGGACTGCCCCAGGGTGAGCTGGTTTGAAATCTGATAGTAAAATCCGTCGGCATCGGACCCCTCTCCGCCCAGTCCGCGCACGGCCAGCCCCATTTTTCCCAGTCCTTTTACCACCGGACGGATCTCCTCCATCAGTACCAGACCCGGCAGATGCAGCATGACGCCCGCCCTGAGCCCCGTACCGGTGTTGGTGGGGCAGCAGGTGAGATATCCGAAGCGGTCGGAAAAAGCGAATTCCACCTCCGCGCTGAGATCCTCGTCCACCGCCGAAATTTCTTTCCACACCTCCTGCAGACTGAATCCGGACCGCATGACCTGCAGGCGGAGATGATCCTCCTCGTTGACCATCACCACGTCCTGAAGGTCTTTGCTCACCGCCAGCCCGCCATGCCGGCTCTCCTCCGCCAGCTCTTTGCTCATGAGGCTTCGCTCGTGCAGCAGTGCCCGCTGTTCCGCGGTCACATCCTCCAGCTCGAGAAAGGTTCCATCCCGGAAATGATCGTTTTCACGCAGCACCTGGAGAGCGTGGCACCGCAGTCGGATCAGGGCCTCCGGTTCCGCATTCAGCGGAAAAGGCACTCCTTCCACATTCCGGGCCAGCCGGATGCGGGAACTGATGGCAATCTCCCCCGGATCATGGTCGATAAACCAGGCACAGGGCTCCTGCAGAAGTTCATCCAGGGTCATGACGCCTCCTGATCTCCCAGACTTTCCTGCAACTGACGCAGTTCGTCCCGGTATTCGGCCGCCTGTTCGTAGTCCTCCTCGGCCACGGCCTCGGTGATTCTGGATTTCAAATCATCCAGCCGGTTCCGGACCGACAGTTGTTCTCCCCGCCCTTTCGGTACATTACCGGTGTGTTCGGTGGCGTGATGAATGGAATACAACAGGCCTTTGACCTCTTTCTCAAAGGCCTCGTAACAGGAGGCACATCCCAGCCGGCCTTTTTTCCGCAGCTTCCGCAGGGTCCATCCACATTCCGGACAGGCCCGGTTGCCGGGCACCCCGGCCAGCGGCTGTGCCACGCCCTTGCCCAGCAGAATATCGGACATGTTGAACCCGCCCTGCCCGACCCCCATTTCACTGGAGCAGGATTCACACAGATGAAGTTTCTTCATCTTGCCGTTCACCACCTGGGTCAAATGCACCGAGGCCGGATTGTCACATCGATCACACTTCATACCTATACAATCGGCGATCCGTTGTCTTTTACAAACTCCTTAAAGCGGATTTGCAGATCGCGGGTGACCTCACCAGGCAGACCGGACCCCACCGTGCGGCGGTCCACCTCGGTCACCGCAATCACTTCAGCCGCCGTGCCGGTGAGAAACATCTCCTCCGCCGTGAACAGATCGTAGCGCTGCAGCACGGTTTCCTCCACCGGAATCCCGGCCTCCGCGGCAATCCGCATCACCGCCCGGCGGGTGATGCCGTCCAGTGCGCCGCACCATACCGGGGGCGTTTTCAGCACTCCGTTTTTCAGGATAAAGATGTTGTCGCCGGAGGCTTCGGCCACCTGACCCTGCGGGTTCAGCATGATGCACTCCATCACGCCGGCATTGATCGCCTCGATCTTGGCCATCACGTTGTTGAGATAATTCAGGCTCTTGATGCGGGGATTGATGGCCTCAGGGTGATTGCGGACGGTTCCAACCGTCACCACTTTCAGGCCGGACTCATAGAGCTCCACCGGGTACAGCTGGATTTTGGCCGCAATGATGATGACTTCCGGTTTGTCACACAGATAGGGGTTCAGACCCAGGGTGCCCACCCCGCGGGTCACCACCAGCCGGATATATCCCTCGCTCAGATCATTGGCCCGACAGGTGTCAATCACCGCCTGACACATTTCCTCCTGCGTCATATTGATTTCCAGGGCGATCGCCTTGGCGGACTCGTAGAGGCGATCCACATGCTCCTCCAGAAGAAACACTTTTCCGTGATACGCCCGGATCCCTTCAAAGACACCGTCCCCATACAACAGGCCGTGATCAAAGACCGAGACTTTGGCGTCCGCCTCGTCCACAATGGTTCCGCTCATAAAAATTTTCATCATTCGTTCCGTGGGTTCTGTTTCCTCAAACCTTCGGTTTATACCCGAACGCCCCGGACTTGCAACTGCGGAGTTGCGGGGGTCTGCTGGCGAACTCATCCCGCCCCGGCGGGAACACCCGGAAGTGGTGACGCGAATGGAATGTCCTCAAAGAGTTGGTTGATTGCGGAAGGCATCGTGCAGAGAGTGGCCGTCGCGCCTTTAGGCCACGGACCGGAACCCAAGGCCCAGTTCCAA
>CAZVCO010000219.1:4445-5521 GCA_964625795.1 uncultured Verrucomicrobiota bacterium | reverse complement strand
CGGAATTCGCGTTCACCACCGGTCTGTACAGCTGGGTGACCCAGGGAGGATTCTGGTATGCCGCCTATCTGATTTTTGCCTTTCTGCTGGTGGGCCGGATCCGCTCCACCCAGGCCACCACCATGCCGGATCTGCTCCAGCGTCAGTTCGGCCCCCGTTCGGGTACCCTTGGCGCCTGGCTCAATCTTTTCAATGTGCTGCCGGTCAGTTATGTCCTGAGCCTGGGATTTCTGCTGCAGTTGCTCTTCGGAGGCGGGGAGGCGGGATGGTGGATGCTGGCCGGGACCGGACTGGTGCTGGCGTATTCCACCACCGGAGGGCTGCGGTCGGTGGTGCTGTCGGACATGGTGCAGTTCACGGTGATGTGCGCCTCGGTGGTGCTGGTGATCGGGTTCAGCATGGCCACCTTCGGCGGGATTGGGTGGCTGCGCGCGCAGGAGAGCATCCCCGCTTCGCATTGGAATCTGTTTGGCGAAGGAATTCCGCTGGGCACCACTCTGGTGTGGGGACTGGTGGCCTTCGGCACCCTGGTGGATCCGAATTTTTATCAACGCTGTCTGGCGGCGGAATCGTCAACCACCGCCCGGCGGGGCATTCTGCTGGCCACCGGCATCTGGGTCTGTTTCGACTTCTGCACCACCTTTGGAGCCCTCTATGCCCGGGCAGTGCTGCCCGAAGCGGCCAGTCTCACCGCCTACCTCACCTACAGTGTTCAGCTTCTGCCGCCCGGACTGAAGGGATTTTTTCTGGCGGGAATTCTGGCCACCATTCTCAGTACGCTCGATTCCTATCTCTTTCTCAGCGGCACCGTGGTGGCGTATGATCTCGCTCCCCTGAAAAAGAAAGGGAGTGTCCGGTACCATCATATCGGGACCGTGGTCATCGGACTGACGGCAGTCGTGCTGACCCGGCTGTTCCGCGGGACCGCCCTGGTGGATGTCTGGAAATTTTTCGGGGGATTCAGTACGGCCTGTCTCCTGTTGCCGCTGATGGTGGGACTCGCCTTGCCCGGCCGACTGAGGGACCGCGATTTTGTCAGGGCCAGTCTGGGCGGCGTGGCCTGTCTGCTGGGCTTT
>CAZVCO010000219.1:1289-4435 GCA_964625795.1 uncultured Verrucomicrobiota bacterium | reverse complement strand
CTGCTGCAGTACCTTCTTCCGCCCGAACATGCTCTCCGTTCATGGGAACCCTTTTATTTTGGGGTTCTGGGCACGATACCAGGGTTACTATGTGGAGCACTCCGTCCCCCTGGCCGTCGCCGTGCGACAGCACGGGCAGGCGGAGTGCGTACCCACTTCGGGACGAAGTGAGCCACTCTTTCTGATTCTCACCCCGGGACGGGCTGATTCACTGTTTTTGTTTGTCATCCTCCGGGGAGAAGGGTAGGGGCATCCGCATGTTAGACATTAAATGGATTCGCGAACATGCAGAGGAAGCGGCCGCCGGATGGCGGAACCGCGGTGTGGAGGTCAAGGTGGAGGAACTGATCGCTCTGGATGACCGGCGGCGATCGTTGATTACCGAGGTGGAATCCCTGCAGCAGGAGCGCAATACCTCCAGCAAAGAAATCGGGCTGCGCAAAAAGGCCGGAGAGGATGCGTCCGAAGCTATGGCCGCGGTCAAAGAAATCGGTCAGAAAATTTCGATTCTGGATGCCGAGAAAAGCGAGGTGATCCGTACACTGAATGACCAGCTGCTTTCGCTGCCGAATCTGGCCGATCCCTCTGTGCCGGTGGGACAGTCCGAAGCGGACAACCCGGTCGAGCGGACCTGGGGTCAGACGCCGGAGATGGACTTCGATCCCAAGCCTCACTGGGAACTGGCGGAGGCACTGGGGATTTTTGAGTTTGAGCGGGCGGCCGCGATCAGCGGGGCCGGTTTCTCCTGTCTCACCGGTCCGATGGCCCGCCTGAGCCGGGCACTGATCTCGTTCATGCTGGATCTGCATACCACGGAGCATGGCTATCTGGAGGTGAATGCCCCGTTTCTGGTGAATGACGATGCCCTTACCGGCACCGGACAGCTTCCCAAATTTGCCGAGGATCTGTACCGGCTGCCTGAGGATGATCTGTGGCTGATCCCCACTGCGGAGGTTCCGCTCACCAATCTGTACCGCGATCATATCTTTGCCGAAGAGGATCTGCCCAAAAAGCTCACCGGTCACACCCCGTGTTTCCGTCGCGAAGCCGGTGCGGCCGGCAAAATGACCCGGGGGATGAACCGGCTGCATCAGTTTGATAAGGTGGAACTGGTGCAGTTTGTCAAACCCTCCGAATCCGCGGCCGCATTGGAATCGCTCACCGCGAACGCGGAGGTTATCCTGCAGAAACTGAACCTGCAGTACCGGGTGATCAGTCTGTGCACCGGTGATCTCGGATTCTCCTCCGCCAAAACCTACGACATTGAACTGTGGGCGCCCGGACAGCAGGCCTGGCTGGAAGTCTCCTCCTGCAGTACGTTCGGCGATTATCAGGCCCGGCGGGCCAAAATCCGCTATCGGAACGAGGACGGCAAACCCGAACTGGTTCACACCCTCAATGGATCCGGGGTGGCCCTGCCGCGTCTCTTGGTGGCCATTCTGGAGCAGGGTCAGCAAGCGGATGGCAGCGTGATGCTGCCGGAGGCCATCCGGCCCTATCTCGGCGGGCTGAAGAAAATCGGATAGGAGATTATTTTCCCTGTAGAGTCCCGCGATGAGTTTTCTCTCCGGAGACGGAGAGGTCATCAATCACCGTAAAGCTCCAGTAGGTATCCGACGCAACCCTGCGTTCTGTTTCCTGAGTGGAAATACTGATAAGTTCATATCCCCGTATGGGTTTGAGCCGTGAGTCCACTTGAAACGAAAGGTTGTGTTCGACCGTTTTTGCAGGGCCCCGAGGCTGGGTAAAATCAAGAGTGACAGTGGGGAGGTACGATTCTGTAATTTCCTCCGGATCGGCAGGATTGGCAAAAATGATGCCTCCTTTGTCCTTCATTAACACCTGGAGGGCGGCCTTGTGGTCTTTAGTCTTAAGGAGAGAGGCCAGAGTGGGGACCCAGGGGATCCACTGCTTTTGTTCATCCATAAACTCCAGCCATACTTTTCCTCCCCGGGCGTTCCGTATTGCGGGAGTATAGACCAGGCGACTCGGAATTCCCACCGAACGCAGAATGGCGCAGGTCAGGATACTGACATCAATTTCATCACCGAAGCCCCCCCGCCAGGTGGTAAGGGGGTCAAGATCCCCCCGGTAAGGCAGGACATAGGTATTCTCGGATTCACAGGTGACGCGATCCAACACGCGCTGAAAGAGAAACGTTGAGGCCTCACGGATGGATTTTCCCTCCACGTCCGCGTGAAAGAGATCATAGAAATAGGGCCTCCAGGAGGAGCGCGCGGTGCTTTCGTAGCGTATCCGCAAAGGAAGCAGATACGTTTCGAACGCCTGTTGGCTCCATCCGTCTGCAGAGGCAAACTGACTGCGGACCGCATGAGCGGAGGTGAGGTGGTCCCAAAAGGTTTTTGGGTCCAGGTTCAGACGGTCAATTTGACCGAGTTGCCGTACAAACGCCATAATATCCTGAAATTCAATTTCCTGTACGGCTTCATCACCGAGATCCTCCAGTAACGGGTCAATATAGTGAAAAAGCTGCTGATTCGACAGTACGGAAGGATCCTGAAATCCCATCAGCGGGGTGGAGATCAGAACCATCCAGCCCATAACATGGAAGAGATGTTTCATGGCGAAAACTCCTGTGAATGAATTGTGGTGCTGCCCGGTTTCATGTGTAAGCGACGCACGTTTTTGGCTTCGAGATCTGTCAGCATAAGGCTCTGATGGGAGTCACTGAAAGCGGAAACCAGCAAAGGCCGTCCCTTTTTGGTTTCCCCCACGGTGATGGACACCGCTTCACCTGCCCCGGCTTTCTCCAGGCCAATGAGCCGCCAGGCTCCAATGTTCCAGGTATATAGCCCGATGGTGTAGGGTTCATTCACATCCATTTGCACGATAAGCTGTCCGGTTTCACACAGATACTCGGTAATGTCGGTGCAGAGATCCCAGCGTTGCATGCCGTCTACGTCTTTGACTGAGGGGTAAGAAGGAAACGCATAGGCCTTCATTACATGCCAGTTTTGGTTTACCGCCTGAAAGTTTGCCGGGTCTATTCCTCTGGTGTTCGACGCATCGATTCCCCGCCAGTCCTGTATCGCGGGGTCATAGTATTGGACAAAATAATGATACCAGTCTGCTTAAACTTACAGCTGATAAAACGATTGCAGATGATTTAAATCTTTCGGCGGAAA
>CAZVCO010000219.1:0-1279 GCA_964625795.1 uncultured Verrucomicrobiota bacterium | reverse complement strand
AGTCGGGCCGGAATTCCTACCGACCGCAAGGCAGAGACGTAAGTGATGTGCATTTCTTTGCAGCCGCCATTGCGGGTGGTCAGAAGTTGAAACGGATTTTGATTTCGGTTTTCGGTGGCCACAAAGCGGACCCGCGGTTTTCCATCTTCGGCCCTGGCATGCATCCATCGGAAAATTTTCCGGGCGGCTTCGTGAACGGATGTGGTTCCTTCGATCACGGGCTCCATTTGCTCACGCAGAAACGGTCGCCAGTTGGAGAGGTCCTCCTCCATCACCCGGTAGGGCAGGACGTAATCCCGCCACATCTCATAGCCGTATTTGGGAGAAATGATGGTGGATTCCGCATAGGCTTTACGTGCCTCCCGTAGATTGGTGATCAGGAGCCCGGAGGTGAGATTCACCAAATCGAACTGACGCGCATGTCGAATCAGATGCTCCATATCCCGTCCCGGCATTGCCTCCAGCGCGGCTTCAAGTTCTCCGCGGTTGTCCCCGGCGCGCCGCAGGGATTCTTCAAGAGACCGCTGGCTGAAAACGGGAGAGGTGACACTGATCGTCAGCAGCAGGGGAAGCCAGAATCTGGAGATACCGGAGAGGAACGCGCCCGTCCAACCATTATGTTGTTCCGTTGCAGTTGTCATAGAAATCTCCCGCCGGTCGCTGCGTTCCTTACGAATGTTCTGAAAAGATAAAATAAATGCGCCTTTTAGCATACACGTAGTAGATATGCATAAAGGAAAACCAAAAAACCTCCAATGTCAGATGACAACTTCTTTTTTGGAGATGGATAATAGGTAGTCGTTATTAAATATTATATTACTTGAGCCTGTTCCCAATCAATTGCGCAATAACATGTATAAATTAATAATTTACTAAGTTGTTTGTCTTTATTTGCTTATGAAATAGCGACAAAATTAAAATTAACGAAATAATACCTGTACTTCACGATATTCTCCGGCCATTGGTCATTACATCAACCCGATTTTCTTCACATCAAAAAAGAATATTATGAACCGCAACATCATAAAAACGATCGTATTAACCACAGGGTGCCTGGTATTGGGCATCACCTCCTTCGGGGGCAATCTCATCCGTCAAACCTTTCACTACGATGCCGCCGGACGGCTGATCGAGGTGCAGTCCGAGGGCGCCCCGGAGCTGAACGAGGCCTACCGCTATGATGCCTCCGGAAACATCATCGAAAAGCGCCAGGGCCGCGAGCGTATTGAAATGACCTACGACAAAGCGAACCAGCTCACCAGCCGGACCGACTCAGACG
>CAZVCO010000218.1:993-5524 GCA_964625795.1 uncultured Verrucomicrobiota bacterium | reverse complement strand
CCCATCCATGTCCGGCAGCATTAAATCAAGCACAATAATATCCGGCAGTTCTTTATTTCAATAGATGGATTTTTAGAAGAGCAGCGCGAAGGACGACAGTTAGGCACCTATCCCCAGCAGGATCAATACGCCGGCAAGTGCATAGAGTAGTACAGAGTGATTTGACATATAGCTGAAATATGACAATTCATCACCAGCGATAGTGCCATCACCATTTCGGTCAAAAAAGCCGAAAATCCGATCTGGGTGAGTAAAAATGCTATCGGTGCTTTGATTAATCCGAGGGTCATCACCTTTCCCGTGTAGAGGAGGTTTGCTGCTGTGGGATCTGACATTGACGGACCCTGCAGGATTTTGCCCTGCAGGGCAATCGTATTCCTCTATGCCTGATGATGGACGGTTCTTTAGTTCAGGAGGGCCTCCAGGCGTTCCGGAGGCAGATGGGTCAGCTCCGGGGTTCCGCCCATGCGGGTGATCTGACGACGGAAGGCCCGCAGGTGCCTCACGGAGGCATTGCGCAGGGCGGTAAGGACCTGACGTTCGACATCGCTAAGCGCTTCCCTGGCCAGTTCGCGCTCAAGTTCGGTGATATCCAGCTCCTCGAAGGCCGCCCCGGCTTTAAACGCGTCCAGTTCGCTCTGTTGTCCTTGTTGGAGTAAATCGGCGTAGACCTGGCGGATCTCCTCATCCTCATAGGCTCCAGGTGCCGGCTCCTGTGGCAACTCATACCCGGCCGCGGTGAGCAGCGAGGCGATGGTGTCGCGGTGATGGACTTCGGCCCGGCCAATGTTCTGAAACACCGGGCGACGGGTCTGTTCGTCCAGCGCAGCATATAAATCCCTGGCCGCGATCTCATCCGTCCATAACCGCACCCAGGCGTCGCGGGGCATTTTCAGCACAACCGCTTCCTCCTGCCCGGCCTGAAGCGCAACGGCACAGGCCCCGCCGTTCACCGGTCCGGCGGATTTCCCGCCGCCACACCCTCCTCCACCTTTGCCTTCTCTCCCCCCACAGCCTCCTCCGGGTCCGCGGGCCTGAAGGGAAAACGCCAAACTGACAACAACGATACTTAACCATGATTTCATACAGATCTCCGGGGGGATTGGGGGTTATGAGGAAGGTAACGTTGGAATGGAGGAATTATTGCCAGAAAATTCATTTTTTTGGAGCCCCTTCAGGAAGGCCAACTTTCCGCAGGGCCCAGATGAAAACGTGGGAGTCATGTTGGCTCTTTGAAGGTTGGACAGTCCGGTCAAGGGCGGATACCGTTTAAGTATGGCTGAACGTACCTGCGATCGATGCGGCAGACCGGGGGCGACCCGAATGGGAACCCGGACCCTTTGTCAGGACTGTTTTTATGAACTCAATTCCTGTTGCGGGCATGAATTTGAACCCGGTCCTGCCCTGCAGGTGATGGAAGGAGACATTACGAAACTTCAGGTGGACGCCATCGTGAATTCGGCCAACCGCTCTCTGCTGGGCGGGGGCGGTGTGGATGGCGCCATTCACCGCGCGGCCGGACCAAAGCTCCTGGCGAAATGTATCACATTGGGCGGCTGCAGCACCGGGGAGGCCAGACTTACACCGGGATACCGTCTGCCTGCGCGTTACGTGATCCATACGGTGGGTCCGGTCTGGCATGGAGGGGAAAAGGGCGAACCGGATCTGCTGGCCTCGTGCTATCGACGCTGTCTGCAGCTCGCGGCGGAACAGGACGACATCCAGTCCATTGCCTTTCCCTGCATCAGCACCGGGGTGTACCGTTTCCCGAAAGACCGGGCCGCCGACATCGCCATCCGCACGGTGATCGAAACACTGGCCCGGCTGGAGAAGACCCTCGAGGTCATCTTCTGCTGTTTTTCAGCGGAGGATGCGAAGCGGTATCGAAGGAGAACGTAATTCCGGGCGACGCTTTCCCGGCCTCAGTTGACAGCTTATTCTTTTTCACCCATATTCCAGCTTATGAAATCGCGTTCCCTTTTTCTCCTTGGTGTTTGTCTGATGTTATTGAATGTGGTGTGGGCTGAAGCTGATGGTGCCTCAACGGCGGAAGACCGGATACGGAACGTGCTGCAGGCCTATGTGCAGGGACGTCAGAACCGGGATCTGGAGGCGGTGAAGGCGGTGTTGGATCCGGAGGTGGATCAGTTGACCTCCCGGGGGGAATGGAGGAGGGGGCGGGAAGCGGCCACGGCTGGGATGAAGCGGAGCAGTGCCCGAAATCCCGGCACCCGCACACTGCAGGTGGAAACGGTTCGTCTGCTGACATCGGACGTTGCTCTGGCCGATGCCCGTTACATCATTGCCGGAACCGGGAGCCCCGACCGAGTTCTGTGGAGCAGTTTCACCCTGGTGAAAAACGGGGAGGGGAACTGGCGTATTACGTCGATCCGGAATCAACAGCCTGCGGAATAGCGCATGGCCCTCTAGAGCCTCTGGACCGGCAGGGTCAGGTCGGTTTCCAGATCGCCGTAGATCATGTCGGCCACGGCCTGGCAGCCTTCTGGCACGGAGGGACAGAAGGTGATCACCGCGGTGTCGATTTCCGCCGGCACGCCGAATTTCCGGTAGGGCGTGTTGCTGACCACGATGAGTTTTTTGCCCAGGGCGTGAATCTCTTTGAGCAGTTCCACCATGGAGGCATTGGTGCGGTAATTGTAATAGCTGGTGCAGATAATGGTGTCCGCCTCCGCAGCCCGCTCCAGTGCCCAGGCGCGGTCCTTTTCGGTGTAGGTCTCTTTGATCAGGGAGACCATTACATTGTCGCTTTTGCGCCGCAGGGCCTCCCAGAGCAGGCCGGGATGGCTGTAAACGTCGTTGATAAATTCGTGGAAGTGATGGGCCTGTTCGATCAGCAGCACCTTCTCCTCTTTAGGCAGCGGCAGATGCTGGTGTTCGTTTTTAAGCATCAGGGTGGTCTTGCGGATGCTCTCCTCTGAGACGTCCCGGATCTCCGGATCCTCAAACATGGAGGCGGCGTGTGCGGGGTCCACCAGACAGTCTCCGGCCAGTCCCATGTCGTAGCGCAGACCGAGGATGCGTTTGACCGAGGCGTCCAGCATCTCCTCCGGGTAACGGCCGGATTTCACCGCCTCGATGACCTTTTCAATGATGTAGAGGCTGACCGGCGATTCGGTGCGGCAGAGAATGAGATCGCATCCGGCCAGCAACACGCGGATCACCGCCTCGCTGACCTCATATTTTTTCATCAGTCCGTGCATGGGCACATTGTCCGAAGTGATGACGCCCTCAAAGCCCAGCTCTTCGCGAAGCAGATGGGTGATCACGTTCCGACTGGCCGCGGCGGGGGTGTCGTCACCGGGATCAAACGCCTCGTAGGCGCTGTAGGCCGCCATCACACAGGGCAGCCCGGCGTCGATCAGTTTCTGATACGGCGCCACATGTGAGGCCATCATCTCCTCACGGGTCAGCGGAATCACCGGAAGTTCAAAATGGGCGTCCACATTGGAGGGGCCGCGGCCCGGAAAGTGTTTCCCGGTGGCCATGAGGTTCTCCTCCCGGAAGGCCCGCAGGGTTTCCAGCGCGTACTCGGCGCAGAGGTCCGGATTGTCGCTGAAGGCGCGGGGGCCGACCTCGGGGTTGTTCACGTCGGTGTTCACATCCAGCACGGGCGAGTGAATCATGTTCACCCCCAGGGCGCGGGCCTGACGGGCCAGCGCTTTGGAGACGCGGTAGATCAGATCCTTATCGCCGGTGGCGGCCAGACCCATGGGGTAGGGGAAGAAGCGGTAGTTCCAGATGAAGTCACAGCCCTCGCCCTCCTGATCGAAGGTGTAATGCAGCGGAACAGAATTCTCCCTGTCCAGCGACATCTGACGCAGTTCGTTCAGGGTGGTGGCGTATTGGGAGATGGTGCAGTGGGTTCCGCCCAGCCCGGGGGTGGTGTCGAAGGTGTTGACGTCCGGGGGAAGAGTGGACCGCTGCAGAAAGTCGGGCAGATCCTTGCGGTTACGGTGGACATTAAAGCCGCCAATGAATTTCTGACCGATCCGCAGTCCGCCGATGTGATGTTTTTTCACCAGCTCCGCGGTGTCGGGACGGATGACCGGGCCGGTAAACCCGATAACCATCAACTGCCCCACCTTCATCTCCAGCGTCATGCTGCCCAGCTTGCGGTCCACCCACTGTTCTTTTGTCATAATCGGTCCTTGTGCTTCAGAAATCAACTGACGCAAAACCTACAGATTTTTAATCTTCTGGCGACCTTTTTTCCGCCGCCATTCGTTAACTTACCGATTGGAGAAGCGGGATTCGGTGCTGCGGAAGCGGAACGAATCGAGCCCTTCCTGTGCATCAAACGAAAAGGAGAGCGGACGGATCTCCGGGTCCGATACCTCGGTGGTGGGAAGTACCGAGACGGTTCCTTCGACGGTGCCGCTGATTCTGCCGTTCTGATTGGACCGGATGGTGACCTCACCCTGGTCGAATCCTGTCACCACCGCCGGCAGCGGACCGGTGTCGATCAGTCCGTACAGTTGAAAGGCCTGACTGTGGGTCTCCAGTTCTGCCT
>CAZVCO010000218.1:0-983 GCA_964625795.1 uncultured Verrucomicrobiota bacterium | reverse complement strand
TCGCCTGGCTGCCCGCGATCTGGCCCAGAGCAGCAACCGCCGCGCAGGCAATCATAGGATCGGAGTCCTTGATCATTCCCGCCAGAGCTCCCGCAGCTCTGCCGGGTCCGGGGCGGGGGTGACGTCATAGACGTCGGGTTGCACCGTCCCGCTGAGTGGACGCACCAGAAAGAGCGTGGTCTCCTCCTGCGGGGCGGAGATCACCACGACCAGATCGCCTTCGGCATTTTCCTTCCAGGAGGATGCGGCCGGCAGGTCCCGTCCGTCGATCTGAAGGGTGCCGTCGGCCTCGGTCCGTACCATGCCGTCCCGCAGCAGGGAGGTGAGAAACAGGGGGCCGGCAAAACGGTTTACGCGGGAGGAATCGATCACCGGCAGAGGGGTGAATTTCTCCAGGGGAAGTTCGGGTGCCTTCCGGACCCCGGTGATCTGCATGGCATAGGTCTCGCCCTCCACCGTGGTTTCGGCCCGCACGAGACCGCCGTGGGGACGGAGCGATTCGGCCAGTTGGAAAAGAAACCGGTTCTCGAGCGGTCCGGGAAGGTAGGGCGGGACCCGTCTGCCTGCCAGGGGTTCGAAGGCGAGAGGAAGCGGGGAGAACGGAAGATCCTTTGAGGTCCAGACATCAAACGCCACCCGTTCGGTTTCTTTGCCGGTTTCGGTGCCGTCCGGGTCGTATTCAGTGCGGGTGAAGGACAGGCGTACGGTCCAGTGATCCGTTTCCAGGTCCAGAATGGGACGGGACCGGCTGCCCTCGGAGAGATCGACCGAAAAGCCGGAGATGCTCCAGCTGGACTGATCCGGATGATGCTCCGCTTTTTTCAGCCGGTTGTCCACATACCGAACGTGTTCCTTCAACTGCGGCGAGGTGGTGACCTCGATAAAGTTGGTGCCGATTTCGTCATCCCAGTGCTGAATTCTTCCGGAGCGGAATCCGGTCATGGGCCCGGCAATCCGTTCCCCCGGCAGATACGGTGAATCGT
>CAZVCO010000217.1:0-5524 GCA_964625795.1 uncultured Verrucomicrobiota bacterium | reverse complement strand
AGTGCAGAGTGCAGAGTGCAGAGTGCAGAGTGCAGAGTGCAGAGTGCAGAGAATCCGTCTCATCCCCTACAACTGCGTCAACCCCTGTTTCCAATTTATCCTTGTGTGTGACCAAGTCGGACGCGGGGCATCCCTGCCCCGGTTTTCCCGCCGCAGGGATGCGGCGCCTCCGGCTTGTGCCGCTCCTCCTGCCATTTCGCCCCTGACCTCTGCACTCTGACCTCTGAATCCATGCCCCCTCACACTCTTTTCTGGTGGCTTCCGGCCCTGCAGGTTTATCTCGGAGTGATGGTGACCGGGGCCGCGCTGTGGCCGTGGTGGACCCGGGTCTGGGCTGGTCGGCGGGATCAGGGGGCGGGGCTTTGGCCGGTTGGCGGACTTCTGATCTATCTGTTGGTGATGCAGATGCTGAGGCGGACCGGTTGGCTACATCTCCACACCATATGGGCCTGGCTGGTGGTGATTACGCTCGGAGTCGCCGGACATCTTCTGCTCCCGAAACCACCCCTGAAGGAGAATGACAGAACTCTTCACCGATCCTCAGCCCTTCAGGCATTAGGGATCTTCACGCTGCTGTTCGTGTTCTGGACACTGGTGCGAAGTGCGGACCCGGGCGTCAGCCACACCGAACAGCCCATGGATGCCATGTGGATGCGGACGGCACTCGCTTCTGACGCTCCGCCGCTGCGCGACAGCTGGTTTGGTGGCGCTCCCGCCACCTATTACGCCGAGGGGCATCAGGCGCTGGCTTTTGTGGCGGTGCTGTTCGGCACTCCCGCTCCAGTGGCGGTGAATACCGGCCAGATCCTGTGGTTTGCCATGACGGGGTTGCTGGCCTTTCAGGTCGGACGCAGTCTTTGTGCGGATGACGAAGCATCAGCCCGCTGGCGGGGGGGAATTCTCGGTCTGCTGTTGATGCTGTTTGTCTCCACCGTCCCCGGATTTTATCATGCTCTGGGGGAGGACGGCTTCTGGTGGTGGTGGGATGCCAGCCGTATTCTTCAGGACGGAACAACACCTCTGATCACAGAGTTCCCCTTTTTCAGTTTCTATCTGGGGGACAACCATGCTCATCTGCTCGGGGTGCCGGTGCTGTTGATATCGTTGCTGGCCGCAATTCAGCTGTTCCGTTCAGAAAAGCTGAATTTTATTCTCCTGCTGCCGGTAACGGTCGCCATCGCCTGGAGTTGGCGGATGAATCCCTTGCAGACCCCCACCAGCATCGCCCTGCCGCTGCTGGCTCTGTTCTGCCGGAGAACAAAGTTGACGGCAAACGAATGGACGGCCCTCGCCCTGGCTCTGTGGGCATCGGCTTTCCTTTACCTGCCACGTCTGGCTCCAGGTCCGGAACTGGCGCTGGTGCGTAATCAGGAACATCACATCTCACCCGCAGAACTCTCTCTTGTATTCGGATTTCTCCTGCCCGGCGCGGCCTGGGCGGTTCTTTATCGACCGAGACGGTTGACGGTGGCGCTGCTTCTGCTGACGGCCGGCATGTGGGCGGTGTGCGAACTGGTGTTCCTTCAGGACGCCTTTCAGTCCCGGATGAATACGATTTTCAAGGTGTATTTCCAGATGTGGATTCTGCTGGCGGCCGTGGCGGCTGCAGGGTGGAGCCGCAGTCTTGATCGAGGTTCGCTCAAGCCTGCAGCAATAATCAGCCTGCTGGTCTGTCTTATTCCCGGTCTGTTGTACGCTGGCCGGCTGAGCTGGAAGTCATTGCGCCCACAGCCGCGCAGTCTGCATGCCTGGTCGGTTCTGCCGGAGAATGACCGTACGCTCCTGCATGCTGCGGATAGGATCATCCAACCGGACGATCTCATTCTGGAGGCTCCCGGGAACAGTTATCAGGCCAACACCAGTCAACTGGGCACCTGGACGGCCGGACACAGCCTGCTGGGCTGGCGGGGACATCAGAGTCAATGGCGGCCGGGACAGCCTCAGCCGGATCCTTTAAGGGTATACCGGGCCAGCAGCCCGGAGGATTTGGACCGACTGCTGAAAGACGTCCAGCCTCAGTGGGTGTTTTTAGGTACTCAGGAGAGGGCGTCCGTGAAACTCCATCCTGACTGGTTCAGCTGGATGGATAAGCGGGCTGACCGGATCATCGATCAGGAGAATCAGATTCTGTACCGGCTTCGCTGACCCGGAGATCAGATCTCGAAGGATACCTCGTCCTCGGATTCCTGCGGGGGAGGCGGAGCAGCCGGAGTTGCGCGCTGGATGTTATCAGCCTGTGTAGTGGGCAGATACCGATAGAACACCATCAGCCCCAGTGCGGCCAGGGTGGTGTTGTAGGTTTTCCCCTGATTAATCCCCTTCTCAGAGTAACAGAGCCAGTGACCGTCATCGGCCTGATTCTGGACCAGCGCCTTGGTCATTGCGGCCATGTATTTTTTGAAATTACTGCCATCCGGGTTGTCCTGAAAAAACGCCTGCACTGCATAGTACCAAATATTGATCCGTCCACCGTGACTTGTGCCTCCATCGTCGTTGCCCCAGTCCGGGATCTCTCCCGGCTCGAGAAAGGTCTCAAGAAAGTCGATCGCATCATCCGCCTCACTTGTTCCGCCCCTGCCCGCCAGAAAAAGGCAAAGACTGCCGGCCGCGCTGACCGTGCGGTTCATTCCACTGGCATTTTCGCCCACGTTTACTTTGTAGGTGAAGTTGATGGACCCATCCTGGCGCTTCACCGCTCCCTCCATAATTCCGTCCATACCTTTCTGCTTGTATTCCTCAAGCCGCGGACTGTTCGCGGGAGAAATGGAGGCCGCTTTCATGGCCTGTACCTGCCAGGCACCGACGGAGAGATCATTCCGGTTCTCCAACTTGTAATCATAGTCATAACCGCCATTCGGCATCTGGCCTCTGATCATCACATCCACTCCCTTACGAACCGGTTCGGCCAGCAGAGGGTTCTCGGTCATGGTGTACGCCTCCGCCAGAGCATAGGTGGCCATGGCATGGCCATAGCTCTGGTGACTTCCGGAATTCCGGAACGTCCCGTCACTGTTCTGATCCTCGATGATATAGCGGATTCCACGCCCCACTGTGGTCCCGAACTCGGCGGATGAGGGGGTCTCCCCATGGGCAAGAAAGGTCAATAATGCCAAGCCGGTATACCCGACATTTCCCCGTCCTGTGCCATCCTTGGCCCAGGATCCGTCTGAGTTTTGATTGTCCCGCAGCCACTCCAATGCCTTGATCACCGCCGGTTCGGTAAAACGTCCCAGCCCCTGCCCATACCGCTTCACCGCAGCGGCCCGGGATTTGGCGGTACGCCCCACCATCAGCCCCTTCATCACCACCGGACTGGCCACATCCGACATCAGATCGGTCAGACTGGAGACATCGGTCTCCACATTTGTTTCCACTTCCTGATTCTCCTGCTCAAATTCGGTATTAAGCTCCATATCCATGGTGAAGTCTGTCAGCTCGTTCAGCTCCTCCGGATCCACCACCTCCTCAGGTTCAATCACTTCCTCAATCTCATCAATTTCCTCCTGATCCGAAGGGTCGATCACCATCACGGTGGAGGTTTCCTGCATGCCCTCGGTTCCGATCGTAATAAAAGTGAAGAGCGCCAGGATCAGGAGACCGTTAATGATCACGGAAATGGCGATACTTGACGTGTGGGCGACGCGGAGTGATTTTTGAGTCTTCATAAGTGAGGATCGGTTTAATGGCTGAAGTTGACCTACCCTAACCAATTCAAGAATGAATGTTTACAGTTTTTTTTTCTTATTTGGAGATAAAAAACGCCGATTCCAGGATGGGAAATTCAAATCCCCCCTCCCGTGTCCGATTTTATCGTTATTTATTTGGCAAATACCGAAACCGTGCCTATGTTACCCAGGCAAACCGCCTTTGGAACCTCTCTATGATCAATCTTAAAGACCCTCATGTATCGTCCGTCTTGAAAAAACTGCTCACCGGGATCACGGGGCTGTCGCTCGTTCTCTTTCTGGTGGTGCATTTAATCGGCAACCTCACCATGTTTGCCGGACCGGCCGTCTTCAATGCTTACGCCCGCTTTCTTCATCATTTCATGCACGGCATGTTTATCCGGGTGGCGGAATTCGGCCTTCTCTCCTTCTTTCTGCTCCATATCTGGTCCGCCCTGAGCGTTCAGTTCAGCAAGAAGAAAGCCCGGCCCTCCGCCTATGCCGTCAGTAATTATGCCAAAGGCCCCAGCAAACGCAGTTTTCACTCCATGTATATGGCGGTCAGTGGAACCATCCTGCTGGTGTTCGTGATCGTGCACCTGATCAACTTCAAGTACGCCGATCACTCTGCGGTGGGCACCATGACGCTGCAGGGCGGAATTGAAGCCCCTAACGTATACCGTCTGGTGGTGGAGAAATTCCAGGGCAACTTCGGGATTGTGCTGTTTTACATGCTCGCCATGGGCGTGCTCTGCTCTCACCTGCTGCACGGAATCTGGAGTGCCTTTCAGAGTCTGGGACTGTCCCGGCCCTCGACCATTCCCTATCTTCATCTTGCCGGCACCGCCATGGCCATCGCATTGGCCGTGGGTTTCTTCCTCCTTCCCATCCTCATCTTCATGATGCGGGACACCTTTGATCCCAACGCCATGCCGCAGGATCCCGCAGGCCATACTCGTCTGCTGTTGACTTCACTCCCCTTTGCCTAATCCAATCCCCGACTCAGAACATGATCAGCAAACCACAGTTAGACGCCAGAATCCCGGACGGGCCCGTTGACCAGAAATGGACCCAGCACAAATTCAACATGAAGCTGGTGAATCCGGCCAATAAACGAAAACACAAGGTCATTGTGGTCGGCACCGGCCTGGCGGGAGCTTCCGCCGCCGCCTCCCTCGGGGAGTTGGGGTATCAGGTGCAGAACTTCTGTATTCAGGATTCCCCCCGGCGAGCTCACTCGGTTGCGGCGCAGGGAGGCATCAATGCGGCCAAGAACTACCAGAACGACGGCGACAGTGTATACCGGCTCTTCTACGACACCGTCAAGGGGGGCGACTTCCGCTCACGTGAAGCCAATGTGCACCGCCTGGCCGAGGTCAGCAACAATATCATCGACCAGTGTGTGGCCCAGGGCGTACCCTTCGCCCGGGAATACGGCGGCACTCTGGCCAACCGCTCCTTTGGGGGCGCCCAGGTCTCCCGCACCTTCTATGCCCGCGGTCAGACCGGACAGCAGCTGCTCCTGGGAGCTTATGGAGCGCTGATGCGTCAAATGGAGGAAGGCAATGTGGAGGTCTTTCCCCGCCGGGAAATGCTGGATCTGGTGAAGATCGACGGCAAAGCCCGCGGCATCATCTGCCGGAATCTTATCAGCGGCGAACTGGAACGCTATGCGGCCGACGCGGTGCTCCTCTGCACCGGCGGCTATTCCACCGTCTACTATCTCAGCACCAACGCGGTGAACTGCAACCCCACCGCCGCCTGGCGCTGTTACAAACGGGGCGCGCATTTCGCCAATCCCTGTTTCACCCAGATTCACCCCACCTGCATCCCCCGCTTCGGCGAAACCCAGTCCAAAC
>CAZVCO010000216.1:0-5534 GCA_964625795.1 uncultured Verrucomicrobiota bacterium | reverse complement strand
GGGCAAAGTCAAACTGGAGCGCGAACTCTGGATCGCCGTGCTCCGTGCCCAGGAGCAGCTGGGACTCGAGTTGCCGAAAGGCACCATTGAGGCCTATGAGAAGGTGAAGGATCAGGTGAATCTCGACTCCATCCGCGACCGTGAGGTGGTCACCCGCCACGACGTGAAAGCGCGGATCGAGGAATTCTGCGGGCTGGCCGGGACGGAGCACATCCACAAAGGAATGACCAGCCGGGATCTGACCGAGAATGTCGAACAGCTTCAGGTCTTCCGCTCCCTGGAACTCATCCGCGACCGCGGGGTCACCATGCTCATCCGCCTGGCGGAATTGGCGGAGGAGACGCGGGAGGTGGTCATCACCGCCCGCACCCATAATGTCGCGGCCCAGCCCACCACTCTGGGCAAGCGCATCGCCATGTTCGGACAGGAACTGCTCATTGCCATGGACCGGCTTCAGAACCTGATCGACCGCTATCCGGTGCGCGGCCTCAAGGGAGCGGTCGGCACACAGCTGGATGTGATGACCCTGCTGGCCGGGGACACCGACAAGGTGGCCAGGCTGGAGAATTCCGTACGCGAACACCTGAACCTGCCCCAAAGCCTGCACAATGTCGGCCAGGTCTATCCCCGCAGTCTGGATTTCGATGTGGTGTCCTGCCTGGTGCAGCTGGCCTCCGGACCCGGCAGCTTCTGCCGCACTCTGCGGCTGATGGCCGGACACGAAACCGCTTCGGAAGGCTTTGCCAAAGGTCAGGTGGGCTCCTCCGCCATGCCGCACAAAATGAACAGCCGCAGCTGCGAACGGGTGAACGGATTTCATACCCTGCTGAAAGGCTATCTGGGCATGGCCGAAGGACTGGCCGGTGATCAGTGGAACGAGGGCGATGTCTCCTGCTCCGTGGTGCGCCGGGTCATGCTGCCGGACTCCTTTCTGGCCATGGACGGACTGGTGGAGACCTTCCTCACCATTCTCAGTCAGTTCGAACGCTTCCAGGCCGTGATCGACCGGGAAAACGCCCACTACTTCCCCTTTCTGGCCACCACCACCCTGCTGATGGAGTCGGTCAAACACGGCGCGGGCCGGGAGGAGGCCCACGAGGCCATTAAAGAACACGCAGTGGCCACCGTGCTGGATCTGCGCTCCGGGGCCGTGACCGAAAACGATCTCTCCAACCGCCTGGCGGAGGACGGACGGCTGGGACTCACCCTCGATCAAATCAATCAGGTGATTGAAAACGCCGCCGCCCTCACCGGCCGGGCCCGGGAGCAGGTGGATCAGTTTATCACAGACGCACAGGCCTGGTCCGACCGCACTCCGGACGCCGCCAGCTATCAACCCGGTACCATCCTGTAAGTGAACAACCTGCACACAGTCCGCCGGGAGGACGATTCATGAGGAGCTGCTCCTGATGAACCCTGATCTGCTGCCCGGGATGATCCGTCTTCTGGTGTTCTCGCTGCTGTGCGCCACGCTGGTCTCCTATCTGCTCACCCCGCCGGTGATGTGGCTGGGACGACTGTTCGGACTGATGGACGAACCCAACGAGCGGCGCATCCACTCCTCCTCCATTCCGCGCTGCGGCGGCCTGGCGGTGTTCGCGGCCTTTTCCCTCACCCTGATTTTCATGTTTCAACTTGTGGGGTTTGTGGAACTGACCCGGGAGGCCCGCAGTTGGGCCTTTCTGATTCTGCCGGTGTCCCTGCCCCTCATTCTGCTGGGTCTGGCCGACGATAAATGGGAACTGAGCCCGGTTATCAAACTGCTGGGGCAGATCCTCGTGTCCATTCTGGCCTGGAATGCCGGCATGCGGATCGGAAACATTCTGGGGATAGGCCTGCATCCGGTAATGGATCTCTCCGTCACTGTGCTGCTGTATGTGGCGGCCATCAACGCTTATAACCTGATTGACGGCATGGACGGAGTGGCCACCGGGCTGGCCGCCATCACCGGTCTGGGACTGTGCGGACTGAATATCGTGCTGGGAAATGAGGCGATGGCGGCGGTCTGTCTGGCCCTCACCGGTGCCTGTCTTGGCTTCCTGCGCTATAATTTTCATCCTGCCCGCGTCTTTCTGGGCGATACGGGCAGCCTCTACCTTGGATTTGTGCTGATGTCCCTCACCCTGGGGAGCCAATCCAGAAGTGCGGCCGCCGTACTGCTGATTGTGCCGTTGCTGACCATGGGCGTGCCTCTGATTGACACCGGATTGGCCATCTGGAGGCGCTCGGTGCGCAAGGCCATGAATCCGGAACTGGGCGGCATGATTTCCAAGGCGGACACCGATCATCTGCATCACCGTCTGGCCAGAAAAGGATTCACCCAGCGAAAAGTGGCCGTGCTCCTGTATGCCATTCAGGCGGCGGTGTTCGGCATCGGTCTGCTCTGGCTCTTTCTGCGGGACTTCCGGGTGGCCATTTTCGCCGCCAGTTTCTTTGCCGGCAGCTACGTGGTGCTTCGCTATCTGGCCTCCCTGGAGATGAGTGCCAGCGGCAAATGGATTGTGGACGGGATCCGCCGGCCGGGACGCGCCCAGCTGTACCGCAGCGCCATGCCCTTTCTGGATATCCTGGCCATCAGCCTGTCTCTGATCATTCTCTCCGGACTGTTGGCCAAAGAGTACCCCAGTCTCTCACTCCGAATGCTCATCCAGCAGGCCGCCACTCCGGTGATCGGCTGTCCGGTGATCCTTATTTGGGCTTTGAAATACTATCGGCTGCAGTGGACCCGCGCCCGGCCCCTGCAGATCTTCTATCTGGCCGTGATCGTGGTCTCCGGTATCGTCCTGGGGGTCAGCCTGTCCCCCATTGCCCAGCATCACACCCTGCGGCAGACCCTTCTGTTCAACCAGATACTGCTGAGCACCGCCCTTCCCCTCATGATTTTCGGCCGTATTTTTCCCCGGCTGGTCCAGGACTTCATGCACTACCATGAACGTAAACAGCACGCCTTTGAAGGCTCCAACCTGCCCCGGGTGCTGATCTACGGAGCCGGATACGGCTACACCCTGATTGTCCGTTCCGAGCGCTTCACCGATCTGGACCGACGCAAACAGTATAAACTGATCGGACTGGTGGACGACGACCCCTACCTCAGAGGCCGGGACATCCACGGACATACGGTGCTGGGCTCCATCCACGATCTCGAGAAGCTCTGCATTTCCCATGATATCGATGAACTCCTTATCTCCACCACCCTGCGGGAGGACTGCAGGGCCAAATGTATGGAGATCGCGGAACAGCTGGACCTGAAGGTGTCCAAAAGTATGTTTGCGAATGAGACCCTGCGTGAGCGACTCAAACCCGAAATTTCCAACCCCACCCTCTCTGACCTCAACCCCGACTGACCCGCATGGAACCTTTTCACTACGAACCCACTCTCCAGTTTTCCGACGACCCCACCACCTACCGCAAGCTTCCCATCCAGGGCGTGGAGACCGCTGATTTTGAGGGCCGCTCCATCCTGAAGGTCTCTCCCCAAGCCTTGACCGAACTCGCCTACGCGGCCTTCAGCGACGTCTCCTTTTACCTGCGGAAATCCCATCTCGAGATGCTGGCCCGCGAGCTGGAGGATCCCGAGGCCAGCGACAACGACCGTTTTGTCATTTACACCCTGCTGCAGAATGCGGTGGTGGCCAAGGGCGGACAGCTTCCCTCCTGCCAGGACACCGGAACCGCCATTGTGCTCGGAAAAAAAGGACAGCAGGTCTGGACCGGCGGCGGGGATGAGGAGGCGCTGTCCAAAGGCATCTATCAGACCTATCAGGAGAAAAACCTCCGCTACTCCCAGATTGCCCCCCTTTCCATGTTCGAGGAGGTCAATACCCGCACCAATCTCCCGGCCCAGATCGATCTGTTGGCCACCGGAGGCGACGAATACAAGTTCCTCTTCATCGCCAAGGGAGGGGGATCGGCCAACAAATCCTATCTCTACCAGCAGACCAAAAGCCTGCTCAATGAAGAGTCGCTCACCGCCTTTGTCACCCAGAAACTGCTCGACCTCGGAACCGCGGCCTGCCCGCCGTACCATATCGCACTGGTGATAGGCGGCACTTCTGCCGAGACGACCATGAAACTGACCAAACTCGCCTCCTGCGGTTACCTGGATGAACTTCCGACCTCCGGAAGTGCTGGCGGCCGGGCCTTCCGGGATACGGAATGGGAAAAAAGGATTGGCGATATCGCCGCCGCCTCCAAGGTGGGCGCCCAGTTCGGCGGAAAATATTTTGCCCACGACGTCCGGGTCATCCGCATGCCCCGCCATGCCGCCTCCTGCCCGGTCGGATTGGGGGTCAGCTGCAGCGCGGACCGCAACATTAAGGCCAAAATCACCCGCGAAGGCGTCTTCCTCGAACAGCTCGAGTATCATCCCGAACAGTATCTGCCCGAACAGGCGCCCGACATGGCCCCGCCCATAAGCATCAATCTGGACGAGGGCATGGACCGGGTGCGGGAGATTCTCACCCGCTTCCCCATCAAAACCCGTCTCAACCTCACCGGCACCCTCATCGTGGCCCGCGACAGCGCCCACGCCAAAATCAAAGAGATGCTGGACGCCGGCGAGGAGATGCCCGCCTACTTCAAAGATCATCCGATCTACTATGCAGGACCGGCCAAAACCCCCGAGGGCATGCCCTCCGGAAGTTTCGGTCCCACCACCGCCAACCGCATGGATCCCTATGTGGACGGCTTTCAGGCCCTGGGCGGCAGCCTGGTCATGCTGGCCAAGGGCAACCGCAGTCCGGCGGTGACCGAGGCCTGCAAAGAGCATGGCGGCTTCTATCTGGGCTCCATCGGCGGCCCGGCCGCCATTCTGGCCCAGGACAATATCCGGGAAGTGGAGGTGGTCGCCTTCCCCGAGATGGGCATGGAGGCCGTTCGTAAAATCAGGGTGGAAAACTTCCCGGCCTTCATCGTGGTGGATGACAAAGGAAACGATTTCTTTCAGCAGCTCGACTGAACCCGCTTTGTGATTGCCAAGCAGGCTGAGGTAACGCATAGGAATCCCCCGTGCCCTGGTAGCTCAGCTGGATAGAGCATCGGACTTCTAATCCGAATGTCGCAGGTTCGAATCCTGCCCAGGGCGCCATTTTCAGGCGGGGGTGACTCTCGCAGTGACGCGGAGCGCGCGGTTGTAGTTCGCCTGCCCGTGCCTCGACGCCTGCCCGCAGGAAGCCCCAGCGGCCAGGGGCACGGAGACGGCCAGGGGCAGTCTCTGCCAAAAAAAAGTCTGTCGGCAGTGGGCGGTTGGCGGTGGGCGGTAGCGGCGGAAGTCCCGCAGAGTGCGGGATTGGCTGTGGCGCATCCACGCCTTGCTCCTACGCCAAGGTTTACCCGCCGGAGGCGTGGTTTATCCGCCGGAGGCGTGGTTGATCCGCCGGGAAGTGAATTAAGGTCTAAGACCCTTTTCGAAGTTCGGGACGAACCTCGCCACGCTTTGGGCCTCCGGTAAGTGGCGCATCCACGCCTGCGGCGTGGCGTAACCGCCGGGATGTGAATTAAAGTCTCAGCTCCCTTTCGCAGTGGCGCGGATAGTG
>CAZVCO010000215.1:2064-5541 GCA_964625795.1 uncultured Verrucomicrobiota bacterium | reverse complement strand
ATCGACGATCCGGAGAAGGCGATGGTTTCGCCCTGGTTGAATGTGCTGCCAGACTCGGGCGAGGCGATGGCCGTGACCGGCGTGGCGGTGTTTTGTGAAGTCAAGCTACCCTCGAAAACCAGTTCATCGAAGGTGAACCAGATGCGGGCGTCCGCGTACGCGTCGCTGTCGACCACCACCCCGTAGGCGGTAATGTCGGAAAAGGTCCGGGTTGTGAACGTGGCTGCGGACGCATCGAAATTCAGATGATCCGCCGCCGCGACCGGATCCCACACGGCCCAGCGTCCATGGTCGTCGTCCGCAGGCACCGTGAAACTGGGCTGATCTTTGTCCAGCGTCGCCTCCGACACGTAATAGGTGCCGCCGTCCCTCACCAGCCAGCGGAGCGGCGCGATATTGGCGAATTCATCAATGCCCAACATATGAAAACCATCTCCGGCACTCAGCCCGATCGTTTCCGCTGAGGCCCCGCCCAGGAAATCCTCTTTTTGCAGGATCAACACCCCGTGCATCGCGGTCGGAGTGGTCTCGCTGGCCTGGCTCACCCTGATCTGGAATCCACCGCCGGAGGAGCCCTGCGACGAATAATCGTTGTCGCCATTCAGAGTCGACAGCCAGAACCCGCCATGCATAACCGTTCCCCGCGGACTCAGGCGGTTGATCAGAGGCACCTCCTCCCCATACCCGGTTCCCCGGCGGGTGTCGTCCGTCGCGCCGTCGCCATCGAGATCGAGCTGCGCCGTGTCGTTGCCGCCATACCGGAAATTGGAGGAGGGGACCGCCCCGCCCCAGGCCGCGATCACCCGTTCCGGGTTCGGTGCCTGCGGACTGACGACGGAAAGAGTCACCTCGTCGGTGCGTTCCACCAGCTTGTCGTCCCATACCGTAAGCGCCGCCGTGTAATTGCCCGCGGCCTCGTAGGTGTGGGAGAACAGATTACCGGCACTCTCAGTCCCATCGCCGGACGTCCACCGGACAAAGCTGATCTCCCCGTCGGGATCCTGGGAGCCGCTTCCATCGAAATTCACCGTGACCGGTGCCTGCGGAAGGGCTGTCGCATCCGAAACCGCGACCGGGACCGGTGCCACATTGGGTTCCGCATTCAGAGCAAAGGCCGCATCGAATTGAGACCATTCCGATATAAAACCGTCATCCGTGTATTCGGGGCGATACTGCAGAAACCCTATGGCGGTCACGTCGGTAAACACATGCGGGGCAAAGGCGGTCTCATCGATGTCGAAATCCAAAGGGTCCTGTGGATTGACGTCGAGGGCGACCCAGTTTCCATGGTCCAGTGAACTGCGAAAGGTCAGAATCCGGTCGGACATGTCCGACTCCGAGGCATAGAAGGTATTCCCGTCCCGCACCAGCCAGCGTCCTTCGGTAATATATCCGCCCCCATCACCGCTCAGGCTGAGATAACTGTTGCTGTTAAACGTAACCGTATCCGTTTCTTCGACAACAGACCACGAGGCTTTTGGAAAGAAAAACAGAGCCTGGCTGCGTGTTTCGGCCCTTTGGATTTGAACCCGGGTTTCCGAACCGGAAAACCGATTACTGTTGAATCCCGTTTCCGCCGGATTCCGGTGAATGGCCCGTACCCCGCCAAAAAATGCCGGGCCCGTATATCCGGGAGCGGGTGGACTGAGAGGAACGGTTTCGCTGTAGGCATATTCAGTGATGGTGACGGCCTGCCCCTCGACAGTATCTGTGCGCTGAACCGGGTCGGTGCCCCGTAGGCGTGTATCTTCTGTCACATAATCGGCGTCACCGTAAACGAAAGAGTTCGGAGAGCCAGTTTCCTCCGAAGGCACATCCCCCAGCACGGCCACGAATCCGTCGTTCTCACCGTAGCCGGGCTCAGGCTGAAACGCTTTCAACACGTGCATCGGCCGGCTGAGAGCCGCCCGCCCTCCCCAGGCGATCACCGGAGACGTCTCGCCATCCGGTATTCGCGCATGAACAGAACGTGTGTTCCCGTCGGCCGTCCGGCCCACAAAGAGACGCGTCGCCATATCGTTGTCGACCACCCACACGTACGCGCCGCCCTCATCGGTATTCAGTCCAAACGGATCCAGCGACACCTGCGACTCCATGGGAGGTCTTATTCTGTTACTCGGCAGCGGAAGTCCGCGCGCAGAGGAGCCACTGAAATAAATCCGCCCATCCGCATCAACGAAGAGCCCCCCTCTGCTGACCCGCAGCGTGTTCGCACTCGGCACCCCGTCTTTATCCACCAGGGTGTTGAATTGATTTCCCAACAAATGTCCACCGGTCCCGGGATCAAAACGGGCGATATACGTTTTGTGGCTGGCGCCGGTATTCATAAAGCTGTTAAACAGATCACCTCCGGCCGAGGCGGCGCCTGACCGAAAATCAGGATCGGTGTCCTCCTGCCCTCCCTGACGGCGGAAGATATGGTTTCCGCCGGCGGATTCAAAGGCTCCATAAAAAAATCCGTCTTCCCCCCGGGTCAGCCGGTAGCCGCGGGTGTCCGCCATATTATTCTGATACGCGTAGAGCGGCCGTCCCAGATGATCCACCTCCCCCGTGGGCTGTCCCGTGGAATTCAAAAACAGGGGGTTGGTGATGTTCACCAGCCCGGTGACGGGGTCAAACTCCGGGGCATGCCCGTCGATGTCCGCCTCGGTCGACCAATCATAGGTGGTCCACTTCTCGTTGCCATTGAAATCCAACCCCCGCATATAGGAAATTTGCACCGGCAACACCCCGTCGCCGTCCTGTTGCCAGGCGCTGGCCTGCCGCCAGCCAATGTGGCCAACGGTCTGCGAGGGATCGTCGATAGCGATATCCAAGGTGTGTCGCCAACCGAACGCGCTCCATTGCTCGACCAAACCGGAACGGGCATAAAAGGTGATCTCTCCAGGGCCGGGAGTGGTTTCCGCACTGCCAATGCTGTCCGGGACCAGGGTCGCCACATGCAGGGGACTTGTGGTGACCCGCTGCACGTGTTCCCCCGCCTGGCGGACCGCGAGGATGCTGTCCGCCGAGGCGTTCAACTGGATCAATCCACCCGCTCCCGCCGCGACGTAGAGCTGGTCGTCATCGTCGATCTCCAAATCCTCAATATCCTCCGCGAACCGCGTGAGAGAGAGGAGGTCACGCCCGTCGGAGCTGAGCCGAAGAATCGCCCCCGGGCTTTGCGCCGTCGCCCCGTTCAGCAACACCGGCGTGACCGGCTGCCCCGTGATCAGGCTGCGGCCCAGGTCGCCGTGGATGGCTTCGGCGGGATGCAGGAAGATCGAGTCCGTGCCGGTCGACGCCAGGGTCGCCGACAGCTTCTGGGCGATGATGCCGGCCTTGCCCATGCCCGTCATCACCACAAAACCGCCGCGAAACGGATTTTTGCGATAAAACATATGAAACTCAGCCCGCCGTTCCGCCATGCCGTTTTTCCAGTAGCCGTAGGCCATGGTTAATTGGTACTGGTCGGTCAGTAAACTCAGTGAGGGGTCG
>CAZVCO010000215.1:0-2054 GCA_964625795.1 uncultured Verrucomicrobiota bacterium | reverse complement strand
CAGGCCCCAGGCAAGCACCAGACTAAACAAGACCATGGACATTCGTTCTCGGTTCATATCAATTTCCTCCGGATGTTTCGGAAACATGCGTGCACCCTTCCTGTTAAGGGGGTGCGACGATCGCAAAAAATGAAGGAGAGACCCCGCTCTCTCAAACCGCCCGGCAGCACAAAAGATACAAACAATACGTTTTTCCAGGCCTTGCCGGCGAAAGCCCTTTCGATACAAAGAAGAGGTCGAAAGTGGGCATAGATCAGCGGCATCAGGTTTGGCGATGGATCAAATATGAACGATAAAGGTCAGGCAGAGAATCTTCCCGAAACGGGATGCCTGTCCGGAGAAAATGCCTAACGGCGGAACCCTTGAAGATAAACCTACCGACCGGGGTCCGGCGGCCCCCGAAAACAAGAGAGGATAAGCGTGAAACCGAAAACGCACCTTGCACTGATACAATACGCAGGATCCCCTCCGGCACCATCGCCGAGAGGCGGGTGCGGGAAAAACAATCGAGCAAAGGAATGTTGGGCGTCATGCAGAAAGGAGAATGAGATGCATTCTTTAACGATCCCTAAATTATAGGGAACTGATCAAAAAAAAGGTAGAAGCTGAATCGTATGTTTTCTTTACCTGAAGCGAATCAAAGGACAGACCCGTATCCCGGGTTGCGACAGACCCCGTTCATCACCCGCACGGTGTCCCCCGGAGCGGCGGCGGTGTTGAAGGCGAAGCCGATGCTTTTCTGCGGACGTTCCGGGGACCTTCCCCGTTCCCCCTCCAAATCATCCCGCCCCTCCGGAGAAACAACCCAGGTCGCCGCCGAAACCGACAAAGCCATCAGCCACAGCCCCGCCATGCAAAACACCCGCCCCGGAAGGGACGGGTGCCGCGGAAGTCGCTAAACACACGTGTGGATCAGGCTTTGCGGAAGCGGAATAACACCAGACTGCCCAGAGCAATCCCCACCAGCGCAAGTGTTCCGGGCTCGGGAATCGTAGAGATTTGCATCGCGTTGAGGGCAGCGCGTGAATTCGAACCGCCATTCGTAGCAACCGACAGGGTGATTTCCCCGCTGGCGTTGGGAGTCATATCGAACCATCCGATCCATCCGGCATAATCCGCCGGATCCTCCGACCCCGTTAGATGCGTCTGGTGCGTATACCAGGTCACCGTGGTTCCAAAAGAGTAATCAACCCCGGTGGTTTCCACGTGAAATCCCTCCACCAAACCACCATTATCCGTCATCTGATAATCCACGGGATTTCGACCGGCACTGCCAAAGGCATAAGAAGAAAACAGCTCGATATCGTAGGTCTGTCCCACATTCAGTCCGGAGAGGGTCATGGTGCCCGTCGTGCCGCTGGTTTGCCACACCCGGTCCTGAAGAGACAGATCGGAGGAGTCGGACCAGGCCGGATAATCCGACCGGGTTTCACTGTGGTCACTTCCGCTGGTGGAATCCGAAATCCCACCACTGAATGAAATATCGATTCCCGATGTGCTCCCGGTGGTGTCCACCAAATCATAAGTCCCTGAACCCGCGACGGTAATGCCGCTGTTCCAGTTGGGGTCGGTCGGATCAGCTTTCGCATCTCCAAAATCCACCAAATACGTGATGGACGCGGAAGCCGTGGTAAGGCCGGTGACAAGCAAGGCGGCAAGGGAGGATTTTATCAGGGATTTCATAGGGGGCTCCAGTGAGGGTGACTCTTGGTTAACGGATTAAAGGTATCATAGAAACTACATGAAATCGCGGCCGTTGCCTATAAGGGGAGTCGTAAATGTTTTATACTTGAAGCGAAAAAAGTGGGCCTGGATTCGCAGCGCGTTCCTTTGCACCGTCCTCCCTGGCGAATGCCATTACGGAGCCTGGCTGCACCCGGGAAGAGAAGGGCAAGCACGCGGGACTCGTGAAGGGAGGGGGTGTTCGAGTCCCATACCCCAAACATCCATCCGCACGGGTCCGTGTAGTCCGTGCCGTCCGTGGTTGAAAAACCCGAATCAACGAATAACAACCGCGGACAGCACGGACGTCGCGGACATTCTCCGGGTGATGC
>CAZVCO010000214.1:0-5573 GCA_964625795.1 uncultured Verrucomicrobiota bacterium | reverse complement strand
TCATTGGGTCCCGTCCTGAAATAAGTTGTCACCTATAACCAAGGAGATGACTAAAGATGCAGGCAAAGACCATACGTTATAGTGAGGCGTTTAAGAGGCAGGTTGTGGATGAGTTGGAGAGGGGAAAATTCAGTTCTTTCAGTGAAGCCAGGAAGGCGTATGATATACGTGGCCTGACTACACTGCAGCGCTGGGTACGCCAGTACGGCAATGAAAAGATTCTTCCAAAGAAGGTAAAGATTGAAACGATGAAAGAGCGTGATGAACTCAAAGAAGCCCGGAAGCGGATACGTGAACTCGAAGCGGCCCTGGCGGATGCGCATATCGACCACGCTTTGAGTGATGCATATGTCCAGATTGCCTGTGAACGGATGGGGGAAGATCCAGACACCTTTAAAAAAAAGCACGGTATTACGCTGTCGTCCTTACGAAAAAAGGGAAAGGAAAACGGTTTTCGGTGAAGCAGATCTGTGAACGGGTGGGCATGAGTCGGCAAAATTTTTACCGGGCGAGAAAAGAGCGCCGTCGTCAAGAAGTCGATGAACGATTTGTCGTGGAGTTGGTACGCGCAGAGCGCCGGCTTCAACCGCGGCTTGGCTGCCGAAAGCTGTATGTCCTGCTCAAAGAACCCTTGAACGATGCGGGGGTAAAACTGGGACGGGACCGATTTTTTAAGGTACTGAGTAAAAATGGTTTGCTGGTGGAGCCCCTCCCTCGGGGCCCCATAACCACGATGAGCAATCATAGTCTTCCCATCTTTCCGAATCGACTCAAGGAGCTGGAACTTGTTCGTGCTCACCAGGCCTGGGTAACGGACATCACCTATATACGAACCGAAGCGGGTTTTGTGTATCTGACCCTTCTGATGGATGCGTTTTCCCGGGTAATCGTGGGCTGGAACCTTGGACAAAATCTTGGTGCAGAAGAAAGTCTGAAGGCTTTGAAGATGGCACTGAATCATCTGCCAGAGGGAGCCGCTCCGTTGCATCATTCGGATCGGGGATGCCAATTTTGCAGTCATGCATACGTAGGGGCTCTTCAAAAAGAAGGCCTGGAGGTCAGCATGACCGAGGTCCAGCATTGCGCGGAAAACGCGAAAGCGGAGAGAATCAACGGCATCCTGAAACAAGAATATGGACTTCGGGATACGTTCCGTTGCTTTGAAGATACTCGGAAAAGCGTGGAACAAGCCATCATGTTGTACAATTATCGCAGGCCGCATAGCTCGCTGAAAATGAAAACCCCGGCGGAGGTCCATCGCGCCGCCGCATGACCCCGCCCCCCCGCGCGGGGGGGCGGGGTCATACGGGCGCAACGGGCTGGCAAGAAGAGCGGGCATCTGGATAGAAATGAACTTAAAAATGGATGTAGTTAGTGTAAAAAATGTGACAACTTTTCTTCAGGACTTGACCGTCATTGAACGGGTCACTGGCGACGTTTGGAAAATCAACCAGGAAACCAGAATCACCCGAAAAAGAACCATACTCAGCTTCGGGTTCTCTGGCCTGTCCGTTTTTAGAGCCAATAGACCGAATGTAGCCGTTTAGTTGAGGGGCTAGATTTTCCAGTTCCGTTCGAAGCTCCTGATAGGCCGATTCCGAAAGGAGTGATCGTTTATGAGCTTTCTGAAGCCAAGTTGCGGTCTCATGTAAGGATCCACGGGCATAAAACAGAAAATTTCGATTCTCCTTAAAATGATATCGGCCATACCCTTCACTGATATTTGCCGCGATCGAATCTACAGCCCGTACCCACTGCTTCCCAACCGTGTCTTTAGCAAAAAAACTCCATGGCTCTACGATTTCCCACACACGTTCGCCTATGAGCATACTCGTTTGGTAAATACGTAGTTCTTCGAGTTTCATGTTTAGCAGATCCTAATGACAAATGACCAATGACTACTGACTAAAGACCGTAGGTTGCCGAATCAGATCCGGAAACCAGTTCCCCCTGCGGAGCTCTTACCGGCTCGGGGGGATTGGAGCCGCGGATACTGTAAATGTAGCTTGCGACCGCATGACGCTGCCGCAGCGAGAGGCTGTCTTTCCAGGCCTGCATGCCTTTCTCCAGCACTCCGTTCTCGATCACATACATCGTGTCGGCGAACTCCGCGCCGTGAATCCAGTACGCGTCGGTAAGGTTGGGACCGATGAGTCCGCGGCCGGTGCTGTGGTGACAGCTGGCGCAGTTGGCCTGATAGATCTCCTCCCCCTCCTCCAGCACCGAGGGCTGTGTGGCGGGAACGGAGAAATCCATATTGGCCATCATCTGTTTGGTGCGCGCGGCCTGCGCCGCCTCGGCCTGGGCCATCATGTGTTCGTATTTTTTCTCCTGCCCTTTGCCCAGTCCGAGGACATGGAACCACAGCAGGTAGAGAAATCCGAAAACCACAGTGATCTCGAACAACAACACCCACCAGCGGGGAAGCTTGTTATCCTGTTCCTGGATTCCGTCGTGTTCGGAAACAATGGTGTCGTCATATTCAGCCATGGGCATGTTCTCCGTGTGAAAGGGAAGAGGAGGAGTCAGTGGTGCCGTCATCCAGGGGCATTGCGGCCAGCTCTTTGGCCTCGGCACTGCGGATGCGCGAAACCCAGAGGAAGACGGTGACAAAGAAGCAGACAAAGATCACCAGCGAGATCACCGGGTAGATCCCGATGCCGTCGATGGATCGGAGGACGTCTTTATACATCAGAGTTCCTCCTCAAACGGGACCTCTTTGGTGGCATCCACCCCGAGGCGCTGCAGATAGGCGATGAGCGCGATGATCTCGCGGTCGGCCTGAATCGTATCCGCCCGTTCCGGCAGCAGGTCACGGAGCTCCGAGGCAATCTCCTCGGCCTGTTCCTCCAGACGCTGCACCGCAATGTCCTCGAAGTACATGGGATAGGGAACCCCGAGATCACGCATCACCGTGATCTTGCGGGCAGTGTCCCGGGTGCGGATCCGGTTCTGCAACAGCCAGCGGTAGTCGGGCATGATGGAGCCGGGAGAGGTCGACTGCGGATTCTCCATATGCAGGTAATGCCAGGCATGCGACCGCCCGATCACGCCCTCACGGGCCAGGTCGGGTCCGGTTCGTTTGGATCCCCACAGGAAGGGGTGATCATTCACGAATTCCCCCGCTTTGCTGTAATCGCCATACCGTGCGGTCTCCGAACGGAAGGGCCGCACCATCTGGGAGTGACATCCCACACAGCCTTCGCGGATATAAATATCGCGTCCCTCCAGCTCCAGCGGCGAATATGGCGTCACCGTGCTCAGGGTCGGCACATTGGATTTGATCAGATACAACGGAATCATCTCCACCAGACCGCCGATGAGAATCGCCACCACCGTGAGGATGGTGAAGATCAGGGGCAGACGCTCCAGCTTGCGGTGACGGTACGCATGATTCTCGTACTCCGCACTGGGCATGGGCTGATCCCGCAGGGCCGGGGCGGAGGCCTCGGTCTCGGGCTCGAAGGTTCCCTGCTTCACCGTTTTCCACAGGTTGACCCCCATGAAAATCGTGCTGCCGAGATAGAGCATTCCGCCGATGGCGCGCATGGCGTAGAAGGGAATCAGCTTGGTGACGGTGTCCAGGAAGTTGGGGTAAGCCAGGACACCTTCGTCGGTGAACTGTTTCCACATCAGGCTCTGAGTGACCCCGGCCAAGTACAGCGGTACCACGTAGAAGAGAATACCGGTGAGGCCGACCCAGAAATGAATGTTGGCCCACTGCTTGTTGTAGATTTTGGTTTTGTACAGCACCGGCACCAGCCAGTACAGAATCCCGAAGGTCATGAATCCGTTCCAGCCCAGCGCACCGGTGTGGACGTGGGCAATGGTCCAGTCGGTATAATGCGACAGGGCATTGACGGATTTGATCGACAGCATGGGCCCCTCGAGGGTGGCCATGCCGTAGGCGGTGATACCCACCACCAGGAATTTCAGCACCGGCTCCTCGCGCACCTTGTCCCAGGCCCCTCGGAGAGTGAGCAGTCCGTTGAGCATCCCGCCCCAGCTGGGGGCGATGAGCATGAGCGAGAACACCATGCCCAGGCTCTGCGCCCAGTCCGGCAGTGCCGTGAACAGCAGGTGGTGCGGGCCGGCCCAGATGTAGATGAAAATCAGCGCCCAGAAGTGAATGATGGACAGCCGGTAACTGAAGATCGGCCGGTTCGCCGCCTTGGGCAAATAATAATACATCAGCCCGAGGTACGGAGTGGTCAGGAAAAACGCCACCGCGTTGTGTCCGTACCACCACTGCACCAGCGCATCCTGCACCCCGGCGTAAATGGAATAGCTCTTGGTCAGACTCACCGGCATGGCCAGCGAGTTGAAAATATGCAGCACCGCCACGGTAACAATGGTGGCGATGTAGAACCACAGGGCCACGTACATATGGCGTTCACGCCGACGCCACAGCGTGCCGAAGAAATTGATGGCAAACACCACCCAGATCAGGGTGATGAGAATATCGATCGGCCACTCCAGCTCCGCATATTCCTTGGAGGTGGTCTTGCCGGCCGGCAGTGAAATGGCGGCCAGCACGATAATCAGCTGCCAGCCCCAGAAGTGGATCTTGCTCAGGAGGTCATTGAACATCCGGGCTTTGCACAGCCGCTGGGTGGAATGATACACCCCCATGAAAATCGCGTTCCCCACAAACGCGAAAATCACCGCGTTGGTGTGCAGCGGACGCAGACGCCCGAAACTGAGAAAGCCGAGATTGAGGGCGGGCATCACCATCTGCAGCGCGATGATCACACCGACCAGCATGCCGACCACCCCCCAGATCACGGTGGCGAAGGCGAAATCCCGGACGATTTTATTGTCGTAGCGGAAGGTTTCCACTTGGCTCATAACGTTGTTTCCTTTTTCGGATCGGTCGGAGCAGAAGACTCCGGACCGGGTTCATCATCGTGCAACATGCGCATGGCGGGGGTGACCGGATCATCGAACTGACCTCCCTTCGCCGATATCAGAAAGGCGACCAGAAACCCCAGTGCAAGGGTCAGACTGGCACCTAATAAAAGTACAATCACCATCATGCGGCAGCCTCCGTTTGTAGCCGGACCCCTTCAGGCCACAGGCCGGAATGCTTGGACTGCGGCCTGTGGCCTGAAGGCCTACAGCCACTCTCTGAAAGCCCGGCAAGCTTGGCCGCCAGTTTCGTGCCCCCCACGCTGACCAGCAGCACACTGACCGAACTGAGCGGCATGAGAATGGCCGCCACCAGAGGCGACAGATGTCCACTGGCCGCCCAGGCGATCCCGGCCGCATTGTAGAACAGCGAAATAGCGAAACATACGCCCACCACCTTCATGGAGTGACGGGAAAAGTGGAGGAAGGACGGCATCCGGTTCAGAGCCCCGGCATCCAGAATGGCATCCCACACACCCCTTGGGGCGTTTTTCTCCCGTAAAGGAGCCGGCCCGCTCGCCACTGTCCGAGGGAGGCGTTTGAAATTGCCAGGCAGCTCCGGTATCTTTAAGATTTTCCAGGTCAAAGGCGTAATTTTTTTTCTGCCAAAGCCTGGCCGCCATCAGTTCACCGGGATTGTTTATTTTAATGGCGCCTGTTCCGAT
>CAZVCO010000213.1:5222-5606 GCA_964625795.1 uncultured Verrucomicrobiota bacterium | reverse complement strand
AAGGTTGCGCTTCTGTTCCGGGATTTTGGTCATTTCCGTTAGCAGACACATGGTATTCCATCTCTACATCCTCATTTCGAATCGTGAAAAGTCCGCCGGCATTCGGTGGTGGACGTCCGCGCAACACGCATACAGTCCGACCAGGGTTCCTGTGAAGCCGTATTCGCCGATCACACCTTCGTCGCTTAAAAAACGGGCATCGGCGATCTCTCCGGTCAGCTGGAATTCCTCCTCTCCCCGCCGATGATAAAAGCGTCGCCGGAAGCCCTCCACTTCAACGCGCAGTGTGACCGGGCCGGATCCGGAAAGAATCTGCGCTCCGATCGTGGTTGATCCAGGCCGCCGTGGCATTTGCCACCCAGCCCCTACCGAAGGGCAACCGGG
>CAZVCO010000213.1:0-5212 GCA_964625795.1 uncultured Verrucomicrobiota bacterium | reverse complement strand
GGGTGCCCACCGTTCCCGCGCGGTTCTCGACCAGCCGAAGGATCCAGCCTCCCCGGTCCCTCGCGCTCAAACCGAATCGGATATGGTTTCTCCAGCCGTAATAACAGGTCAATCCGGCCTCGCCGTTCTCCGGCAGGTCCGGTGTGAACTCCAGCGTCGTTTCCGCCCGATAGTTGTGTGCGACCTCCCGTTGCAGGAGTGCATTGACCGGATGGTCGATCTGTTGAAAATCCCCGCCATCCGTATACAAGCGTACATATCCCGGACGCTCCGAAAGCGACCACCCTCCGGGATCCGGATTGCGGATCCATTGCCATTTCGGACCCGGGACACCGGATGTGAAGGTGTCCACGGGCTCCGTCTCCCAACCCTGTTCGGGTAAATCCGGGCAGATCTGTTCCTCGCTGGGTCCATTTCCCCCGTTGATCACCGGCCAGCCGTCCTCACTCCAGGTCAGGGGATCGAGAGCCGTCTCCCGACCCAGGGTGCAATGCCGCTCTCCCTGCGGCAGTCCGCACAGATAGGTCACCCACCACTGCCCGGTTGCGGTTTGAATCCATTTTCCGTGCCCGGTTTTCTGGATCGCGGCCTCCGGATCGGTCTGCATCAGGATCGGATTGTGAGGGCAGGGTTCGTAGGGGCCGTACAATTCACGGGACCGCGCAATGGTGATTCGGTGACCATAACTCGTCCCTCCTTCAGCCAGCATCAGATAATAATAGCCGCTCCTCTTCAGAAGGTGGGGGCCTTCGGGAGCACTGGTGGTGATCCCCGGCCAAATCGTGACCGGGTCGCCATCGCTGCGCATACAGTCCTCCGACAGCGGGGTGATCGTCGCGCCCGGAGAAGTCAGCATGTAGTGCCGTCCCTCCTCCACAAAATGCGAGGGATCTATGCCCCCCTCCCCCAGACAGACAGGCTTTGTCCAGGGACCTTCCGGAGAGGGCGCGGTACAGACATAATTCACGCAGGTGAATCGATCCCCGTCCCGGGTGGCAAATGGAAAAAAGACATAGAAGGTTCCTTCGTGGCAGGACAGATCCGGAGCCCATACCCCGCAAGAATCCCCTACGGACAACAGATCCAGCGCTGAAGAATCCGTCACCACGTGCCCGATAGGCCTCCAGTGAACCAAATCCCTGGAGTGCGAAAGGATGACCGCAGGAAAATACTGGAAGGTCGAATTCACCATGTAAAAGTCGTTTCCCACCCGGAGTACGGACGGGTCAGGAAAAAAGCCCGGATGTACGGGGTTATGGTACCTGGGCGGCATGTTCAATTTCCCCGCCGGTACGCCGTAAGTTGTCCAGCAGATGTACGGGCCGATTCATTCCCGCGTTTCTCACGCGCGTCCATAATCTGCAGAGAGGACCACCAGAGGCTGACGCCGCAGAAAATACCAACGACCATGAATCGATAAGGAGTAGGGAGAAGTTGTGGCTTCATAACTGCCTTGTTTGTGGAGTGATGTGGGGAATACAGTATGCGTTTGGAAGAGGATTCGGTGAGCGCATCCTGAGTCAGAATACAAAGGGATTTTTCAGCGCGGATCCCCCCGGGCTTTAATCGAACGGAGCGGGGCCACGGCATCAATAAGACGGACCACCCGGGGTTTACCATTTTCACTTACACTGATCAAAACCATGACACGCTGGCCGGGACGAAACACCCAATTGTTGTAGGAGAGCATAAGTTTGTCATCGCTTATCGTCACAAAGGTGGAAACAAAGCGGGTGTTTTCATCCTCCCCCAGATGTGTATCCACCAGGCGTATGCCTCCCGGTATAACCGTGGATTCCTCCGCCCCCACCGTGACTCCGATTTCGGCCTGCGTGAAATTTACAAAACGACACGTCTGTTCCGGAAAAGCTGTCAGATCATCAGGGATGACCGTTATATCCAACTTGTCCGGTTCCATTTTGTTCTTTGTCAGGAGGAGCAGCGGCGTCGGCCCCCTGTCCGTCAAATCTCCCCGGGCCACCACAACGCGCTCCCGGGTACCATCCTCTTTCAGAATGATCCGGTAAAAGCGTATTTCTCCTCCCTTGGGATAGGGGTGGAAACCGGAGCGCACAGAATCGAAAATTCTCAGGGCCGTATCTTTTCCGTCCAGGGAATAAAACAGATCGTCGGGAGACACTTCAAAACCTAGCGTGCGGAACTGCACACCTCCATGACCGGACGAAGCCTGCGCAAACAAGGAAGGTTGCACGTCCAGAAACAGCAGGCAAACTGCCACGGCCGAACGCGTGCGGGGGCAATACTGTTTTAACCGAGACAACATTTCGCCACGGTCTGCCCACACTCTCACCCCGATCGCTCCGTCATTTCCGGACTCGTTCGGAACACAGCCGTGCCGGATGTAATCCATGATGAATTGCAGGAAGTTAAAGTTCATTGGGGTCAAGCCATCTGGTCTGGACGATTTTATATCTTCTGCCGAACTGGAGATTTACGGATCCGATATTGGCACTGCCGTCGATCGTGTGGGGAGTCGTGGCGTTGCCTTCGTCGGTTAATTGGCTGTCTGTCTGGTCGATATACTCGGGAACCCGCTGGACGACAGCCTCAATCCATACCTTTGTCGGCTCTTGGGTACTGGTACTGACGGACTCCCCGTAACTGCGTATCAAAAACGTATCTGACCGGGCGGTCATCACTGGGGAAAAGGCCTGCACAAGATCCTGCTGCATCAGGTACCCGGGTATGCCCACTGCGGTATTGAGGGCGTTCCCGGCGGCATCCAGCAGATTGTCTTCAATGACGGCGGGTCTTCCTCCCGTCATGGTGACAGCCGTGCCGAAAGATTTGGCCGCTTGATTGATATCCGGCGTGGTAGTGTCGATCGCAGCCTGTAGCGCGCCCGCCCGGCTGAATGCACTGGCCGTGTCTCCAAGTCGGCGGTTCAGGAAATCTCCCATGGAAAGAAAAGGCCCACGGGTCTTCACCTGTGCTACGATCTGTTCGGCCAGATCAGTAATTTGGGCATCGGTCAATACCCGCAGGCCGTCCCACGGGGCGTTGGGCGTGCCCGTGCTGGATGTCGACCAAAAGCGAGGAATCGGATTCGTATCCTTTGCGGCGGTACCATCCAATTCCGCCATGGTCCGGTCTGTCGCGTTCCATATTCCAAGGCGATTACCTGACAGGCTGGAAAGCAGAGCTCTCCATGCGGGGATCGAGGTAGAGTTAATGTTAAAGGCACCATCCAGCATGAGATTTGCCGCCGCTTTTTCCGGGTCGCGCAAATCCGCCATTGCGGGTGGGGTGCCTTCATGGAAATAGGGCTTCATGCGGGTGTTCAGAAATGGCGTGTTAAGATCGGTCAACCGGCTGCCAGTGTTATCCGCGTTGAATGCGGTCCAGTAGACTGGAGGGTTGTCAATGTCCTCCAAAGTTTCCGGAGGGACCGTGGAAAGAAAAAACCGGTCAAATAACGCCTCATTGGCAAGAAAGCTGTCGTCAAGGTACAACCGGTAATTGTGATCTGACGCCCATGCGTGGGTGACCGCTGTTTGATCCGAAGGTATGTTAATAGGTATGATCGAACCACCCGTGAACATGGACCCGAAGGTCAAATGATTATAGTTCACCGACCCGTCCGTGAATCGGTAAGAGGGCATGTGCATGAACTGGCCCAGAGAAACCAGCGGCTGACTGGGAATGTCACGCAGAATGTGGCGCCGAACGCTGCTGCTGACATCCTCACCCACGCTGTAGACGCCCCACGTTGTTTCTCCGTTTGGCAAGGTCTTGATGTCGGTCACGCTGTTCGTATAAAAGTCGCCAAGCGGGGAAAGAAATACCTCCATCCATTGGGACGAATTCTCCGCCTCAAAGGGTGTCAATACTGATGAATTCCCCATGAAAACCGGAACACCGACCGAGCCGTTGGTATAATCTACAGAGGCAGTGGAAGCGGCGATTCCTTTGCGCCGGGCAAAAAACCCCAGCACACGGTGTGGTGTCACCAGGGAGGATATCGGACGGTCGCTCCACACACTGGGTACGGCCGGGGACCGGAAAGCTTCGACACTGACAACCCCATAACGCCGGTTCGCTTTGACAGGCCAGTTCAGTATCATGGGGCCCATCTGATTTTCCATATACCCCACCGTTACCCTCTCATGATCATGCCCCAGAAGTTCCATCTTTACGATGGCATCACCATCTATCGTGCCCGGAAACTCGTCTGTAAGTTGCACATATTGATAGAAATCGGCCGATACATTTCCATTTCCGGCTGACTTTAACTCAGTAAAGGTGCCTGCTTCTGCAATTGAGTCCCTCTCCACATCGGCGTCCAAAGCGAAGACCCGCGTTTCGCCTGGCTGCAAGCTGTCCATCTCCCCTCTTGAGGTTTGAAGACCGAACCGCCCCCCCAGCGTATTCTGATTGATTTTTATCGGGGCCAGTTCCGTTGGGCCAACGGTTAGTTTAAGCTCGGAGAAACGAAATGCATTCAAGGCCTTCCGCATCCAGAAATTCGGCATACTCAACTCAACACTGTAAGGATTATGGACAACCAACTGAGGATAATACTGTAGTTGCAGCTTCCAGAGTCCATCCCCGGCATCCTGAAAACTCGAGAGTGCGATATCCACCCGGTAGGCGATAACCATTGGGAGGGGGCCATTCAGAAAAGAAGGCTTCGACGCGTTGGGATAATTAATCAGATAGCCGCGGGGCCTCAGAGTGTAGGGCGGACTGGCAATATCGATCAAGGAAACCGGCGCATTGTCCGGATTCGGGGACAATCCCGATGGGGTGGGCATAACAGACTTATACGTATTATAATAATAATAAAGCGAGTACCAAAGCAGCCCGTCGTTAGGGAGATCCAGCCCTGAGCGGTAAAGACTTCGGTCACCGTTTCCGTAAGTAGTGGCGAAGCTATTGAAGGTACTTTCATCCTCCAGAGCGGCGGTGAGATCTTTTTTCAGACCCCCGTGACGGACGTCGGAGAGCACACCGTAACTGTAGGTCGTGATATCCGGACTGTAGGTGTTGAGTGCCAGCGGAGTGGCAAGTGTGGAGAGGAGGGCCAGGCCGTCCATGGTGAGCACCTTGTCCAGTTCGTTGGAGGGGGTCGCACGGAAGTCATCCGCCGCGTCCATGGGCAGAATGGTCTGCATGGGCAGCCCCTGGGAACTCCACAGGTGCAACTGGCTCAATGCGGCATTATCGGAATTGTACGTGGGTGATGTGAGGT
>CAZVCO010000212.1:4253-5609 GCA_964625795.1 uncultured Verrucomicrobiota bacterium | reverse complement strand
AAAATCATCCGTGCTTCGTTATCTGAAAACGCTGGAATCACTTGAAATCGTTTCTCAGAATCCGGAAACCCTTCATTGGCAATCAAAACAGCGCCTGAAGCCGGTGTGCAGTCCCCTCCCGCAGGAGGTAAACGCTCTTCAATCCGAGCTTCCCCGGTTGGCAGATCAGACCGGACATTGTGCCGAAATCTATCTGGCCGGAAACCGCATCCTGCGGCTCATTGACCGGGCGGAACCGGAAGAATCAGAAGTACAGGTCAATGCACGTATTGGTTTTCAGCGGGATCTGCGGGAACTGGACGCTACATCCGGTATCTATTTTGCCTTCCGTGACACCCCGCCTCCATCTGAAATGTGGTGGTGGGAAGACGGAGAAATATCCCCTGTGCCGAAGGACATTCGGGACCGCACCCTCTGTCGCATCCGAAAATCCGGCTTCGCTGTCGACCATTCCTTCAATGAAAACGGAATCCGCCGCCACGCCCTGCCGATCCTTGACGGAACTCATCTCACGGGCGTTCTGGCCATCGCACAACGGCTGACACCCAAGTACCGGATCGAAGGAGAGCGAATCCGGAAGATCCTTGATCCGATTTCCACTTCCCTGAACTCTCGTATAAGCCCTTCCCGATGATCTTTCGTAATCCTAATCTTACTCATCATCGTATTCGATTATGAGTACGAGCACGATTATGATTATGAGTCTCTCCACTCCATTTTCGAAATCCTCGTTGGCGGGGCTGACCTCTGTACTCTGACCCCTGACCTCTAAAAACATATGAACTTCCTCTACATTGATATTGATTCTCTCCGACCCGACCACCTCGGCTGTTACGGCTATCACCGCAATACCAGTCCGAACATCGATGCCCTCGCGGCCGAAGGTCTCCGCTTCTCCAACTGCCACACCCCGGACGCACCCTGCCTGCCCAGCCGCAGCGCCATGACCACCGGGAAATTCGGATTTCACACCGGCGTCGTCAATCACGGCGGTGCCCGCAGCGTCATGTTCCCCTGGGGACGTGAGCGCGGTTTCCGTGACAATTGGACCGACCCAAACTGGGCTAGTCAGTTTAAAAATAATGGCTACCACACGGTCGCATTCTCCCCGTTTGCTGAACGACACGGTGCCTGGCACTGGTATGCCGGGTTTATGGAGATACACAACACCGGCGGCGGCGGTCAGGAAACCGCAGATGCGATTTCCCCACAGGTGAACGATTGGCTGGAGCGGAAAGGGTCTCAAGAGAAGCCTTTCTTTATGTGGGTGAATGTCTGGGATCCCCACACCCCCTACCGCACCCCGGAATCACATGGCAATCCGTTCGCGGAGGATCCACTTCCGGAATGGTACAC
>CAZVCO010000212.1:0-4243 GCA_964625795.1 uncultured Verrucomicrobiota bacterium | reverse complement strand
GATTACGTCCCCAATCCCGGTTGGATGTTTGATCATCCGGTCAATCCTGATGTTCCGCGTTTACAACCTCAACAGATTTCCGACATGGAACAGGCCCGGAGGATGTTTGACGGCTATGATCTTGGGGTTTCCTATGCCGACCTTCATGTGGGAAAAATCATGCAGAAACTCAAAGACCTGGGTCTTTACGAAAACACTGCCATTATCGTCTCCGCCGACCACGGAGAGAATCTGGGGGAACTTTGGGTCTATGGCGATCATCAGACCGCTGATAAATGCACCCATAATGTTCCTATGATTCTCCGCTGGCCAGGGATCACCGACGACCGGGCCGGGGAATGCGACGACCGATTGCATTACAACATCGACATGGCGGCGACCACCCTTGAGCTCGCTGGAGAGTGCGACCTTTCGGAATGGGATGGTACCTCGTTCGCTTCCACTCTGGACGCCCCTGTCCCTCATCGGGATTCCCTGGTTCTCTCACAGCTGGGCTGGTGCGCCCAGCGCTCTGCCCGGTGGGAGAACTATCTCTGTATCGAAACCTATCACGACGGCTGGCACGACTATCCGGAATACATGGTGTTCGATCTGGAGGCCGATCCCCACGAACAAATCAATCTTGCCGATGAGCGGCCGGACCTGATTGAAAAAGGCAAAGAGATTCTGCAGACTTGGAAAGCCGACTGCCTGGACTCAGCGCATGTGAAACAGGATCCCCTCGACGAAGTGATGGCTGAAGGCGGTCCGCTGCATGTGCGGGATAACGGCCCCTCCTATCTTGAACGCCTGCAGGAAACCGGCCGCGGGGAGATTGCCGATCGCCTGGCGGCAAAACACGGATTGGATTAATACCACCCTTCTCCGTCATTGGGACGGAAGCCTATGACACTGGCATTTTCGTCCATCCCATCCAGTTTGGCCATCTGATCCGGATTAAGTTCGAAATCAAACAGATCGAAATTCTCCCGGATCCGCTCCGGCGTGGCAGATTTCGGGATCACGATACAGTCGTGCTGCAGTTGCCAGCGCAATACCACCTGGGCTGCAGTTTTTCCTGCTTCCCCGGCTACAGTTTTCAGGACAGGATGATCCAGCACCTCCCCTCTGGCCAGAGGAGAGTAGGATTCCAACGCAATGTCTTGTTGTGCACAGTACTCCAGAACATCCGGTTGTGAACGACGGGGGTGACGTTCAATCTGATTCACCGCCGGCACTGCGTCCGTGTGAGGGAAGAAGCCTTCTTTGAGTCTGGCCACGGAAAAATTACTGACCCCGACCGAACGGCACAGCCCCTCCTGCTGAAGCTCCACCAGCGTCTCCCAGGCCTCCATCATGGTCTCATCCACCGGCCAGTGAAGCAGATACAGGTCCAGGTAATCGGTCTGCAGCCGGTCCAGACTTTGCTGAAAGGCATCGCGTGTTTTTTCCCGTCCAAAATCCGAGATCCAGCACTTACTGGTCAGAAACAGTTCTTTCCGCGGCACACCACTTTCGATCAGAGCCTTGCCTACCTGCTCCTCGTTGTCATACACCGCCGCATCATCCAGATGCCGGTACCCGGTTTCCAGCGCGGTGAGGACCGCGCGGCGGGTGACCTCGGGATCCGTGAGCTGAAACAGCCCAAAGCCCAGCCGGGGAATCGCATGTCCGTCATTCAGGGGGTGTAGAGAAGTGGGGGTCAGTTCTTTCATGTGTATATCGAAACAAATTCACCCCGCATCCGTCCAGAATGAATCCGTCCTACATCTTTTTCCGGCACAGCCGTCGTGAATGGAGGGAGCGGAATGTTGAAAAGAAATGAGGTCTGTTCCCTTTTTCTCTGCACCTCACCGTCTTCAGCTGTTAAGAGAGCACTATGGAATTAACAATACTCTCTGCCGCGCCCAATGCCTACAGCACCCGCCGTCTCATGGAGGCGGCCAGCTCCCGCGGACATCGTGCACGGGTCCGCAATACCCTTCGCTTCACCCTGGATCTGCAGTCGGGCGACCCGGATATTTTTTACCGCGGAAAGCATTTTCCTATCCCCGATGCCGTTCTTCCCCGTATCGGAGCCAGCATTACCTATTACGGCACCACCGTGCTCAGGCAGTTCGAGCAGATGGACGTGTACACGCCCAACACCTCTTCCGGTATCATTAACAGCCGGGACAAACTGCGGAGTCTGCAGATTCTCTCCAAGCATCAGATCGGCATTACCCGCTCGGCTTATGTGCGTCAGCGGGAGGACATCCTGCCCGCCATCGAACGGGTGGGCGGCGCTCCGGTGATCGTTAAACTGATTGAAGGCACCCAGGGAGTGGGCGTGGTGCTGGCCGATTCGGCCAAAATTGCCCAGGCCATCGTGGAAATGCTGCAGAGCACCGAACAGAATGTGTTGATTCAGAATTTCGTAAAGGAAAGTAAAGGCCGTGACGTGCGGGCCCTGGTGGTGGGCGACCGGGTGGTCGCGGCCATGCGCCGGGTGGCCCAGGGCGATGAATTCAGAAGCAATGTGCACCGGGGCGGCAACGTCGAAGCGGTCGAACTGGACGACAGCTACAAGGAAACCGCCGTGCGGGCGGCCCAGATCATGGGGCTGAAAGTGGCGGGTGTCGATATGCTGGAAAGCGATGCCGGTCCTCTGATTATGGAAATCAATTCCTCTCCGGGGCTGGAGGGAATTGAGGCCGCCACCCATTTGGATGTGGCCGGGGCCATCATCGAACATATCGCGGACCAGGTGAACATGCCCGACCTCGATATCCGCCAGAAGCTCACAGTCAGCCGGGGATACAACGTCTCGGAAATCTATATCCCGGAAGGATCCATCTACGCGGGAAAAAGTATTGAAGAGACCGATCTCCGTGACAAAGATATCGTTGTTCTGACCCTGCGTCGCGGCACCACGGTGATTTCCAATCCCAAGGGGTCACGCGTGATTGAATCCGGTGATGAACTGCTCTGTTATGGAAAAACGGAATTCATGAAACATCTGGTCACTCCCAAAACAAAGAAACGCCGGAAGAAACTGAAAAATCTGACGGATGAACAGATCGACGCAGCCCGCGGAAATCCGGAGTCATGAAACCCACCCCAGACACGTGGGGCGGCGTCACCGTCCCGCCGGGAAAAAAGAAACGCATCCGCTTTGAAGTGGGCGAGAGCTATACCGGCCTGTCGGTCCGGCTGCCGGTGCTGATCTGGCGGGGGACCGAACCCGGCCCCACAGTGTTTATTTCCTCCGCGGTTCACGGTGATGAAATCAACGGCACCGGCACCATCCGCGAGCTGATACACCGCCCCCCCTTTGAACTGAAGTGCGGCACCCTGGTGTTATTGCCGGTGGTCAACATCATGGGGTTTGAGCGGCATTCCCGCTACATGCCGGACCGGCGGGACCTTAACCGTTCCTTCCCCGGATCGGAAACCGGAAGCCTCACCGCCCGTCTGGCCCATCTCCTGAAAAACGAGATCCTCCACCATGCGGATTATGGTATCGATCTGCACACCGCTGCGGTGCGCCGCACCAACTACCCCAACGTGCGTGCGGACATGTCCAACCCAGGCTGCGCCAGACTGGCCAAAGCCTTCGGCTGCAGCATCATCGTGGATCAGGCCGGCCCGGAGGGTTCTCTCCGGAACTGTGCGACCGAAGAGGGATGCCCCACCATTATTCTGGAGGCCGGAGAGGTCTGGAAAGTGGAGCCCATGTATCTGGACACCGCTCTCAAAGGGATCTCCAACTGCCTGGCGGAATTGGGCATGATCGACGTCACCCCTCCCCCGGCCCAGGACCCGTATATCGTTTCCTCGACCTCCTGGGTCCGCGCGGATGCAGGCGGCTTCCTCCAGTTTCATGTCTCCCCCGGGGATGTGGTGGAAAAAGGACAGATTCTGGCCACAAATTACGGACTGCTCGGCCGGGAACAGGAAGTGATTCAGGCGGCGGTATATGGAATTGTGATCGGAATGACCACCATGCCGGCGGTGTCACCGGGAGATCCGATTATTCACCTGGCCCGGCTGGCCAAAAAAGAGTACCGTGAACTCGAGAAGGAGGCCGGAAACGGCAACAGCTCTGATCTGGGAACGCGTGAGGATCTGGCCACCAATATCCACGTGGTCGATGCGCCGGAGGAGCCCGCATGAGTCACCGGCAGCGTATCGGCTGGCGGGAATGGGTGGAACTGCCGGAATGGGGGCTTCTGCTCAAAGCAAAAATCGATACCGGCGCCAAAAGCAGCTCACTGGACGTGGA
>CAZVCO010000211.1:0-5614 GCA_964625795.1 uncultured Verrucomicrobiota bacterium | reverse complement strand
CGACTACACCATTCTGCACACCGGCACCTTCTGTGAAGTGGAGGGCGCCGAGCGGCAGGCCTGTGTGCGGGATCTGATCGCTGCGGCGGAACAGGCGCATTCTGCCGGTATCCGGGTGAACGCCGGTCACGGCCTGCATACCGGAAATCTGCCGGATCTCTTTCCTGTGCCTCATCTGCACACCCTCAACATAGGACACAGTCTGATTGCCCGTGCAGTGATGGTGGGCATGAAACAGGCAGTGGAGGAGATGCTGAAGGTGATGCAGAATTATTCCGGGGGTTGACCCCTGTGTTTGATCAAAGCAAAGCTTGATTTGCAGCGGAATTGGCGATTATTACCTGACCTTCTGTATGAGACTCCATGAGAATATCCTTCGTAATCGTACGCGTAATCGCAAAACATTCTTCGATTACGATTACGATCATGAGTATGATTACGTCTTCCCGCATGTGTCCGTTGGCACGGCCAAGGATGTTGATTACGAATCCTTCCTGACCCACGCGTCCCGCGTGGCAAACTCTTCCCCCTGACCTCTGACCCCTGACCTCTTACAGACCCTGAGCTTGTCGAAGGGTGACCTCTGACCCCAGCCCCCTGAACCCATGACCGATTCCCTTCCTCCTCCCGCACCGCCGCCCGTTCAATCTGAGTCGAAAGGCCGTAACTGTTGGATCGTGGGATGCAGTGGCTGTCTGATCGCCCTGCTGGTCATCGTGCTGTTGGGATTTGCCGGCATGTGGTGGCTGCGGAAGACCTTCCTGGTGGAGCCGTTTGAGCCGGTGGAAATCTCCCAAACGCAGGCCCGCGCGGCGGATGCCAAGCTGAAGTCGCTGAATCTGCTCAATGATGAGGGGCAGATCTCCGAGGATTTCGAAATCCCGGCAGAGGGTCTCCGTCTCACCGAAACCGAAGTGAATTACATGATCTCCCAGCAGGACTTTGATATGTCCGACGGACTGAGAGTCGATTTTGAGCCCGGCCAGATCCGGGTGGAACTCCGACAGGGCGCTGCGGGCAGTCAGCAACGCTGGAGCATGTCCGGTACCGTAACCCTGAAACAGACTGAGGAAGAGCTCGATGCACGCCTGATCGATCTCCGCATGGGACCTTTCGCACTCCCGAAATCCTTTATGGATGAACTCGGAAAAGAAAACCTGCTGGAGGAGATGTTTTCCGACCCCCAGACCAAACAGGATTTTCAGGACAACGTGGAAACGATCGAAATCCAGAAAGATGCCATCCTGATTGTACCGAAGGGCAAGTAGAAGAGTCCGTAAGTCAGGCGCATATGTGGTCGGGCCCGTAACCCCGGAGGGGTTGAAGACCGTAGCCCCGGGTCATTGACCCGGGGACACGGATAAACAAAAAAATAAAGACGACCCCGGAGGGGTCGAAGAAGGGGGGCGGCCGTTTCCCCTGAGGGCCACCGGCCCAGCTCAATTCTTCCCATGACTGCCGCAGTTGAGCCACTCCTTCTCCTTCCCTGGCCGTCGCGAGCGACAGTTCGGGCAGGCAGAGCTCACGTTTGTTGGGGCGCTATCACCCCGCCCTGACGGGCAGGGCTTTGTTAAACCGGGCCATTGACCCTTACAGCCCGGTTGCTTTTACCCCAGAAGAACGCCGTGGGTGAAGAGTGCCACGATCACCAGGATCCAGAGAATACGCCACAGCCACCATTCCAGCGTTCTCTGGATGGGACTGCCTTTGGGGTGAGGCGGAATTTGGGTGAAGGCCTTCCGTTGCACGGCATTGAGCCGCATTCGGGAGTTCACGGCCCAGTCCGCTCCTTCCAGAAGCACGCTGAGATCACGTTTGGACAGTCTCAGGGCCGCCACGATACTGCCGGGAATGAGCACGGCCAGAATGGCGGCCAGGAGTCCCTGGGCCACGCCCAGCGGCTTCAGTTCGGAGAAAATTTTGGTGATAAAGGCCAGGGAGGAGCCCAGGGCGGCCACCGCAATGCCGCCGCCGGCCAGCATGCCGCCCGCACCGGGGGAGGCCGTGCCTTTCAGCTGGGTGACCGCGTCGCCCCCGGAGGTTTCCAGCTTTTTCTCGGCCGCCTGGGTGAGCGATTCGATTTTGCGGGTGACGGCCTGTCCGAGTCGTTTGAAGGGTTCAAACACGGCCTCGGCAAAACTGATGGGGTTGTCCTGAATATGAACCACGGTGGCAAACCACTGGGTGCCGTCCACATGTTCGAACACCCCGTGCTTACCCACCCGGAGGTTGCCCTGTTGACCTGAAGTGGCGGGAACCGCCACTTCCATGGTCTGTTTGAGGCCGGGATGCACCAGCTCCACGATCATGATGAACATGGTACTGTCCGACAACGCTTTGAGATAGTCGGCCCGGTGGGGAACCCGGACTGCCAGATGAAACTTCCGTCCGTCCATGATCAGGCTCCCCACCTCAAAGGCGGCCCGGATATCATCCTGGTAGAGGTTGGGAAAGGCGATGAAGTTGTTGGCGAAACTCAGAAGGAACCCCTGAAACAGCGAGAGCTTTTCGGCCAGACGGACCTCGGTCAGCGTCAGAGTGCTGGTGGCCGGCTGATCACAGAGTTCGCGCAGGGCGTTCAGTTTTTCCGGCTCGGCCCAGGTCTCCAGTTCTTTTCGACTCAGCCCGGACAGTTCAGGGCAGGGCTCCTGAGTCTGCCAGATTTCGTAGGGCTTCAGCCGCTCACAGACGGAGGCCCACAGTTCTCCGGTCAGGGTGTCATCGGTCCGGTCCATAAGCGGGATCAACACCTCCTGACGGAAGCGGTGCAGATCCGGACGCCAGGCCGGATTGATGTGTCGGTCAATCTTCAGAATGCGTTCCTTGGTGGGCCGGGCCAGGGGGGCGTTCCGTAGGGCCTGCTGAACGTTGTCCGCATCCTGCCAGTCCAGATCCGCCCGCACGCCAGGCCAGCAGGCGGCGGAACTCTCCGGGGCCATCTCCATGGCATCGCAGAGCCTGAAGTAGTGATTGATCGGATCGCGCACCGCGGCAAAGACGCGGTAGGCGGCCGGGGTGGCCTCCGCCAGAGGGAGAATCACCGATCGGCCGAGATCATCGGTCTCCAAGGTCTGCTGTTCCCAGGCCAGGCGACGGGCAATGTTCTCTCCGAAGGTGGTGAGCACCTCTTTGCTCAGGCCTTTGTTGCCGGAGGGATGCTCGGCGCCCTCCACCAGAGAAAGCACCTGTTCGATATCCCGGCGCTGCTCCGGGGTCTCCGCTGCATCGGGAAGGATGACCCCCGCTTCACTGACCGGTTTCTGCTCCAGCCGGGTACGGGCGTTGCGAAGGGTCTCAAGGGTCAGGACTTCTTCCTCCGGTGCCAGCGAGTTGAACACATTCCGGATGGGCCCGGCATCGGGATGATCATAGGAAAGGGCGTCGGCCCGGAGATCCGTGGTCCCTTCGGTCAGTCCGTCCCGCTGATCCAGCACGTCCAGGACCCACCGGATGGCTTCCTGCAGCTCCCCGCACTTGATCCGGGTGTCTTTGTCGCTGTCCAGATGCTGCAGCAAAACCGGATCCATGCGGAAGGCATGCACCGGTGCACTGGTCGCCACCCACAGGGCCTCGTCCAGATCCACCGCCTGCCGGAGATCCTCTGCTGTCTCCAGCACAGGATGGATGGCTTTGCCCAGTTGCTGAAACCGCATGTCAGCCCTCCCGGTTGGACTGTTGGATCAACCCTTCAAGTTTGGCCAGGGCTGCTCCGGAGTCCAGTGAGGCCTGAGCTTTCTCCACTCCCTCTCCGATGGTCTTCGCTTTGCCTCCGGCGCAGATGGCGGCGCCGGCATTCAGTACCACGATGTCCCGTTTCGCCCCGGTTTCGCCTTTGAGAATTGACCGGGTCATCTCTGCGTTTTCCGCCGGATCGCCGCCCCGGATGTCGTTGAGCGAGGCTAGAGGGAGTCCGAACTGTTCCGGATGCACGGCCGACCGGGTCACGGTTCCATTGGCCACCTCGGCCACAAGTGAAGGACCGGTGATTGACAGCTCGTCCAGACCGTCCTCGCCGTGCACCACAAACATATGTTCGGCTTTCAATGCGGCGAGGGCTTCGGATACCAATTCCACCAGTTCCGGACTGAACACTCCCAGAACGCCCCGGCGGGTGGAGGCCGGATTACTGAGGGGGCCGAGAATATTGAAAAGGGTGGAGATGCCCATTTCCCGGCGGGGGCCGATGGCATGTTTCATGGCCGGATGCAGGGCGGGGGCGAAGAGGAACGCGATGCCCACTTCTTTCAGACAGGCCGCCATCTGGTCGGGGCCGATGTCCAGGTTCACGCCCAGTTCGCGCAGGACATCCGCGCTGCCGCTGCGGCTCGAGACGCCGCGGTTCCCGTGTTTGGCCACATGTACGCCTGCTCCGGCGGTGACAAATGCTGCGGTGGTGGAGATGTTAAAGGTCTGCAGACCATCTCCCCCGGTGCCGCAGGTGTCCACCGCTCCGGGATCGACACTGGCCACCGGGGTGAACGCCTCCCGCATGGCATCGGCCGCTCCCGCCACCACCTCCGGGGTTTCTCCCCGCAGCCGGAGCGCGGTCAGAAAGCAGGCGATCTGGGCATCGGTGGCCTCTCCGGCCATTATGGTCGACAGTGCGGCGTGCGCATCCTCCCGGGTCAGGGGGATGTCCGCCATCAGTTTTTGTAAAATCTCTTTCATCACTCAGCTCCGGGGATGTGGTAGGCACGGCATTCTTCCAGGGCGTAACGGTCGGTGCAGCCGGCCACGTAATCGCAGACCGTGCGGTGCAGGCCGTCCGTTTCCACCCGCTCACGGGCTTTTTTGCCTAAATCCTCCGGATGGTCAAGGTAGTGACAGAACAGACGGGACATTAATTGCACTGCCTGATCATTCTGACGGGCCACCGTTGGGTGCAGATACATCTTATTAAAAAGAAAATCGCGGTAGGGCGCCAGTACCTTCCTGAAGCCCGGACTGAACTCCACCAGACGGGCGGGGGCCTGCATGACTTCCGCCGGAGATCCAGGGTTCCAGCTCTCCAGATTCCGGCGGGCCACCTCCAGCACATCCTCCACCTGCAGGGTGAAGAGCATGCGGGTAATGGCGGCGGTTTTCCGTCCGTCTGGACAGGCCGGATACAGGGCGTTCACCCGTTCCTCCGAACGGCGCCACAGTTCCAGCTCCCGCAGCTGTTCCAGGGTGATGAGACCGGCATCCAGACCGTCCTCCGCATCATTGGCCTGATAGGCAATGTCATCGGCCACGTCCGCGATCTGAGCCTCCACCATCTGCCAGGGGCCGATGGGAAATCCGTCCAGCTTCAGGCCGGGTTCTTTGCTGATGTGTTTGCGAAGCCCGGCCCGCACCTCCCAGGTGAGGTTCAATCCGTTGAATTCCGGATAGGTCTCCTCCAGCTCCTCCACCCAGCGGAGACTCTGCAGATTATGATCAAAGCCGCCATGGTCCGCCATCAGTCGGTCGAGTTCATGCTCGCCACTGTGACCGAAGGGGGAGTGACCGATATCGTGGGCGAGGGAGATGGCGGCCGCGAGATCCTCGTTCACCCGCAGAGCCCTGGCCAGAGCCCGGGCCACCTGGGTCATCTCCATGGTGTGGGTGAGCCGGGTGCGGTAGTGGTCCTGGG
>CAZVCO010000210.1:926-5635 GCA_964625795.1 uncultured Verrucomicrobiota bacterium | reverse complement strand
CTCGGGCAGGCGTGATCGATATCGCAATCGGGTTCCAGACGGTATTTGATGCTAAAATCGCTTATCTTACTGCCATTCGAGGCTGCTCTCCCGTATGGGATATCGTCCGGGTGGGTACATTCACGAACTCGATCCCGGCGATCCGGAACTCGTGTTTGTAAAAAATATACGGATGCTATAAAAACCGGCTGGTGAGAACGCTTCGCGTGCTATACCCTGACCCGTCGCTGGTGAAAACACAGCTCAATGAGGTTTACGTCGCACCACGGCGTTAACGTTGAAAACTAAAGGAACGATGCCATGAGAATGTTCACGCTGCTGCAATCCGGTTTCGGGATCGTCATGATCGTTCTCGTGGCCATCGTCCATATCGGATTTTCGATCGCCATCAAACGTGACGCCGATGTCATGTTGATGCGGAGAGACGGACTTTTCCTTGTTTCCCCCGGCTTGTGGGCCTTTGGAACGTTACTGGGTGGTGTGACCGTGGTTGCCGCATATTGGGCCATCCACTATTCAACCCTCAGGCCACCGGCGGAAGGAATGAAGAAAGATGTCCAACAGGATCAACCATGAAGAGCAAAATGATGAAGACGAAACAACTTCTGTGGACTCTGTCGGGAATCATGATGCTTGGGGTGATCTGGTTGGTCCTGGCCATGCTGGGGATTCGCGTGCGTTACGTTGTGATGTGGTTCGTGCTGAGTATTGGTCCCTTTCTGTTCTGGTGCTCCCTGCTCGCCATTCATCTGGCCATGGGATGGTATGTGTGGCGGGATGCGCGTAAACGTATGGATTTGCTGATCGGGATTCCTCCCTGGGTATGGGGACTGATGGGGCTAACCGGCGGTGTTTTGGGATTGTTCGTTCACTGGCTGGCGAACTGCTGCCGGGTCGTGAAGAGGCAAACCATTGAATCCTCCGCTGAGGTTTGATTGGCAATAGCCTGATTTTATTAGCCGTGAAAGAATTCGGCTATCGTTTTATTTAAATTGTCCTAAAACGTTTATTCACATCCGGGCTTGTGCGCCGTGGCGTAGACCGGATGCGCCACCCCACCGCCCATCCCGCAACCTGCGGGAATTTCGTCGCCTCGCCCCTCCAGCACTCTGCCGCCCACAGCGTCTTCCGCGTCACTGCGAGAAAATCAATCCTGGTCCCACAGTCGACCGGCTCCGCGTCCACGGCGTCACTGCGAGAAAATCCATCCCTGGTCCCACAGTCGACCGGCTCCGCGTCCTCGGCAACCCTGCCTTGTTCAGACTGGAAACCCGTCAGGAGCGGCCTGGCGTTGTGCCACCCACCTCAAAAAGGGCCCGTACTTCCGCAGAGCAGGATTCGAAGACCTCCTCGAAGCTGCCGCGGCCGTCGATTTTGGTTACCCCGTGGAGTTCTTCGTATTTTTCGATGACCGGCAGGGTTTTCAGTTCGTGCTCACGCAGCCGCCGGACGATTTTGGCCGCTCCGGTGTCGTAGGGCATACAGTCGTCGGTACGGCTGCGCTGCTCCAGCCGCTCCACCAGTTCGAGCACCGGAACCTCAATTTCCAGGATTTTGGGCGAGGTACAGCCGTGTTTGGTGAGAAGGCCGTCGAGAATATAGGACTGCACCAGGGTGCGGGGAAACCCCTTGAAGATAAAGCCGCGGGTGTTCCGGCTTTCAGCCAGCTTCTTTTCGATCAGGGGAATGACGATGTCATCCGGAACCAGCTCACCGTTTTCGTAGAGCTGCTGCACTTTTTTTCCGACCTCGGTGCCGGCGGCGATTTCCTCGTCGAACATTTTTCCGGTGGCGATGAATTCCAGGCCGTATTCCTCGGCCAGCGCGCGGGCCTGGGAGCCGCGGCCGGATCCGGGATAGCCGAAGACCACCAGACTGACGGGCCGTTTGCTGAACTGATCGCGGGCGATGGATTCGATGGTGTCCCGGACCTCCTCAATGCTGCCGGTGCCGTCCACATCGATCCGCAGGCCGCGTTCCTGATAAAACTCGAGTGCCGGCCGGGTTTTCTCATCGTACTCTTTCAGCCGGTTGCGGATGACCTCCTCATTGTCGTCGCTGCGTCCGGAGGTTTTGCCCCGTTCCAGCAGACGCCGCACAGACTCCTCCTCGGGGACGTCCAGATTGATCAGGCAGTCCAGCTGGGTGTTGAGCTTGGTCATCAGACCCTCCAGAATATAGGCCTGAATGGTGGTGCGGGGGAAGCCGTCGAACAGGAATCCGTTGGCATGCGGATGGGCCGCAATGGTCTTCTCCAGGATCTGCACGATGATTTCATCCGGGACCAGTCCCCCGGCCGCGATGATGTCGCGGGCCTGCTGTCCGAGCTCCGACTCGGCCCTGAGCTCCTTGCGCAGGAGGTCTCCGGTGGAGATGTAACCAAGGTTGTAGCGATCGACAAGGTACTCTGACTGAGTGCCTTTGCCTGCGCCGGGCGGTCCAAAGAGAGCGAGATTCAGCATAGGGAGGAGGGGGTCTGAGAGGGAAGAGTGCAGAGCAGTGTATCCCACCGGGGGACGTGAACAAAAGCATAATATGTCCACAGCCACGACCGGAATTCGATTGCCAAGCGCGGCTCCCTTCGTATCGTTTCCGCTCTAACAAGGAGAAGACATGATTGGATTTTTAATTGTTCTGGGTGTGGTGCTGGTTCTGGGATTCTGGGTTGTGGGGATCTACAACTCTCTGGTGACTCTCAGGAACCGGTTCAAGAATGCGTTTGCGCAGATCGATGTTCAGCTGAAACGGCGGCACGATCTCATTCCCAATCTGGTGGAGACCGCCAAGGGGTACATGAGTCATGAGAAGGAAACCCTGGAGGCCGTGATCCAGGCCCGCAATCAGGCGGCCGGTGCTCAGCAGGCCGCCTCCCAGCGTCCCGAAGACGGTCAGGCCATGGCCGGACTTGTCCAGGCCGAAGGTGCGCTGACCGGCGCACTCGGACGGCTGTTTGCTCTTTCCGAGGCCTATCCGGACCTCAAGGCCAATCAGAACATGATGCAGCTGACCGAAGAGCTGACCGCCACCGAAAACAAAATCTCCTTTGCCCGTCAGGCCTACAACGACGCGGTGACCACCTACAACACCAAGCGGGAAATGTTCCCGGCCTCGCTGGTGGCCAACAACTTCGGCTTCCAGCCCGCCACGCTGTTTGAAGTGGAGACGGAGGCGGTCAAGGAAGCGCCTCAGGTCAGCTTCAGCTGATGACGGTCCGGTAAACGGCCATGGACTTTTTTGCCCGGCAGGATCATGCCCGCCGTCAGACGGGGTGGCTGATTCTGTTGTTCAGCCTGGCGGTGCTCTGCACCATCGCCATGGTGTACGTCGTGGTGCAGGCCGCCTGGCTGTACGCATGGGTGGAGGTGGAGGCCGGGGGTCCGTTTCCGTGGTGGCGTCCAAACGTGTTTGTGGTGGTGACCCTCACGACCTTTGTGATCGTGGCCATGGGATCGCTGATGAAAATTTCGGAGCTCTCATCCCAGGGGGGCGGCGGAATCGCGATGACCCTGGGAGGCAGGGAAATTCCTCCGGCCACAGAGGATTTTTTTGAGCGGCGTCTGCGCAATGTGGTGGAGGAGATGGCCATTGCCTCCGGCACCCCGGTGCCGGGGGTGTATGTGCTGGAGCGGGAGAGGGGAATCAATGCCTTCGCCGCCGGGCATCGGCCGTCCGAAGCGGTGGTGGCGGTATCCAAAGGATGCATGGAGGGCCTCAGCCGCAGTGAGTTGCAGGGAGTGGTGGCCCACGAATTCAGCCATATTCTCAATGGCGATATGGCGCTGAATCTTCACCTGATGGGGGTGGTGCACGGGCTGATGGTGATTTCGATGACCGGGCGGGCCTTGGTGGAGGCGGTCGGGGATGCCGGCCGGGTCACCCGTTCCCGGTCCGGAAAAGGGGGCGCGGTGATTCTGATTTTCGGATTTGCCCTGAACGTGGTGGGGAGTATCGGCCTGTTTTACTGCCGGATGATCAAGGCCTGTGTCTCGCGGTCACGGGAACGGCTGGCCGACGCCTCGGCGGTTCAGTTTACCCGCAATCCGGAGGGGCTGGGCCATGCGCTGATCAAAATCGGCCGGATCGACACCGGATCACGCATCCGAAATCCCAGAGTGGAGGAGGTGTGTCACTGTTTTTTCGCCTCCGGCCTGCGCCTCAGTGGGTTTCCCACCCATCCCCCGCTGGTGAAACGGATCACCTGGCTGATCCCGTCCTTTGACGGGGTGTTTACCCGGGCGTCTCTGGAAGATCTGCGGGAGGAGCTTGGAAGGGCCGGAGATGTTCCTTCAGAGGCCCTGAAGAAGGAGAAGCCGAATGTGGTGGACTTCTTCACCCAACCTACCCGGGCGGCGATGACGGCCGCGATTCTGCATGAGGGGGTGAAACGGCCCGGGCCGTCTGAGCAGATGTCATCTCCCCGGGAATTATTGGATCATGTCGGAAAGCCGCTGGAGCCGCATGTGGAGCGGGCCAAAGCACTGATCGCATCCATCTCCGCCGAATTGCGGCGTCATCTGGAGGATCCTCACGGTGCGCGGACCGTCATCTACTGGATGTTGCTGGATGAGAAGGAGGATCTCCGCGCCCTGCAACTGGACGTACTGGCGGCCCGTCTGGAGCCTCAGACGCTGGAGAAACTGAACCGGGCCAGACCGGTGTTTGAGGTGCTCACCCCGGAGCTCCGGCTGCCGGTGCTGGATCTGGCCCTG
>CAZVCO010000210.1:0-916 GCA_964625795.1 uncultured Verrucomicrobiota bacterium | reverse complement strand
ACGCCATCTGTCCGCCGCCCAGTACGAGGGGTTCCGCGACAGGATTGATGACCTGGCGCTGCAGGACAACCGCGTGACCCTGACGGAATTCGCCCTGCGAACCTTGCTGCGTCACCATCTCGATCCTCATTTCGGACTGGCGCCCCGCAGACCTTACGTCAATTACTATGCATTGCGGGGTCTGGCGGATGAGGCGTCGCTGGTATTGTCAGCGCTGGCCAGGGCCGGCCACCGGGACGAAGCGGCGGCACAGAAGGCATTTGATGCTGCCGTGAAGGCCCTGAAGGCCACCAAAGGCGAGTACAGCTGGAAGGAGACCGATCTGCAGACCTGGGGATCTTTGGAGCAGGCACTGTCCCGGCTGCAAACCTCTTCTTACAGGGTGAAGCAATGGTTTCTGGGGGCCGCACTGGTCTGCATGACGCATGATCAGCAGATGACAGTGGAGGAGGTGGAGCTGTTCCGGGTGATTGCCGATCTGCTGGACTGTCCGGTTCCCCCCTGGGTGGCCCCCTTCGAACTCAGCACCAGGCCAGCGCCCGGGACCGCGACCGCAGATCCAGATCCAGATGCCAGGCGGTGAAGCGCTGCAGGTGATGGGCCAGTTCGGTGACCTGACCGGGGAACAGCCGCAGGCGAAGGACGCGGGCGGGGTCCGGCTGGGCCAGCAGCTGCTGCAGACAGATCACCGCGGCCGGGGTGATGGGCGCTATGTCTTTCGCGTTGACCGGCGTGTCGGACCGCGGGCGGATCTTTCCCTCCGCCACTTCCTGCCGGGTCACCATGGAGATATGGGGAATGCCCATGAATTCGGCAACTGCCGGCCCCACCTGAAAGTTGTCGTCATCCACGGCCCGGTGACCGGCAACCACCAGGTCGAAAGCGCCTTTTTTGAGCTCTCCGGCCAGTATTTTTG
>CAZVCO010000209.1:0-5747 GCA_964625795.1 uncultured Verrucomicrobiota bacterium | reverse complement strand
GAAGGCTGTCCCGGGCACCCAGACCGCAGGGAAGGAGGCCCTCCTCTTTGCCTGCCTCCAGCAGGGCCTCCCACAGCGGGATACATCCGTCTGTCCGCACAAAGAGTTCGAAGCCGAATTCTCCAGTGTAACCGGTTCGCGAGACCAGCACTCCGTATCCGTCCAGGGTGACAACGTCCTCCTGCAGATGGTCATAGTGACCCACAAACCCGAAATAGGGAATGGCGCGGTCGAGTTGACGGCAGGGCCGCATGACCTTCTTGAGAATATGCAGGGCGCGGGGGCCCTGAAGGTCGATTTTGCAGCATTTCCCGGTGAGATCTTTCACCGCAACATCCAGGTCAGCACCGAGGCTCAGCAGATGATCCTTCACCGGAGCACCCATGCCGGCATTCACCACCACCAGAAAGGTGTCCTTGGCCTCCATCATGACGATGGCATCATCCAGCAGGTGACCGTTCTCTTTGAGAAAAAAACCGTAGGTGGCGCGGCCGGTCGTCAGAGGTTTGCCGCCGGGTAGGCACTGTTCGAGGTCTTTGCTCAGGGCCTTTTGCAACAGGCGGTAGGCATCCGGACCTTCCACCACCAGTTCGGACATGTGCGAGGTGTCAAAAAGCCCGGCCCCGGTCAGCACGGCGCGGTGTTCCTTTATCGGTCCGGCCTTATACCAGAGGGGCATGGAGTAGCCGCCGAATCCGGACAGGGTGGCGCCGGCGTCCTGATGCCAGGGGGTCAAGGGGGTGGTCAAAAGCTGTGTCATACAAAATCAGGGGGTGGGGTCCCACTCGCAGGTGCATATCAAATTGCGGTCGCCATAGGTATTGTCAATCCGATTTGTATATGGCCAGAATTTTCTCTCCCGTACCCAATCCAGCGGAAAGGCGGCTTCCGTACGGGAATAGACCCTGTCCCACTCCCCCGTAAGGTCATCGGCGGTATGGGGGGCGTGAGCCAGAGGTGACGCCTCGGCGGCGTGATCTCCGTCCAGCACAGCCTGAATCTCTTTACGGATGGACTCCATGGCCTGGCAGAAGCGGTCCAGTTCGGCCCGGCTTTCGCTTTCGGTCGGCTCCACCATCAGCGTTCCGGGCACCGGGAAAGACATGGTGGGGGCATGGAACCCGTAATCAATCAGCCGTTTGGCGATATCATCGATCTTCAGACCGGAGGCCGCCGTGAGTTCCCGCAGATCGAGGATGAACTCATGCGCGACCCTTCCGTTTGCCCCTTTGTAGAGGACCGGATAGGCCTGCTCCAGCCGTTTGGCCATATAGTTGGCATTGAGCAGCGCCACCTGGGTGGCCCGGCGGAGTCCCTCCGGCCCCATCATCCGGATATACATCCAGCTGATCACCAGGATGGATCCGCTGCCTATCGGAGTGGCCGAGATGGCCAGGGACCGTTCGGGCGACTCAAAGGGGCTGGTCGGGAGATGATCACGCAGGTGTTCGCCGGCGCAGATGGGGCCCATTCCCGGTCCGCCCCCTCCGTGGGGAATACAGAAGGTTTTGTGCAGATTCAGATGACAGACATCCGCTCCAATGAGGCCGGGCGCGGTGATGCCCACCTGGGCATTCATGTTGGCTCCGTCCATATAGACCTGACCGCCCGCCTGGTGGACGGCCTTGCAGATCTCCTTTACCTCAGCCTCAAACACCCCGTGGGTGGAGGGATAGGTGATCATCAGCGCCCCCAGGGTGTCGCGGTGGGCATCGATCTTGGCCTGGAGATCCTCCAGATCCACGTTCCCGGCCTGATCGCAGGCCACGGCCACCACTTCGAATCCGGCCATAACGGCAGAAGCCGGGTTGGTGCCGTGGGCGGAGGTGGGAATGAGGCAGGTGGATCGCTGACCCTCTCCGTTGGCGAGATGGTATTCGCGGATGGCCACCAGCCCGGCCAGCTCGCCCTGGGATCCGGCATTGGGCTGCAGGCTGCAGGCCGGCAGACAGGTGATGTCGCTCAGCCATGCCTCCAGATCACGTCCAATTCGCTCGTATCCCTTCAGGTCGGCCTCCGGAGCGGCAGGATGAAGGTGTCCGATTTCCGGCCAGGTGACCGGGATCATTTCCGCAGTGGCATTGAGTTTCATGGTGCAGGATCCCAGCGAGATCATGCTGTGGGTGAGCGACAGGTCCCGGCCTTGCAGACGGTGCAGATACCGAAGCATCTCGTGCTCACTGTGATAGCGGTTAAACACCTCCTGCTTCAGGAAATCTGTCCGGACGGGCAGTGAGGCCGCAGAGGGGGGAGAGATACTTTTGATTCCGAAGCAGGCCGCGATGCGGTTGAGGTCCTGAAGAGAGGTGGTTTCGTTCAGACTGATGCCGATCCGGCCTTCGGAAATCTTCCGGAACCGAAGCTGAGAGGCTTCGGCCTGCGTCAGACAGCTGGAAACTTCGTCTTTGGTGAGAAGGACCACCACGGTATCGAAGCCGCCACCCGGAGAAAGCTCGATCCCGTTGTCCTGCAGCGTCTGGCGCAGCGCCCGGGTCAGAGTGGCCACCCGGGCGGCAATCCGATGCAGACCGTCGGGACCGTGATACATGGCATAGGCCGTGGCCAGAATGGCGGGCAGTGCCTGGGCGGTGCAGATATTGGAGGTGGCTTTTTCCCGGCGGATGTGCTGTTCGCGGGTCTGGAGGGCCAGACGGTAGCCCGACTTGCCGCGGGTATCGATAGACACCCCCACGATGCGGCCGGGCATGCGGCGTTTGAGGGCATCGGTGGTGGCCATGAAGCCGGCATGCGGGCCCCCGCAGCCCATGGGAAGGCCGAAGCGCTGGGTGGAGCCCACCACGATATCCGCTCCCAGTGGGCCGGGAGTGTCCAGCAGGCACTGGGCCAGAGGATCCACACCCACCACCAGCAGGGCTTTGGCTTCGTGCGTCCTTTCGGCCAGCGGTGCCAGATCGGTATGGCGTACCCGTCCCTCGGTGTCCGGTGACTGGAGAAGGACCGCGCAGACCTCCTGGGTGACGTCCATCTCGAGGACATTGCCGATTTGAAGCTCCAGATTCAGCGAGCGTGCCCGGGCTTTGAGAATCTCGAGGTTCTGCGGATGCAGGCCTTCATCCACCAGCGCCAGCGTCCGTTTGCCACGGCCCTGTGCCACGGCCATCCCCAGGGCTTCGCCAAACGCGGTGGCTTCATCCAGGAGAGAGGCATTGGCAAAAGGCAGTCCGGCCAGTTCGGTGACCAGGGTCTGGAAGTTGAGCAGCATTTCCAGACGACCCTGGGCGATCTCGGCCTGGTAGGGGGTGTACTGGGTGTACCAGCCGGGATTCTCCAGAATATTGCGGAGGATTACCGGCGGCAGATGACTGGGATGATAGCCCTGACCGATCAGGCTGGTGGACACCGTGTTCTGATCCGCGATGGCCCGCAGTTCCGACAGAGCCTGTTCCTCTGAACATCCTGCGGGGATGTCGATGGGCGTCTCCCGCACAATACCGGGTGGCAGAATTTCTTTGGTCAGGTGGTCCAGAGACGGGGTGCCCACAGATGCACACATCTGCTGCAGGTCGGCATCGGAACTGCCCAGATGACGGGAGGCAAACTGCGGGGGCTCAAGGCCGGAAAGCCAGGCGGGGAGGGAGGAGGAGGTCGATGTCATGGAAACTCGGATAGAAGGGTTGGAAGTGGTTTTCCCCCGCTCTGTCCGATAACCTGAGAGTATTCACTCCTTCGGTGCGCCCCCTGAGGGGACGGCTCTCCAGAGACCGACGGAACCCGGGGTCCTTTTGCCTGAGAGTTTCCGGGGAGGGTTACACCTTCGGCGGGCCGGATTCCCGGCCTCTCTCCCACGAATTCCGTAGTCGATAGATACCACATATGGTAGGTTAGTGAGATGTCAAGGACGACCTATAGTAGGAGATGTCTTTTGTAACAGGATGAACAGGATGTTCAGAATTTCCCTTTGCTGGCGTTCATCAATCGTGATGAATTCAACCATCCTTCGACCTTCTGAATCCTGATTCTCCTGTTCATCCTGTTTCATTTTTAAACTTTCTTCTAAGAAACCCGTTCCTCCGTCGTTGTCCACATGAAGCCTATGAAACGACTGTCCTCATCCCCGCCACAGGTTCTGTTATGAATGATCAATCAAACTGGATACAGAATCTGGTGGAGGAGTATCAACAGCCCCTCTGCCGCTATGCCCGTTCGATCTGCGGGGATGACGCGACCGCGAGGGATGCGGTGCAGGAAACGTTTTTGAGGCTGTGTAAAACGCATCCGGACAAAGTGAAAGGACACGAAGCCGCCTGGCTGTTTCGGGTCTGCCGCACCCGGGTGCTGGACCTCCGCAAAAAGGAAAAACCCATGACATATCTCAGCGATGGACACGCGGCCGGTTTAACCGACCTCGCCCCCCGTCCGGACGAAACCTCCGCACGACGGGATTCCGAATCCCACCTCCCGCGGCTCCTGGCCTCGCTCCCGGAGCGGCAACAGGAGGCCGTACGCCTCAAGTTTCAACAAAACCTGAGTTACCGGCAGATCGCCGAAGTTCTGCAGATCACCGAGAGCAACGTGGGGTTTATTCTCCACACCGCCCTGAAATCCCTGCGCCACGAGTTGAACCAGCTCCAAGGAGTACAGTCATGAACAATTTCAATCCCGAAGACCCCAAATGGACCGCCTACCTGTTGGGCGAATGCAACGAACAGGAAGCCAAAGCTCTGGAGTCCGAAGTGGAGTCCAACCCGGACGCCGCTGCCTGGCTGAAAGAAATGCGGAATCTGGAGAGTACACTCTCCGGTCATTTTGCCCATGAGCCCACTCTTGAATTACAGGATCTGCAGAAAGAACAGATCCGTACACAGATAAAGAAAAGGAAACCAAAGGGACTGCCTTCCCCTCTGATCGGGATTGCCGCGGTGCTGGCTCTGCTGGTAACGGGGGTGCTGATGATCCCCGCCCTTCAACCGCCACGGCAGACGATTGAGGTGGTGGATAGCATCGAGTATGACCTCCCCCTTGAAGATGCTGCCGGCGAAAAAGCCCCGGCCATGGATCTGCCGTTGGAAAGAGAGGAAACCTCTACGGTTCCCGACCCGGTACAGCCCCCGGTCCCTCAGGCCCCGCCGGCAGATGCTTTTGCTGGTTTCACCTCCCCGGCACCTGAAGAGGAGAAGCTGGATGGCAGACTGGAATCTGTAAGCGAACCTCTGGTATCGCAACCCGTCCGCAAGGCCTTGGGGCTCAGCCGGACGCGCAGACAGCTGAATGAAGTCAGCTCCATGTCGGCCCTGGGGTCTGCTGCCGTGATGATGGATCAGGAGGCACCGGCGGGTATGCTCAGTCCCAGTCAGGATGAATTTGATGTGATTGAGACGAATGGATTCCGACGGGTGAAGGATCATCCGCTCTCCACTTTTTCCATCGACGTGGATACCGCCTCCTATTCGGTGGTCCGCCGCATGCTCAACGAGGGACGTCTCCCTCCCAAAGATGCGGTTCGGATTGAGGAGATGATCAATTACTTCACCTATGACTATGCCGCGCCGACGGACGGGTCCCCCTTTGTGGCCCACATGCAGGCCATGGCCTGCCCCTGGGCTCCGGAGCATCGACTGGTCCGGGTCGCGCTGAAAGGCAAAGAGATCCGTGCTGAGGAACGCCCCCCGCTGAATCTGGTGTACCTGCTGGATGTGTCGGGCTCGATGAGGGGCGGAAACCGTCTGCCTCTGGTGAAACGGGCCATGAAGACCCTGGTGACCCAGCTGGATGAACGAGACCGGGTG
>CAZVCO010000208.1:4438-5775 GCA_964625795.1 uncultured Verrucomicrobiota bacterium | reverse complement strand
CAATCGCTTTACGCCGAAACAAAAAGTCATTCGGAAGAGGGGATTCGCAAGATTTTTCAAGGCAGCCCGCGTTCGTCGTCGTTTGTGATCCTGCGCCTTGCTGCAGTATATGGCCCTCGCCTGCAGGGCAATTATCGATCCCTTGTGAAGGCGCTTCGACGCGGTCTATTCTGGCCTATCGGCAACGGTGAGAATCGTCGGACGATGATTTTTATTGACGATCTTGTACGGGCGGCTGTTTTGGCTGCACAACATCCGAAGGCGGCAGGGCAGGTGTTCAACGTCACGGACGGCCAGATTCTGGTCTACCACGACGTGCTTGGCCTGTTCGAGCGTTTCACGCCCAAGTTCGTGCGCCGTTATGCCGAGCTGTACCAGAGCATGCTGGCGGCGCTGGCGGCTTACCGGGAAGAAGTTGAAACCCACCAGTTCCCGGCAGAGGAGCACACCACACCGTTTTCACGTTCCTCCTCCGTAAGCAGGCGCATCCGGTTGTAGGCTCCACGCAACTTGAATGAAAAAACGGGCTGGGTATCTTCACGCTTCACATAGATTTCGGCCCCGACGCGATCACTTAAACGGGGCAGGCGCTCCAGCGCCGTCTCCACGGCCACATCATACACCCGGGCACGAAGCACCCGCTCCAACATCTGTTTTTTCAGTGCTTGAACCGTCATCAGGTTTCTCTCACAAATCCAAACGACAACTGCAACCATGGAGAATGGGGGAATCCGGAAAATCTCCTTTCCTCAACGGTGGAATCAGGCTAGGCCTCCCGGGTGGAACTGTCCGATGAAGATGTCATGATGAGGCTTCGCAAAGGCGACACCGGAGCCCTTGAAAGTCTCATGGATCGATATCAGCGCATGCTGGTGAACCATTTCCGCCGCCGCGGCGTTCATGATCAATATGAGGACCTTGCCCAGGAAACGTTTTTCCGCATCTACAAAGCCCGGAAACGGTACCGCCCCACCGCAGCCTTCCGTACGTGGATGTTCAAGGTGGCGGAACGGGTATGGATTGATTATGTCCGGAAATCGGCCCGGAAAGACCGACGCGAAAACGCCTACCGCGCTGAACCGCATCCCGCACACCGCTCTCCGGACCCGCAACGCAGGAATGATGTCCTCTGGGCTCTTAAGCAACTTCCCGCCAAGCAGCGGGATGTCGTGGTCCTCAGTTATTTCGACGGGTTGGCCCAGACGGAGGTGGCCGAAATTCTGGAGATTCCGGAGGGCACAGTGAAAAGCCGTCTTCATCATGCCACCAAACGCCTGAAAGACATTTTCGAAGACGACCTGAAAACGCAGCTCATTGCCGCCTCGAAGGACAAGCTG
>CAZVCO010000208.1:0-4428 GCA_964625795.1 uncultured Verrucomicrobiota bacterium | reverse complement strand
CATGAACAACGATCCCTTCCCCTCTCTTCTCGACCGCACCGGTGACATGGACGTGTCAGAATCCTTTCAGCAACAGGTCATGGACCGGGTCCACCGGCATGCCCGGCTTCGACACTCCCTGCGAAATTCCCTGACCCTGACGGCCTGCGCCGTCGCGGCATTTTTTCTGGGACGTCAACTGTCCGATCTGCGGGAATCCGGCCGGCCCACCTCCCACCGGGTCGTCTCCGCCGAAAAGGGCGTGCAGTGGCTCACCTCCACCCAGTCCGAAAATGGATCCTGGATCAATCCGGCCGCTCCGCAACATGAACGCTTCACCCGCGGCATTACCAGCCTGGCCACCCTGGCTCTGTTGAAGTCCCCCGCCTATGTCCCGCCGGATCACATCCGGAAAGCCGTGACCTACTTGACCTCAGAACTGGAGGCCTCTCCGCCCTTTTCCAGGGAGGGGCAGGATTTCTATAATGATGTCCTCAGTTTATATGTCCTGCAGGAAGCCAATCAGCTTTCGCCTGATCCGGAGCGGAGCCGGCTGCTCCACGACCGCCTCCACCAGTTGATTCAGGCGCAACACATCAGTGGCGGCTGGGGGTATCTGTCCGCAACTCCCTATGCCTACCGGGAGTCCACCACCCCCAACAGCGCCGTGACCTGGTGGGCGGTTCAACTCCTTTCCCGATCCGGCCCCCTGCCGGGAAGGGACGACGCCCTGACCCGGGCCACCGCGTGGCTGGATCAACGGTTCAACACCACCGGGGCCCCGGAATACCGGGCGGAAAGCACTCTCCCCCCGATTTCCCGGGAGGCCCTGACCTGGATGGCCAGCGCATTCACCCATGAGCGGCCCTCTGTTCCAACATCGGCTCCGTTGCCGGATGCCTACCGGGACTTCCTCCGCAGCCGGGTGGAACAGCCGGATGATTTTCTGGCCGGACTCCGTGACCTGCAGAACCGGGACGGCGGCTGGGACATTCCTTCAGACCGCTGGTGGAAAGCTGGCGGACCGGTATATGTCACCGCCTGCAGGATTCTGGCCCAGGTGCCCGGAGAAGGGAGCGTATCTCATCATTGGTGACGCGAACGGAATGTCCTCAGAGGGTTGGTTGATTACGGAATACATGTTGCAGAGAGTGGCCGTCGCGCCTTCCTCCTTCGCACTACGTGCTACGGCGGGACACGTCAGCCACTATTCGCAAACCGACGTCTGTCAGATCCATGCTTGGAACCCTTCCGTTGTCACCAATTCCGGGCTTGTCCGCCGGTGCGGAATGCGCCCCGGAGAGGTTTCACCAGCGCTTGTCTATTGAGTTTTCACTGAAATGCCCCTAGAATAGAACTATGAAGATCATTCTTCTTTCTCTATTTACTCTGTCCATCGCCGTAGCGGAGCAAAGCGTTACTCCTTTACAGATCGGGGATGAGGCCTCCCGTATTCAGGAGGTTCTGGGAGAACCCAACGGGCTGATTCAAACCGCCACCACCGGCGTATATGCCTACGACCGCGGCGAGATCCGTACCCGTAACGGCGAGGTCACCTACATCGCGCTGATTTCCGAAGAGGAACATGCACGCCTTCAGGAAGAACTGGCCCGTCAACGGGAAGAACGGCAGAAAGAAGGTCAGGCGGTTCTGGCGGCCCTGCTGGAGTCTGGCGAACTCAATTCCCTCTCCGGCCGTGAACAGGTGAACTATTGGACGTCGTTCCGTCAGCGTTATCCTGGGGTGGAAATCGGCATTCCCTATCAGCAGGCCCTTCAGCTAGCCCGGGCCGAAAAAGAGGAGGCTGCCAAAGAGGAACGCCTGGCCCGCCTGGAAGAGCGGGTGATCGAAGCTGAACTCCAGGCAGCCAAAGCCAAGAGTGAAGCCGCTGTGGCCCGGCTTCTGGCCGCCGACCGGCAGAACAGACAGCGCCCGGTCAGCTTCTGCTATGTCACCCCGTACACGTCCACCATCACCTACCGGGGACACACCCGTCGCATTTCAGACATCGCCTCCTCACGTCGTTCAATTGGAATCGCCGAACGGAGATACCCGAAGCCGACGATAACGCGGGACACCTCCCTGCTGAATATCCGCATCCGCTGATAGAGCAGAGTACGCTTACTTCCCTATAAATCCCAGGGAAGATCCACCGCCTGACCGGGAGTAATACGGTCGCGGGTTTCCACCTGCTCCCCTGCCCGGCTTTGCTGTGCCGCCGGCACAGGTGAACCGGGAGATGCCACCTCCTCCCCGGGCACCTCCTCTTCTTCAGGTTCCGGCTCCGCGCTTCCGCCTTCCTCCTCCGGTTCCCCCTCTATTCCGGGGTCTGTTGTGGGTTCCACTGCAGCCTCTTCTACAGGCGGCTCAGGAAGTGTTCCTCCTGATTCAACCGCCGCAGAATCTTCACTGGTCATGACATCCTCCTGACCCGTCTCGCCGGTTCCAGACGGAGGAGGCGCGGTGGGGGCGGGCTCCGATTTCTCCAAATTCGTTCCGTCGAAAATTGAGGGATCCAATGATTCCTCCTCCGTCCAGCCACCAGGAGAGGAGAGCAGCATCAGCACCCAAATACAGAAAACCGGTCCTCTCATACCCGGAACAGCGCTCCCAGTTTTTTCCCCAGCATAAGACTGCTGCCGACCAGCGTGACCGCCAGGAACAGCATGGCCCAGACTCCCAGGGCAGCCGCGATGAATTTTCCGGTGCCGATCAATTGAAAGAGCTCATAAATCGTCTTGGTGATCGGATAAAAATCCTCCCGCTGGGCCAGCATCAGACTGTCCGACACCTCCAGCATACTGAAGGCGAAAGCCAGCAATGCCCCCGCAATAAGGTTTGCCGTGATCAGCGGCAGGGTGATCCGTTTCAGGCTGACCAGAGGGGGCGCCCCCAGATTGGCCGCGGCCTCCTCCAGACCCGCGCTGGTCTGCTGCAGCCCCGCCACCGCGGAGCGGACCATGTAGGGCAAACGCCGGATGCTGTAGGCCAGCACCAGAAACAGGGCGGGATTGGTTTTCACGTCCAGCAAATGCGGCAGCCAGTCACTGTTGCGCACCACCTCCATATTCGAGAGCCGGGAGCTGGCCGCCAGATAGCCGGAAGCCATGACCAGGCCCGGCACTGCCAGCGGCAGCATGGCCAGTCCGTCCAGGATGCCCCGGCCTCTGATGGAGGAGCGCACCACCACAAAGGCAATGGCCACACCGAAGACCAGATTGAACATCACGGCCAGCAGTGAAAACGTCAGACTGTTGCGGATACTGCTCACGGTCATGGAATGGCCCAGTGCCTCGACATAATTTGCACCGGTCCAGACCTGGGGCAGCACGCTTCGGTACCATCCGCCTGGAGCCGAGAAACTGGTCAGAATCACCCCCAGGTGAGGCAGCAGCGCAAAAAAGATGACCAGCAGGAACGGCAGGAGGGTGAGAAAGCCTTTCCAGCCGGTCATGGGTCTTTCCTGAAAGGTGGTGGCCGCTTTGCCCTGCATCGCATGCGCCTGCCCTCCGAAGAGGATCTTGCTGATCGAATAGAGGCTGACGCTCACCACCAGCATGACGAATACCAGGGCGAAGGGAAACGGACTGCTGCCGATCTCCTTGAGCGCATCATACACCTGCACCGAGGCGCAGCGGGTGTAATTCATGATCAGCGGAGTACCCAGTTCGGTGAACGACCAGATAAAGACAATGGTGCCGCCGGCAAAAAATCCGGGCATGATCAGCGGCAGCGTAATGCGGCGGAACTTCGTCCATCCCGTGGCGCCCAGGTTTTCCGCCGCCTCCTCCATAGCATGATCAATATTGGCCAGGGCCGCTGACAGGTTCAAATACAGGATGGGATACAGGGCCAGCGACTGCAGCAGAATCACCCCGACCCAGCGCCCTTCGCCCAGCCAGTCGATGTCCAGACCGAAGAGGGTGTTCAACACGCCATACTGACCCAGAATCTGCTGGAATCCAATGGCCCCGACAAAGGGCGGCAGAATCATGGGCACCAGCAGCAGGGCATTCACCCACTTCTTTCCGGGAAAGGTGAAGCGGTTCGACAGCCAGGCCAGCGGAAGTGAGATCAGACTGGCCAACAAAGTGGTGCCGATGGCCAGCCGCAGGCTGTTTAGGAGCCCCTCCAGATAGATCGGATTCTGGAACACCCCGATCACATACTCCAGAGACACCCGTCCGTCCGGTCCGACAAATCCATTGCGGATCACCAGGGCCAGAGGAAAAATAAAGGCGGCGCCGAATACGGCCAGAGTCAACAGGAAGATGGTCCAGGCGGAAGATTTACGCACGGGGGGCCTCCTCGGCGAGTTGACGGGCTTTGCGGTACTGATCACGGAAAAAAATCACCCATTCCCGCATATAGACCATGCGGTTTGGCGAAGAATACCGGTCGCTGAGAGCTGATTCCCAGGTCAGCCCGGGCGGAAACGCCAGCAGGGCC
>CAZVCO010000207.1:4225-5781 GCA_964625795.1 uncultured Verrucomicrobiota bacterium | reverse complement strand
AACCTGTCCGCGGCAGGCTACCGGGTGGTCTGCGCCGAAACCGGAGAGGCGGCCTGCTTCGCCGACCTCGCCTCCGACGTCCGATCGCGGTACGACGTCGATCTCTCCCGACTCGCAGCCGCCGGCGTGAGCGGAATGATCAATGGCGCGGGCTCGTCCAGGCAATAGGGGTTGTTGTCGGCAACATCCGTGAGGATTTCGATGACTTTTGAAATGTCTTCCTTATAGGCCACCCCGATCGGGATATCCATGCGGCGAATGGGGAACCGGGTGACATTGGTGAAGGAGGTTTTAATCAGTGTTTCGTTCGGAATGCGGACCAGTGTGTTGTCAAACTTGCGGATTTTGGCCGACAGCAGATCGATCTCCTCCACAATACCCGTCACGTCGCCGATATTGATCACATCTCCGATTTCAAACGGGCGCTCCCAGATCAGAAAGATGCCGCTGATCAGGTTGGAGAGACTGGTCTGGGAGGCAAAACCGATCGCCACTCCCAGCACCCCGGCCGCCCCCAGCAGGGTGGAGATTTTGAAGCCCAGTTCGGCCATCACCGTCAACAGCAGAATGGTGCCGCCGCCGTAATTGACCAGATGAAACCCCACCATGGCCGCCTGGGCGGAATACCGCTTTTTCAGGGTACGGCGGAGAATGTTGGCGCTGATGCGGATCAGGGGACTCGCCACGATCAGAATCACCAGAGCCCGTATCCAGGCTTCCGGGGTGCGCGCCACCGTCGTAGTCAGAAGGGTCAGAGCGTCATTCATTGAAAAATCCTTTACTCCCGCTGAAGGCGCGGAACAGATGGGACCTCGTCGCCTCGTCGGTTCCCTTGATCCAGCGGTGGGGCCGTTTCAAGTTGGTGGGAGGGTTTCGGGCATAGGCCACCCGGTTGGCCTCCTGATCCGATCGGAAAATCATACTGGACTCGTTGGCCCACAGCCCCAGTCTCTCATCCTCAAACAAACTCAGAAACTGCGGACGGATACAGATACGTTCGAAGGTGACAGTTTCTTTCGACTGATTTTTCACCCGCACCGGACACACCGCACGCAGCGGATGATGCTCAAGCTCCTCAGTCGATCTTCTGGCCCAGGTGCGCATGGCATACGCCAGCTCCCCTGCCGTCGGCAGTCCGAACCAGGTATTGCTCAGCGTGTAGACCGGCACCTGAAACAGAGTGAACTCTTTGGGACTCACCAGCCGGATCCACACCGGCACGCTCACGTAAAAATGAACCCGTTCATTGGGCAGCAGCGCATAGGCCACTTTGGGGCGAACCACCAGCGCCCGGTCCGGATACGCGGGCGTCACCCGGATCTTCGGCAGTTCCTCCACCGACCCGATCCGGCGCCATTCGGGCTCGACGTCTCCAAGTTCCGTGCCGGTCTGCACCAGGGGTTCCCGATCCGCCTCATCCCGCAAAATCGCCAACAGCCAGTCGCCCTCCTCCACCTTCAGCCCCATACGGATCTCACCCGCCTCAAGCACAACAGGCGCGTCGGAAGGAGTCAGAGTCGTATTCCAGAAGGAGTGCATAACCAGATCTCTAAACA
>CAZVCO010000207.1:1883-4215 GCA_964625795.1 uncultured Verrucomicrobiota bacterium | reverse complement strand
TGCGCGGAAGAGATGAAGAAACCATCAAGCTCCACGGCCAATGGCCCGTAAGTGATTTTTATCGTAACCGTGATCGTGATCGTACTCGTGATCCCCTGCCCCGTCCCGCCCGGTCAGGCATGTTCAAAAAGGAATTCGATTACGCGTATGATCACGATTACGATTACGATGTTTCCGTCCCCCATGCCCCATGCGCGGCGTAGCCGCATCCCATGCCCCATGCGCGGCGAAGCCGCTCTACAGCCATCCCTTGCGGCGGAAGACCCAGAGCATACCCAGCAGTGAGACCAGCATCAGTCCCCAGGCAAACGGATAGCCGTATACCCAGTCCAGTTCCGGCATATTGTAGGGACTGGCCTCCGGATTGAAGTTCATACCGTAGATGCCGACAATAAAGGTCAGCGGGATAAACACGGTGGAGATGATGGTGAGGAGTTTGATCACCTCGTTCAACTGGGTGCTGGACACCGATCGGTGGAGATCCAGCAGAGCGGCGGCGGATTCCCGAAGATGATCGGCCAGGTCCAGGGCGCGGTGGGCATGATCCTGCACATCGCGCAGGTATGGCAGAATATCTGCCGGAATGTCAGAGCTGAGCTGCTTCAGGAGCTGATCCGGCACCCGCACCTGATTCCACAGTACCCTGCGCAGGCGCATCACCTCTCCCCGCAAATCGTGCAATACGCTGATCGCCACCCGGCTGCCATCCTCCAGCAGCTCCGCCTCCAGTGCCTCCACCCGTTCGTCCAGCACATCCAAAACCGGAAAGGCCGCGTCCACCAGCAGATCCAGCACCACGTAGTACAGATACGCCACACCGCTCTGCAGCAAACGGCCGCCCTTCAGTCTGAAGCGGTCATTCACCTTGGCCAGAGCAGAGGCCTCTTTGGCCTGCATGGTGATGAGATATCCCCGGCCAAGCCAGAGGGACACCTGCTCGAAATCCACCTCATCCTCCTCCCATTCCGGCACCTGCAGCACGGTGAACAGAAAGTCCTCATAGGTCTGGGTGTTGGGATGCTGATGCAGATGCATGGCATCCTCCACCGAAAGACGGTGAAGTCCGAACGCCTTACCGATTTCCGCAATGACCGAGGCATCGCCCAGACCATTCACATCCAGCCAGAAATGCTCGTCCTCCTGCAATCCGGCATACAGCTCCTTCATGACCTCCACCGTCACCCCCTCCTGACGCCGCATCCCCTTTGCCGACCAGATCACCACATCCAGCCGGGGCGGCGGAGATCCCTCCGGCGCCACCAGCAACCCCGGAGCTGCCCCCGGTCCCCGTTCCGACGCAGATCCCACTTTTGCCTGAATATCCACTGAAGAGTTCATGCCGCTTATCTACACCTCAGGGAACAAAGACAAAGCAGGAATCCGCTAAATTTCCGGCAGGCCCGCCCGGTGGGCATGCACGGATCCGCCAGAAATCGGTTTCGGATAGTGGCCGTCGTGCCTTCAGGCCACGGACCGGACGACCGGGCATTGGAACTGGGCCTTGGGTTCCGGTCCGTCGCTAACATGTCCCGCCGCAGCACGTAGTGCGAAAGTGGAAGGCGCGACGGCCACTCTCTGCACGATGCCTTCCGCAATCAACCGGAGGCGGAAACGAATCGCGCCACACCAGAGACCCAAATGCAGAACGTAAATATTAAGTATTAAATGTGAATAAATAATGTTTTTGGGAACAAAACGGAACATTGAGCTACTTTTTTGTAACTATTAACCTATTTCGTAACACCTAACGGTTTGCTCATGCAATTTTAATTCGATTTTTAGGGGCTGCACAAATTGAATGACGTATGATACAACGCAAGCACCTTTCCTCGCACCCGATTCAAACACCACGGTCCAACGACCCTCACAAAGAAACATGACGATGAAAACCAAACTCCTCCTCCTCACAGCAGCCCTCGGGCTAAGCCTCTCAAACTATTCCCAGATTATACTCGGTTACGATGCCGATGGTTTGTCTGGCACAACAGCATCACTTGCTGCGTCCACAGAAAATAGTAATTTATCCAGTACCGCCATCATAAGAACAGATGTGAATGGTACCAGTCGCACTGATGCTTTCAGCTCTAGTGGATGGAATACTTCGGATACTTTTGCCTCATCTACTGATTACATCAGTTTTACTTTCCAAGCTAATTCTGGTTATGAGCTAAGCTTCGATAGTATTGAATATAAAATGCAGTCAAGTAGTACTGCTCCAAATACTGGCAGATGGGGATATAAAATTGGTACTGGCAGCTTAACTTTGCAACCAACCTTTACAATAACTGATTCTACTGGGGGTGGAGACGGTTCTTGGACAGGATTGAACGTA
>CAZVCO010000207.1:0-1819 GCA_964625795.1 uncultured Verrucomicrobiota bacterium | reverse complement strand
TGGCAGTTTGGCTCTTTACAAGTTGATGGGGATGGCGCTGCGTCTTCAGCTGGAACATCATATATTCGGAACTTGTCCGGTGACGATGTCGAGATTACTGGCACCGTAACTCTAATCCCCGAACCCTCCACCCTGGCCCTCTTCGGCCTGGCGGCGCTTGCGGCGTTCGGAATCCTGCGCCAACGCAAAAAGTAAGAGAGTTTCTCAACCCTCGTTCTCACATCCCGCCCCGTTCGCGTGGCGGGATTTTTTTATGGAACACGAAGGTGGACGTTCGCGCTCCTTGACATCCCGGCTTCCTTCGCACACATCTCCCGCATGTCCATCACTCCCTCCGAACTGGCCGAACATATCCGCACTGCGCGCAGGGCGAGAGGATGGACGCTGAAGGAATGCGCGGACCGGGCGGGGATCGGCAAAACCGCCATGTTCGATCTGGAGCATGGCAATCCCGGCGTCCGTCTCAACACCCTGCTCGCGGTTCTTGATCAATTAGGTCTCTCGTTACAGCTGGCTGGTGGAACCACAACCACCCAATCTCCCATCTCCCAACTCCAACTCGTCACGCCGGAGCGCAGCGAAGGCGGATCTTCTGCACAGCAGGCACAAGACCACCTTCCGGACCATCTGTTGTGATTGCACGGGGAGACTCAGAGGTCACAGAGGGTTGGTCTTGGAGGTGGAATACATCTTCAACACATTACACTGTCGCTTCAAAAACTCTGCGCCCTCTGCGCCTCCCTGTGAACCCTCCTCATGCAGGCCTTTGAGTCGCTGACCCCGGACCGGGTCATGGATCTGGTGGAGGACGTCCTCCAGGTGGAGGCGGAACCGGTCTGCCGCCCCCTGGCCAGTTACATCAACCGGGTGTACGAAGTCGAACTGGCCGACGGATCAGCCGTGGTCGTCAAGTTCTACCGACCGGGCCGCTGGACGGTGGAGGCCCTGGAGGAGGAACACGCCTTTGTCTATGATCTGCAGGAGGCCGAGATTCCGGTGGTGGCTCCGCTGACGGATGACGAGGGATCCACCCTGTTCGAAGAGGAGGAGGATCTGTGGTGCTGCATCATGCCCCGTCAGCTGGGCCGACCCTTCGAGGAGCCGCGCAACGCCGACTGGCAGGAACTGGGCCGCACCCTGGCCCGGGTGCATGCCGCCGGGGATCTGGCCGTGCCTGAACACCGCCTCACCTGGCATCCGGACGAGGCCAGCGAAGGGCATCTGGACACCATTCTGGATCTGCTGGATGGTCCCCCCGACAGCAAAGACCGGTTTGAGGACGCCGCTCTCGATCTGATCGATCTCATTTCCCCGGTCTTTGATGAGGAGGAGTTCACCCGCCTGCACGGGGATCTGCACGCCAACAACCTGCTCCGCCGTCCGGGCACCGCCGGCCTCTGGCTGATCGATTTCGACGACATGGTCTACGGCCCGCCGGTACAGGATCTCTGGATGCTGCTGCCCGGTCTGCCGGCCGACTGCCCCCGCGAGCTGGAACTGCTTCTCAGCGGATACCGGCAGTTCCGCCCCTTCCGTCAGGACACCCTGCAGTGGATCGAACCCCTGCGCGCCATGCGCTTTCTTCACTTCAACGCCTGGCTGGCCCTGCAGCGGCACGACAACGCCAACCGTGTCTATCAGGACACCGGCTCCGATCTCTGGTGGCGCACCGAAACCGCACAGCTCCTGGATCAACTCAGCCGCATACAGGACGTGATTTAACCGCGACTACTCCAGCGGAGAATCGTTTCAGATAGTGGCCGTCGTGCCTTTAGGCCACGGACCGGACGACCGGGCATTGGAACTGGGCCTTGGGTTC
>CAZVCO010000206.1:4680-5834 GCA_964625795.1 uncultured Verrucomicrobiota bacterium | reverse complement strand
AAAAACCGCCGCATACCGATAGGGCCGGCACCACCGCCAGCCGCAGGGCGCACAGCAGGGCCAGGGCCTGAATCATCAGGGCGGCCAGTGTGAGCAGCACCCCGGCGGGCAGCAGGGCCCAGCGTACCGGCACTTCCTCGGGAGAGTGCACGGCATGGGTGTGACCGCCGTGATCCACCGCCTGCATGGATTCTCCTCCGGAGGTTGTCAGAGTGAGAAGGAAGGCCAGGAGCAGAAAGACGGCCATGCACCAGAAGGCGGTGGAGGAAAACGGACGCCGGCTCAGATAGTTCAGGATTCCGGCCACGACGTAGGCCAGCAGAATGGCGGCATAGATGGGAAGAAGAAACCGCCAGCCCACCTGGAATTCACGAGCCGCGGCCCGGTCGGCGAGGAGTATCGCCAGTAAAGCCATGCCGCTGAAGGTGAGCATCACCAGAGATACCCCCGCAAATTTTGCCGTCAGAAAGCGGAGACGGCCCACCGGCTTGCTGAGAATGGCCCCTGCCGTTCCGCTGCGGATTTCCGAGCTGACCGCATGGCAGGCGGAAGGCACAGCCAGCAGCAGACTGCCGAGAAACATCATGGCCAGTGAACTGTCGCGCACCAGTTTTCCGGCCTCGCCCAGGTTGTGGGTGATCAGGAAGGGAAGACACCCAATGAAGAGGACCAGGGTCGTGGTGAGCAGCAGCAGGGCTGGCTGCCGCGGAAGCTCCACGCAGGTGAGCTTTGCCAGCGGCCAGAAAGATCCTGCGGGTTTCAACGCCGGCCTCCCCGCTGCTTCGAGGCCTGTTGCAGAATCTCCCGCTCGCGCGGGGTGAGACTCTGAATGCCTTCCCGGGACACTTTGTCCAGAAGCTCATCCACAGTGCGGTCCCGTTTCTGTGAGCTGCGGTTGCTGAGGGCATTGAGACGGTCCCTTAAGGCCATGCGGAAAAACCCCGGAACCCGTCCCGGATTGGCGTGAAAATACCAGATGCCGATGCCGCTGATGCCCAGAATGACCACAATCAGCAAAGGCTGGGAGAGGAAAAGGGAGGGGTGCTGCAGCAGGGTGACGGCCACGCCGGTCAGCATGCCCCCCAGATGAGCCTCGTGACTGACCCCGCTGCCGCCGCGCACCCCCCCGCCCGCGTAAAAAACATCGGCCGACT
>CAZVCO010000206.1:0-4670 GCA_964625795.1 uncultured Verrucomicrobiota bacterium | reverse complement strand
GTTTTCGTGGAGCTGCCCGAGGTCGGCGCTGAGCTCGCCGCAGGTGCCGAAGCGGGCGTGGTCGAATCCGTGAAGGCTGCCTCGGACATCTCCGCCCCGCTGCCGCCGCGCATGGAGGACAGGGTGTAAAAGAGGAACCCCAGCGCGTACAGCCAGCCCGGTATGGGGATGGGGATGGGGAAAATCAACAGGGTCATGCCCGGAAAAAGCAGAATGGTGCTGAACAGGATCCCCAGGGCCCCGCCTGAGGCACCGATGGCCCGGTAGTCTTCGTGTTTGTGGAGAAGCAGACACAGGGCATGTCCGCCTGCCACGGAGATGAAAAACGTGCCCAGCAACACACCGGGTCCCAGGGCATTTTCCAGGCTGCGTCCGAAGAAAAAGAGGGTAATGGCATTTCCGGCAAAGTGTCCCCAGCTGCCGTGGAGAAAGGCCGGACTGATCAGCCGGAGCCACTCCCGGCGCAGACGGAACTGTTCGGCGCTGAAGAGATAGCGCTCCATCACGCCGGGACGGTTCAGTCCCTGCCAGGTGGTGAACCCGATCACAATACAGAGAAGCAGGGTCAGGGTATCGCCGTGCATGGGAAGTCTTAGAGGATTTCGGCGGTGACTTCGATCTCGATCCGGGCGCCAAGCGGAAGGGCCGCCACCTGCACGGTGGAGCGGGCCGGCTGATGAGAGCCGAATGCCTGGGCGTAGATGCCGTTCACGGTGGTGAAGTCCTCCAGGTCTGTGAGGAAAATGGTGGTTTTGACCACATGCTCCAGTTGGAGGTCCTGTGAGGCCAGAACGGCCCGGATATTGGCGAGCACCTGTTCCGTTTGTTCACGGATGCCCGGGCCAACTATGGATTTGGTTTTGGGATCCAGAGGAATCTGACCGCTGCAGATGAGCAGAGGGCCGACTTTCACGGCGTGAGAGTAGGGGCCGACGGCTTCCGGCGCGGCGGAGCTGTTTATCAGTTGCATGGTGTCTCCTTGAAAAGAATGTTCATTGGAATGGGACTGCTGTTTTCCTGTTCTATTCTCTTACACGGACATTGAATTATGCAATCCCGGATCCGTTTTTCTGAGTGAAACCGGTTGGGGAAAGAGGTGCACAGGGAGGTCGCGGAGAGCGCGGAGCGGGTTGTGCGTGGGCTCTCGCGGTGACGCAGTGACGCGGGAGGATGATGGGTGGGCAGGGTGTTTATGCAGAAGTAATGTAGGTTCCGTATCTGCCTAAAACTTATTCTGCAAATCTGGCAACCTTAAATCCGGACGACGGGCTCTGCGCACTCCCTTTCTCCCTGTGCAACTTTCCCTTGGCCTTACACGGCCTGGGAGAGGGCGTAGGTGGAGGCAATGCTCTGCAGACGGGGCATGAGATCCCGGACCTGTTTCACCATTGATTCCAGATGATCCGCCATCAGAGTCAGTCGTTCCGATTCCGATCTGGATTTGAGCAGACGCAGACGGGTGCGGTTATCCACTCCGGCGCAGGCGGCGACTTTATAGGAGATGCCTCCTTCGGTTGAATAGAAGGAATCGGGGGGTTCGTCTCCGGTCACGGTGACCAGCAGTTGACGATGCAAGGCGTAGACCCGGGTGGCGAGGTCGTCGTCCCAGTCCTCCTCCTCGTCCTCCCAGGCTTCGACTTTGGCGGAAAGGTAGAGGTGTTTCTGTACCCGGTCGACCACTTCGACCCGGCGGCGGCCGGTAACTAACAAATCCACCAGACCCTCGCCGTCTTCGCTGATGATTTTGCTGATCCGCACGGCGGTGGCATAGGCGGCAGAACGTTCATCCTCCTCATATTGAATCACAAAATCCCCGGCAGGATTGGGTTCGGCGCGACAATGTGCAATCATTTCACGGTAGCGGGGTTCGAAAATATGCAACGCCGATACTTCACCGGGAAGGACAAGCATGGGAAGGGGGAATAATGGAAGCACGTCTGGAGTCATGGTCATAGTTATCCTTCGTGCTACAGGACCAAACCTTGCGGATAAACCTTCTTTTCGTGGTGAGTGCAGATCTTTTCTGAAACGGATTGACCATTACAGAATCGGGAGTTTAGATATCTTAAATCTATTAATATTTGGAGGTTGTTCATGATTCAGGATTGGTTTAGCGACGCAAAACTCGGCATTTTTATCCACTGGGGCGTCTATGCGGTTGGGCGTAGAGGAAAAGAGTCCTGGCCGCTCTTCCGGGCCCAGGTGGGTTTTAACGACTATTTGAAGGAGATGGAGGGATTCGATGCCTCCAGTTATGATCCGGAGGCCTGGGCCGATCTGGTGGAAAAAAGTGGTGCACAGTATTCTGTGCTCACCACCAAACATCATGACGGCGTCGCCCTGTGGCCCACCCAACAGGATGCGCCCAGTATTCCGAATGACCGCGGCTTGCCGGATCTGATTGCTCCTTACCTGAAGGCCCTTGAAAAACGCGGTATTAAGAAGGGCCTCTATTTCTCACATACCGACTGGCATCATCCGGACCACATGATGGTGATTACCGGGAAGAGCAAAGAAGAGGTGATTGAGTCGCAGAAGGTGCCCACAGACTATGGTGCAATCCGTGATCAGGATCACAGAGAGCGTGACCTCTCCGACAGCAAAGAACATCAGGTGGCCTGGCAGAATTTTCTGAACTTTCACCGCGCACAGCTGAAGGAAATTCTCACCAACTACGGGCCCATCGACCTTATTTGGTTTGATGTCATGATGGGCCGGAAAGGATTCGATTACCGAACGGCGGAACTGCGTGAATTCATTCACAGTATCCATGACAAGACCGTGATCAATTCCCGGCTGGGAGAACATGGTGACTATGAGACACCTGAACAGTTTATCCCGGTGCATCCTCCCGAAGGTCCCTGGGAACTGTGTATGACCACCAATAACACCTGGTCGTTCACCGGCAGAGAGGAGAAGTACAAAACCCCATCCGAAATCATCACCATGTTCTGCGAATGCCTGGGGATGGGAGGGAATCTCCTGCTGAATATCGGTCCGGACGAACACGGAACCGTACCGGATCAGCAGGTCCATCTGCTGGAAACCCTGGGGGAATGGGTGAGAAAACACGCCGAAGCCGTCTACGGCACCGTGCGCGGACTGCCTCACGGCTATACCTATAACTTCACCTCTCTGAATAAAGATCGCGACGTTCTTTATCTTTACCTCAGTCATGTACCCAAAGAGGAAACCGCCATCAAAGGAATCCACAATGAGGTCACCTCCGTGGAGGTTCTGGGGCACGGCGCTGCGTGCAGTCATAAACGCATCGGCGGCGCGCGCTGGCTGGGTGTTCCCGGCACCTTGTGGATCGGAATTCCTGAAGACGCATTGGATGAACACGTCACGGTGCTGAAGATCAACCTGGACGGCCCCCTGAACCTCTACGGAGGTGAAGGGGTTGAGATTGATGTGAATTGACAGGCCGGAGCGGTTGGCGGGGAAAAGTTAATTGATGAACCACGAATGGACCCGGGTTGCGTACGTCTTTTCTCCGGTCTCCTGCCGCATGTCCTCTTTCCGGTCTGATCGGGTTGACAGACCCCCGTGGGCCGATGTATAGAAGCCCCCTCATTGGCGTGGTGGCAGAGTGGTCTAATGCGCGGGATTGCAAATCCTGTTTTCGTCGGTTCGAATCCGACCCACGCCTCCAGTTTCACTCCAGGCAAAGGATGCCATGCAGGTTCCAACAGATCTCAACTACACTGAAAGTCATGAATGGGTTCGGCAGGAAGGGGAAACCTGCCGGGTGGGCATTACCGAGTTTGCCCAGAGTCAGCTGGCCGATCTGACCTTTGTGGATCTGCCCTCGGTGGGAGATATGGTCTCCGCCGGAGACGAGGTGGCGGTGGTGGAATCGGTCAAGGCCGCTTCGGATATCTATGCGCCGGTGGGCGGCGAGATCCTGGAAGTGAATGAGTCGCTGACCGAGAATCCTGAAACCATCAATTCCGATCCCTTCGGAGAAGGATGGCTGTTCGTGATGAAGCCGTCGGAATCGCTGGACGGACTCCTGGATGCCGCGGCCTATCAGGACCTCCTTCCCGACGGATGATCCCGGCCCGTTTCTGCAGGTTTGAACAACCGCTTCCGTATCCGGAGGCGGTTTTGTTGCAAAAACGGCTGGTGGAGGAACGGATTGCCGACCGCATCCCGGACACCATCCTCCTGCTGGAGCATCCCCCGGTGATTACCCTGGGCCGGCGGGGGCGGTCGGAGTATCTGACCGCCTCCCGGGAACAGCTGGAGGCCTCCGGCGTGGAGGTGCATGTTTCCCAGCGTGGAGGGGACGTCACCTTCCATGGTCCCGGCCAATGGGTGTTGTATCCGATCCTCAAGCTGGGAAGAAAAGGGATGGGTGCCCACGGCTATCTGCACGCCCTGGAGGAGGTGGCCATCCGCACCGCAGGTGCTTTCGGAATTCCGGCCTTCCGGCGTGAGGGCATGGCCGGGGGCTGGACGGAGCAGGGCAAATTTGCCGCCACCGGATTCGCCTTCCGGAAATGGGTGAGCTGGCACGGACTCAGTCTGAACGTACAGCCCGACCTCGGTTTTTTTGATCTCATTGTCGGATGCGGACTGGAGGGAGAGGTGGTCACGTCCTTTCGGAAGATTCTCGGGGAGACCTGTCCGACTATGGGTCAGGTGGCGAAGGAGATTCAGACGCA
>CAZVCO010000205.1:0-5837 GCA_964625795.1 uncultured Verrucomicrobiota bacterium | reverse complement strand
TAAGCCTTCAGACTCCGTGAACATGACCCCCCAACAAAACGAAGCCGGAGATGTCACCGGATATCTCTTTGCGCCAAAGGACCCGGAGCTGACCGAATTTGAGTTCAGAGTGAAAATTCCTCCTGAAGGTCTGTTGCAGGGAACTGCAAGCGGCTCAGCCCAGGGGATTGTGGCGGTGGCGGGGCATTTTTCATCCAGCGCGGACTTCAGCTTCAAAAACGTCACCTGGCCGGAGGATTTCCCGCCGAATTGGCAGTTGGATTCAGGCTACGGCGCGCATCATGAGGCCAAAATCACCGTCATCCTCAATTCAGAGGATGAGAATGCCGAACCGTCCGCCGAACTTGAACTGGATGGAGAGGGATCGATCCAAACCCTGGACTGGTCCTCGCATCAACGACGAATAGCCGAGGAGGAAGAACAGAGTGCCTGGGAGAAGTTCAGCCACCCGGACGGAGTGGGCCGGGTGCAGGCATTGGATAATCCTCCTGTGGTTTCGTTTTCCATACTCTCTGTCGAGTTGACGGCACACCGACCACAGACAGAAGGACCGGGTTACGGAAGTCCATTCCAGAAGTACGAGATCCCCGACGACAAGGAAGAAAGCCCTGGGGCTGGAATCAGAGTTAACGGGGATACTGAATCAGCGGCAGCAGAGAATGACCTGATCGAGGTGGAGCTTGAAGTTGCTCCATTCCCTGTCTCGTCCGGCGTGACCTACGTGCTCAAGCGGAACAATTCAAATATCAAAGTGTGGGATAGCCGGGACATGACCGGTTCATGTCTTCTGGATTCAGCCGAAGAAGAAATCACGATCAGCAGTTCGCCGATGACGGTTTGGGTTGAGAATCCAAGCGGTGGCGATGCGGACCTTGAGCTTGTTGCCCGATCCGGCAGCACGGATGTCTGTTCTGACAAAATCCACTTTTATCCCTTTACCAGCGTTGTTGTGTTCTTTGAGGGCGAAGGACGAAACCCGCACGATCCTCCTGTGACCGGCAATTCGATTCAGGACCTCAAGGGTGTAGGTATCAGTACGATGGCTTTGGAGCTTTATCTCGAAGGTTATGACGTACACATCTATACCGACAGCCCGTCATCGGTGGGATTTAACGAAGTTAAGTCTGCCGTGACGGAGCGCGATGTGAGCCAAGTTGCCCTCGTGGGCTATAGTCATGGTGGAGGTTCAGTTTATGAAGTCTCCTATGACATGTATCAGGATACTACTTCATTCGATCTCAAGTACACGGCGTATATTGATGCAATGAGGCAGCCGTTCACCGGAATAACTGCGGAAGACAGACGTCCGTTGAACTCTCCCTTTCACGTGAATTACTTCCAGAACGGTGAGGCGATTTACCTGTACCTCGATGGGGCACCATGCCTGCCAGCGGGGCCGGGAATTGAGGCAAATATCGACACACCTTCATCTCCTGAAACGCATGTATCCATCGATGACAACGCAACAGTTATAAACTCCATCATTACTAATCTGAAAGCAAAGCTGCCTCAACCTTAGGGAAACTATCTAATGAAACTACATCTAAGTCTTTTTGTGTTGCTTTTAGGGAGCCAATTCATCTTCGCCGAAGCTGTTTCTGAATCTGATACATTGAGAATGAGCCCTTTGTTTCAACAGAAACTCGACTCATTTTGGGCGTTTTATAATGAACAGGTAGAGAGTAACCCGGAAATGCCGGAAGAAGAGTTCAACTCCAGAGTCTCGGGTTTTCTCAAGAACTGTGGTGTTGAAGGGGGAGAGCTCCTCATTCAGCTTGCCCTGGCTCATGAAGAAAGGGATTCCTGGCGGGAAAAATTGCTAGTACGGGCGATCCTGGGCCAGGCCTTGGAACAACTTACGGCGCAGGCTGTCGTTACACAAATCGCTCCTTATTATGAGCTGCCTATGAGCAGTGAAATCAGAAACGTGCTGGACAGCATTTTCTATGGAGTACTTGTACCACACGGTCCATCCAGACCTGACTATCGCCCCGTAGTATCCTACATCCAGCAGTCTAAAAATGGGCGTCCACAACGTCTGGTTCACTACATGTTCAAGGTGAATCCAGACAAGGCCTTACCGGAGGTCCAGAAGGTTTTCGGCACGCCGGGCGCACAGGCGAAGGCCCTCCAAGCTGCCGCAAACGGTGAATGGTGGGAACAAATCTATGCCTCAGAGAAAATGAAACAGAACCCGAAGCTCCGCGATTCTGAGTTGATTGGACAGTTAAAACAGAGTCCACATGCGGTGGTCCGTGAGACTGTTCAAGAAATCGACACTACTCAGTGATGCCACCCTGTATCCCCCCCCCCGCCTGAGTTCCACCAGAGTAAAGGCCATGGCATCAAAGGCCCTTCAAAGGGGTTGCCTTGCATCCTGGTACTCTGACCCCTGACCTGATGGAAAGTACTTTCAGGTTACATTTTATGTTTGTGCCTTTTGATTTGGGCGAACTTACTTTTGAATCCAAAGGCTGGTAGCCATCAAGGTTCCTTCACCATCCTCGAACCGGATCGTATTCGAATCTTTAAATTCCTTGAAAAGCTCCACAGTCAAGGAATGATCACTAATTCCAAAAGGAACGTTTTTCAATAGTTGGACCTTTTCCCCTGCACGAAGGGTTAGCGAGGCTTGTGGGCGGTCTATAACAAGCCGAAGCTTTGCCGCTGACGATTGATATATTTCCTTTTCTTCAAAGGTAAATGATGTGTCCAGTCCTGGCTCTAACGACTGCAATACATCCGGGCTGGAAAACTGTTCCCACGTTACAGTTTCAGTCGTCGAAAAGGCGGGAAGGGTTATACGCAAGGCACTGAGTTTTGGTAGATCAACCACTAGTACCCCGTTCCTAATCCTGGAAGAAGTCTCCTGGAGTGCCAATTGGCCATTCTCAGTGACAATGGACGCGAGGTGAGCTTTGCCTCTACGGAGTGGAAGGTTGAGGCCTAGATGAATTTCTTCCCGCCGGTCATTGAAGAGCAGGATCGTGGTAGACGTTTTATCTTTGGATGCAACCGCCCAGACGTTCTTAACCGGATTCTCCACCACAAGGAAATCCCCCGTCATTTCTTTCAATAAACGGAAGGCCCATTCATCGCCTCCGTTCTGATGGGAATGATGGGCCGCTCGAAAAATGGCTTTGTCCGGTACATGCGTCCATTGGTAAATCACATCACGCAATAAATAGGTCATCGAAGCACGGGCCTTGGTCAGCGGATCCCCTGTATTATGCGGTTTCACATTCCCGGGCTGCTGTGGGTCTAAATGACCACCCGCTTCCGTATTCCAAAACTCCAAACGCTTCCCATACGTCGCAAGCGCATAGGCATACGCGACTTCATAACTACACCCGACCCTCCGTACATCTCCCCCGTAGTGATGTTCATGAATCGCATCCAGCCAGGGATGTCCGGCATCAATCAGCGGCTTGATCAGGTAACGCCAGCTATCCCATCCTTCATTAAAAATGCTAAATCCCCATCCCCCCGCCAAAGGGATATCCTGGGCGTTAAGGGCTTCCAATTCTTCACCGACCACACGGAACATCTCATTGTACCATTCAGCACTTACCGGACCTGCCCAGTAGTGCTTCTGTCCTGAATCCCGCCCCCAGTGTCCGTAACCGAGGTTATGCTCCTTACCTCGTATTTTCACCTTCCCTCCAATATTCAGAACGGCATTTCCAGCGCCATATCGTAGCCGGGTTTGTTTGCCAGGTTTAGCTTTGGCATCTATATATCCCGAAAGCACGTAATCGATTCCGCCAGGTTTTTTCACGTAAAAACGTTTGGGGCCCCACACGAGCCCCGGAACGGTTTGCCCGTTGGCCTTCAGTACCATCGGGTCTCCCTCCTGGATGTTCTCTGTACGATAGTACTGAGGAGAGTAGTTGACCCCGGGTTTGGTGGCCCAGTTTAAATAAGGTTCATTCCAGAACTCAATCCGATGCTGTTGCCCGCTTTTTCTGGCATGAGCCACAAAGGTCCGAACCTGCTCCCGAAGTATGGCTTCCCACCCTTCTGGGTTGCTCACTTGTAGAGCAGGTTGGTACCGGTCAAACAAACAATCAATTGTCCACTCGTATGAACTGGGAACCAATTGCTTGAGTTGTCTCTGAAGGTTCCTCTTCTTTTTTTTATCTGTGGTCGCTGCGATTCCTTTTTCCAGTTGATTGCGGCGTCCTGGGCCCGGAATCATGGTCACCGCTCCAGGCCTGTGGTGAATGCGCCGGGTGCCTGTGACTCCCCACTCCTCCGCAGTTTCATCGTCTAAGGGAACATTGTGTACCCCCAGTAAGCCCATGGGAACGCTTCGGGTTCCATTTCGTTCCCAACGATACGGAAGAATCGTTACGGCCCCATCTACAGGATCAAGAGAAGTGAAAGAGAGGGCATCCATGAGAAGAAAAAAGCCGACAAAGACCACCAAGAGAGCGGAAAGGGTGAGAAATTTGATTCGGAGGGAGAGCTGCTTGTATCTGATCATTAGTTGAATCCTGGACATGAAATGAACATCAAATGTACATATAAAGGTAACGCCTATATATCTTAATTATTAAAATAAAAGACCTCAAGTAGGTAATGATCTGATGTGAGCGTGTAAGAATGACAGTAAACTACATTAAACATTACAATGCTACATATTTGTAGTTTTAATATTAAAAACCGATGAGATAATTTCTTTTGTTTGACACAGGGTTTTCTCACATCTAGTTGATAGATTAGTCCTATATTACTTATGCCGATCAATTCAAAGAAATATTCACTCGCGGTGACACTGGCTCTGCTTCTCTTCATAGGAGGCGGAATCATCGCTGTGGTTCAGGATACGGGTCTGTTTTCAGGCGGGTCCGGATTCGATACGATTCCGCGAGACCGTTCAATCGTATACGATGTTTCCAAAGCCAGTAAAGGGGCGAACAAGAAACTGGGTGAGAAAGTAGCGGCTCAAAATCTGAAAGGTATTTCCAAGGGGTTCAAACTGGATCTTAAGGATGGACGAAGCCTCTACGCGGCGCAGGTACAGGCTGTCGATGAAGGAAACTTCCTGGAACTCTATTTTCCCATAGGAAGAGTCACCTTGGCCCAGAGTATATTTACTCCAGAGACCCTGGAGCAATTTGGTGACGGAGCAGTCCACACCATAGAGGGATGGAGCCTGGAGGATCATCAACCTCACGTGAAAAATGATGCACCTCCTGCGGAGTGGCTCTCCATGGAGGCATCGGAAGTGGCGTTACGTACCCGGGGCTTCTCAGGTTTTGGAATTTACGCCTCGGATAAGCCCTATCAGCGCATCTCCAAAGTAGCCAAAGACAGAACCGTGGCCGAAAAAAGCCCCGGGTTGAGCAAAATGTTCTACTACCGGGACAGGAGGAATTTTCCCGCCCTGTTGAAGTCCCTCCAGGACTTTCCCAAGACATTTGAAAAAATTGAGATCAAAAACCGTTTAAACCAGGCCTTGGTAATCGCAACCTCTTTGGATACCGAAACCGCAGTGGCTCTGGCAGAATGCCAGGTAAGAATGGCTTCCCCGAACGAGCTTCCGGCCGCTTTGAGTAAACTGATTGAGACCTACTACACCAGTGGTCAGTTTGTAGAGTTGCAAAAGATGGCAGAGCGTCGTGAAGACTATGTACCAGTGATGACGGTGCCTTTTCCTCCAGAGATTGCAGATAACTACTATTTTAAGTCACGCAAGGATGTAAAGACCTCGTGGAGAAATCACCAAACCGCGCTGGCCAGGGGAGAGGTGCAACGGGCCGCTACCTTGTTGGAGCAGGTGAAGCAGATGCCCATAGAAGACTTAACCAAGAAAGAGGCCAAGGCATTCAAAA
>CAZVCO010000204.1:2993-5858 GCA_964625795.1 uncultured Verrucomicrobiota bacterium | reverse complement strand
CTTTCGCCCGGCTTTTCCCATAATATCGCCTACAAATAAAATCTTCATGCCTTCATTCATATGTCAGAACCCTTCGCTGCGCAAGGGCTGCCATGAATGGAAACTCCGCTCTTTCAGGGGAATTCACCCATTTGACTTGCCTCCCAGCTGAGTTCTGTGCAGGGTGCGTTCTTTCGAAAACACCCATCCGGATCTTGTTATGCGCTGGTCTCACCTCCTGATTCCCACCTTGAAAGAAACCCCGCAGGACGCGGAAATCGTCTCTCATCAGTTGATGCTGAGAGCCGGTCTGATCCGCAGACTGGGCAGTGGACTCTATACCTATCTGCCGCTGGGGTTCCGTGCGCTCCGCAAAGTTGAGGCCATCGTGCGGGAAGAGATGGACCGCGCCGGTGCCCAGGAAGTGCTGATGCCCGCCATGCATCCCCGCGAAATCTGGGATGCCTCCGGCCGGTATGAATCCTTGAAGAATGTGATGTTCCGGGTGCGCGACCGTCAGGACAGGGAAATGGTGCTGGGCCCCACCCATGAGGAAATTATCACCGATCTGGTGTCACGGGAGATCACCTCCTACAAACAGCTGCCCTGTAATTTCTATCAGATTCAGACCAAGTTCCGGGATGAAATCCGTCCCCGCTTCGGACTGATGCGATGCAAGGAATTCATCATGAAGGATGCGTATTCCTTCGATGTGAGTTCCGAAGCGGCTGATGAGAGCTATGGCAAAATGTACGAGGCCTATGAGCGGATTTTCCGCCGCTGCGGTCTGCAGGCACTGCCGGTGGAAGCGGATACCGGCGACATGGGCGGCTCCTCCTCGCATGAATTCATGATTCCCTGCGACTCTGGTGAGGATGCTATTCTGGAGGCTGAGGACGGCTCCTATGCGGCCAATCTCGAACGGGCGGAAGGGGTCTGCGATGCCCCCAACACGTTTGACGGTGCAGACGCGGAGTTGGAGCCGGTGGAGACCCCCGGAGCCGGCAAAATCGAAGATGTGGCCGCGTTTCTCAAGGTGGACAGCCGCCAATTGGTGAAATGCCTGATTTATCAGAACGATGACGGCCCGTTCGCGCTGCTGCTTCCGGGTGACCGGGACGTGAATGAGATCAAACTGACCAAAGCCTTTCCGGGTGCGGAACTGGCGGATCCTGAGACCATCCGCAAGGTGACCGGAGCTGAGGTCGGCTTTGCCGGACCGGTGGGTCTTGAGATTCCGGTGCATGCGGATGTGCGGCTGAAAGGTCGCAAAGGCGGCATCATCGGCGGCAACAAGACCGATGTCCACCTGCTGAATTTTGATATCGACCGCGATGCGGAAATTGCCGGTGTTGTGGATGTGGCCTTCCCGAAACCCGGTGACCTGGCGCCCAATGGTACCGCCCGGCTGCGTGAGCGCCGCGGGGTGGAAGTAGGACATGTCTTCAAGCTCGGCACCAAATACAGTGAAGCGCTCGGGGCCTCCTATCTGGATGAAAACGGCAAGGCCTCCCCCATGGTGATGGGGTGCTACGGCATCGGAGTCAGCCGCACCCTGCAGGCGGCCATTGAACAGTCGCACGATGACAACGGGATCATCTGGCCGGTGAATATTGCCCCCTTCCAGGTTCTGGTCACCGTACTCAATCCCACCGATGAGGCCTGTATGAGCACGGCTGTCCGTATCGCGGACGAACTGGAGGACGCAGGGCTGGATGTGCTGCTGGATGACCGCGACGAACGTCCCGGTTTCAAATTCAAAGATGCGGATCTCCTCGGGCTGCCGCTGCGGGTCACTATCGGTGCCCGGGGGCTGGCCAAGGGAGAAGTGGAGGTGAAAGCCCGCACCGATGACACCTTCACTTCTGTTCCGGTGGAAACCGCGATGTCCGCTGCACTGGACCGGATCCGGGAGATGCAGGAGGCGCTGTCATGCCCGAACTGAAAATCAATCCCTCTCTGCTGGCGGCGGATATCGGTCATCTTCGCGAGGGCTGTCAGCTGTGTGAACGGGCTGGAGCAGACGAATTGCATATCGACCTCATGGACGGCCACTTTGTCCCCAACATGAGTTTCAGTCCCGCCGTGGTGGCTATGGCCCGTGAGACCGTTTCCATTCCCCTGAATGTTCACCTGATGATGACCAATCCTCAGGAATACGTGGACGCTTTCTGTGATGCGGGTGCAAATGTGCTTCTGGTCCATATCGAACCGGAATTTGATCATGCCGATGTCCTCCGCCGGATCCGCGAAAAAGGGGTTCGTGCCGGAATCGTATTGAATCCGGATACCGGGCTCCACGCCATCGATTCGGTGCTGGATCTGGTGGATGAAGTGTTGTTTATGACGGTGTTCCCCGGTTTCGGCGGACAGTCCTTTCTGCCCAACGCGCTGCCGCGCATCAAAGCTTTGCGCGAACAGATGCCGGAGCTCGACATTGCTGTGGACGGCGGACTGAACCGCGACACCTGTCGGCAATGCCTCGACCACGGCGCCAATGTGTTTGATGTGGGCTCCTATCTCTACAAACAACCCGACATGGCGGCGGAGATTCAGGCGCTGCGGGATTTGTAATTCAGGAAAAGGGTATCAACTGAATTTCACATTCACATCCGGCGTTTACGCCACGCCAAAGGCGTGGATGTGCCACGTTGAAACGATTACCGGAACCGGCTGCCGCTGGGGGAGGCCAGGAAGTATTCCTGCAGGGCGGTGACGGTCCAGTCGCGCTTGTTGATGTAGTCGATGGCGGCGATGGAGGGCAGGGTGAGGCATTCGAAATGCCGGAAGCGCAACTCCATTCGGGCGGGATCGTAGAGATAGGCCTCGCGCGCCTCGATGCTGTCATGCATCCGCTTGAACCCGCCCTGCGCGGGATAGGAGAAC
>CAZVCO010000204.1:0-2983 GCA_964625795.1 uncultured Verrucomicrobiota bacterium | reverse complement strand
CAGCACCGCCTCCGCCCGGATTTTCACCTCATCCTGACGTGAGATAGCGTTACTGGGCGTGTTGATAATCAAATCCACTTTGCCCTCGGCCATGTAATCTTTAATATTCGGGGATTTCTGTTCGGCCAGCTTGTGCAGGGTCTCGGACGGAACGCCGTTCTCGGCCAGCGCTTTGGCGGTTCCTTCGGTGGCCACGATGGTAAAGCCGATGGCATGGAGGGTCTGACCGATCCCGGTCATCCATTCCTTGGATTCATCGTTGGCACTGAGAAACACGGTTCCGGACTCCGGCAGGGCCTGTCCGGCCGCAATCTGTGCTTTCCAGAACGCCGCTTCGAACACGTAGTCCATGCCCATCACTTCGCCGGTGGATTTCATTTCCGGACTGAGGATGGGGTCGACTCCTGCGAAACGGGTGAAGGGGAACACCGCCTCTTTCACCGCATACCAGTGATAATTCGGCGTACCGAAGATCGGAAGGTCGAGTTCTTTGATCTTCCGACCTGCGGAAACCTGGGCCGCGAGCTTGGCCAGGGGAATTCCGGTGGATTTAGAGAGATACGGAACGGTACGGGAGGCACGGGGGTTGATTTCAATGATGTAGATCTCTCCCTCATGTACCGCGATCTGCACATTCAGCAGACCCTTCACCTTGAGTTCCAGGGCAATCCGTCCACAGGCATCTTTGATGCGGTCCACCAGAATGGGATTGAGAGAGTAGGGCGGCGTGCAGCAGGCGCTGTCACCGGAATGAATTCCGGCCGCTTCGACGTGTTCCATCACGCCGCCGATGTAGACATCCTCGGTGTCGCAAAGCACGTCCACATCCGCCTCAATAGCTCCGTCCAGAAAACGGTCGAGCAGGACGGGATGATTCGGAGCGGCCTTGAACGCCTCTTTCACAAACGGAATCACGTCCTCTTCACCGCGGGCCACCATCATGGCCCGTCCACCCAGGACGTAGGACGGGCGGATCATCACCGGCAGGCCGAGTTTTTTGGCCGTGGCCACCGCGTCGTCCACATTGGTGGCGGTGGCACTCTGTGGCTGCTTCAGGCCCAGTTTGTCCAGCAGCACCCGGCAGCGCTCGCGGTCCTCGGCCTGATCAATACTGTCGGCGGGAGTGCCCAGGACCGGCACGCCGGCCTCCATGAGGGGAACGGAAAGGTTGAGAGGCGTCTGTCCGCCCATCTGGACCACAACCCCTTCGGGTTTTTCCCGCTCATAGATGTTCATGACATCCTCAAAGGTCAGCGGTTCAAAATAGAGTTTGTCCGAGGTGTCGTAGTCGGTGGAGACCGTTTCGGGATTGGAGTTCACCATGATGGTCTCGTAGCCCATTTCCCGCAACGCCATCACGGTGTGGACACAGCAGTAGTCAAATTCGATTCCCTGACCAATCCGGTTGGGCCCGGAACCGAGAATCATGATCTTGGGTCTGCCCGAGTCGCGCGTTTCATCGCTGGTGCCGTAGCTGGAGTAATAGTAGGGGGTGTACGCGGCGAATTCACCGGCACAGGTGTCCACCACGCGGTACCGGGGAATGATCCCCATGGATTTACGCTCACTGCGGATCTCAAGCTCGCTTTTGCCCCGCAGAGCGGCGATCTGAGCATCGGAGAATCCGTCATCTTTGGCCGCTTTCATCAGCTCGGGTGTCAGTTCCTCCGCCTGCTGAATTTCCGCTTCCCGCTCACAGATCTGCTGCAGCATATCGAGAAACCAGGGGTCGATATGGGTGATCTTATACAGCTCTTTGATTGAGCGCCCCGCCTTGAGTTCGGTTTTGATTCGGTAAATCCGGTCCGGACTGGTGGTGGCAAATTTCCCCTCCAGCGGCTGATCCTTCACCACCTCCTCACACTTCAAATCATAGCCGTCAAAACCCCGCTCAAGTCCGCGGAGGGCTTTCTGAAAAGCCTCTTTCATGTTCCGGCCAATGGCCATGGTCTCTCCCACGGACTTCATGCTGACCCCCAGACTCGGGACAGAGGTGGCGAATTTTTCAAAGGCGAAGCGGGGAATTTTCACCACGCAGTAATCGAGCGTCGGCTCGAAACTGGCCGGAGTCTCACGGGTGATGTCGTTGGGCAGTTCATCAAGCGTGTAGCCCACGGCGAGTTTGGCTGCGATCTTGGCAATAGGGAACCCGGTGGCTTTGGAGGCCAGGGCGGAACTGCGGGAGACCCGGGGGTTCATCTCGATCACCACCATACGGCCGTTTTCCGGATTGATGGTGAACTGCACATTGGAACCGCCGGTTTCCACTCCGATGGCACGCATCACTCGGATGGTGGCATCCCGCATTTCCTGGTATTCCCGGTCGGTAAGCGTCTGGGAGGGAGCCACGGTGATGCTGTCGCCGGTGTGGGTACCCATGTGGTCGAGGTTCTCGATGGCGCAAATGATCACCACATTGTCTTTGTGGTCCCGCATGACCTCCATTTCATACTCTTTCCAGCCGTAGACCGACTCCTCGATCAGCACCGTGGTGTTGAGACTGGCTTTGAGACCGCCGGCCGCCACCTCCAGCAGCTCCTCCGGGGTGTCGGCGGTGCCGCCTCCGGTGCCGCCCAGGGTGAAACTGGGCCGTACAATGACCGGGTATCCAATGTCCTCGGCTGTGGCCAGGGCCTCCTCCACGGTGTGAACCTGAACCGAAATCAGGGTCTCCACATTGGCCTTCCGCATGGTCTCCTTGAATGCGTCCCTGTCCTCCGCCCGGTGAATGACCTCGGCATTGGCCCCGATCATTTCCACCCCGTATTTCTCCAGAATTCCCAGCTCCGCCACTTCCAGCGCGGTATTCAGGGCGGTTTGCCCTCCCAGCGTGGGCAACAGGGCGTCCGGACGCTCTTTAGCGATAATTTTCTCCACTGCGGCTGCGGTGATGGGCTCCACATAGGTACGGTCCGCGATCTCGGGATCCGTCACTCCACGGCAAAGCTCACCGACGACCCCGCGCACAACGTGCTGCTGGGTC
>CAZVCO010000203.1:5442-5863 GCA_964625795.1 uncultured Verrucomicrobiota bacterium | reverse complement strand
AAAAAGTTCCTGCGCTTGTGGTTGCGGCGAAAAACAACAGGAAGAACAGGAAGGGAAAGAGGGTAAACCTAAAAAGGCCGGGACCGAAAAGGAATAAGACCTCTCGTCCTTTTTTCCGGCCGGGGCTGAACCCGCCTCTGTGCAGGTGCCTCCGACAGCTTACGCCATGCGGGCGGCATCCAGCTCGCGTTCGCGGATCCTGCGGTAGAGGTCGGTTTTGAACTCCTCCGCCGACATGGTGATCTGATCATCCGAACCGTAGCGCCGGACCGTCACCGTTCCTTCCTCCACCTCTTTCTGGCCCATTACCAGGACATGGGGGACTTTCGCTTTGATGGCCTTTCGGATCTTTTTGGGACCTGGTCTCTTCTGTTTGGCTACGGCCAGATACGGTTTGTGCGGGCTTTGACGGTAGGTTCTA
>CAZVCO010000203.1:2722-5432 GCA_964625795.1 uncultured Verrucomicrobiota bacterium | reverse complement strand
CTTTCGGATCTTTTTCCCCATGGTGTCCTGCGCAGCATCCACTTCCACCCGCACCATGTGTTCTCTCAATTCGGACACCAGTGCATCCGCAGCGGGACGGTAGTCATCACTCACAGTAATGATCTTCACCTGCAGGGGAGACAGCCAGGTGGGAAACGCCCCGGCAAAATGCTCGATGAGAAAGGCAATAAACCGCTCGTGAGTTCCGGCAGGAGCCCGGTGAATCACATACGGATACTGCTCCTCATTATTGGCATCGGTGTAGGTAATGTTCATCCGCTCCGGAACAGCGAAATCCAGCTGGTTGGTGGAGGCGGTTTCCTCCCGCCCGGTCACGGTGCGGAATTGGAAATCAATTTTGGGTCCATAAAACGCGCCCTCCCCTTTCACTTCGGTAAAGGGCAGTCCTGAACGCTCCATGGCGCTTCGCACCAGATTCTGGGTACGCTCCCAGGCCTCAGGGTTGTCGACATACTTCTGCTTCCCTTTGGGATCATCCGGATCCCAGGTGGAAAGCCGCATGTAATAATCTTTAATGCCAAGCGTGGCGTAGAGCGTCTCATGCATCTTCATGACCTTGAGGAATTCCTCCTCGATCTGGTCCTCGGTACAGTAAATATGCGCATCGTTCATGCACATCCCTCTCACCCGCAGCAGGCCGGAAAGAGATCCGGAGTCCTCATACCGGTGGCACATGCCGTATTCCGCCAGGCGGATCGGCAGATCGCGGTAGCTGTGCTTTTCCGCTCCGAAAAGCAAATGATGATGAGGACAGTTCATCGGCTTGATGACATACTCCTCCACCGTTTCCCCTTCCTCCCGGGTGGTTTCGCGGAACTCCATAAAGGGGAACATGGAATCCTTGTAGTACGGCAGATGCCCGGTGGTGTGATACAGGCTGGTTTTGGCCAGCACCGGAGTGGCCACCCGTTTGTATCCATCCCGGAACTCAAGCTCCTCCATATACCGTTCGAGCTGGTTCCGCACCACGGTGCCGTTCGGCATCCACAGGGGCAGACCTTTGCCCACCTGTTCGTCAATCCGGAAGAGGGAGAGCTCTTTGCCCAGCTTTTTGTGATCGCGCTTCAGTGCCTCCTCATGCGCCCGGATCGCCTCTTTGAGTTCCGCTTTGGAGGGGTAGGCCCAGGCATACAGCCGGGTCATCATCACGTTGCGGTGATCTCCCCGCCAGTACGCGCCGGCAATGGAGCGGATTTTAAATCCGTCCCCGGGAATCGCTTTGGTGGAGGGAACGTGAGGGCCTTCGCACATATCCAGAAACGGACCGTTCCGGTAAAACCGCAGGGTTTCAATGCCCTTGGTGTCGAACAGCTCCTTGGCATATTCCTTTTTATACGGCTCCCCCATCTCCTCGAGGCGCGCCATGGCCTCATCGTAGGGAAGATTCTCTTCAGTAAATTCCTGATCCTGATTGATGATCTTCCGCATACGTTTCTCCAACTCTTTGAAGTCGGTGTCGTTCAGCGGTTCGCTCAGGATGAAATCGTAATAAAACCCATTGTCGATGGGCGGTCCAAAACCGAGTTTGGAACCGGGGCGCATCTCCAGCACGGCCTGGGCCATCACGTGGGCCAGACTATGGCGGATTTTATAAAGGTCGTCTTTGACTTTGGGAGCGTCCTGCATGAGGTCGGGAATGGTTTGCTATGGGGTTACAGTCGATACATATCGATGAACATCACCGATACCTGAGGTTTACGATGGGGACCATCGAACTACTTTTTCTTTTTGCCCGGACAGAGGAGCATGCTCAGGTTTTTTCCAGCGAGTTTAGGCTCCTGCTCGGCGTAGGCAATATCGGCCACATCCTCTTTAATGCGCTCGTAAAGCTCAAAGCCGATTTCGGTGTGGGTGTTTTCACGGCCACGGAACCACAGGGTGCATTTCACCCGGTTGCCGTCCTCGATAAATTCCCGCATGTGCCGCAACTTGGTGTCGTAGTCGTGTTCCTCCACGTTGGCGTGGTATTTCACTTCCTTGACCTTGACGACAGACTGCTTTTTCTTGGCGTCTTTTTTCCGCTTATCGATCTCATACTTGTGTTTGCCATAATCCATAATCCGGCACACCGGAGGATTGGCTTTGGGAGAAATCTCCACCAGATCCAGACCGAACTCGTCGGCTTTTTTCTGGGCATCGCGGGTGTCAACAACACCTACATTCTCACCGTTAGGACCGATCAGGCGCACCTCGCGCGCCCGGATGTATTTGTTATGGCGGATATCCGGCTCTCGTTGCCGGGGGGGCCGTCCGCGACGGCCTTTCATTCTGCTGGGAATAGCGAACTCCTTGGTTGTGGTTGGGTTTCCGGCACGTGAAAGCTCCAACCCCTGGTGTCCATGAAGGAACAGGGGGCGGAAGTGCCAAAGCGGGTGGAGGAAAAATGCCTCATGCGGATGCGCATGCGATCGAACCGGACATCCCTGCCGGGATCCGGGAACAACATTCGATCAGGTTCTGTAGTGTTGTCGTCATTTTCCTCTTCGTTTCCATTCGGTAATGGAAATGGTGGGCGATACTGGATTCGAACCAGTGACCTCATGCATGTCAAGCATGCGCTCTAACCAACTGAGCTAATCGCCCGCACATCCCCTGCCTTTAACGGTTTCCTGCCGCATGGCAAGTAGAAATTCCTTATCTTCAACGGATCGCGTGCATCCCGAAATGGGTTAAGGGAAATTACCCCACG
>CAZVCO010000203.1:0-2712 GCA_964625795.1 uncultured Verrucomicrobiota bacterium | reverse complement strand
GAGGGGAATCACTCCCATCCCGTCCTACGGGGTCAACCCCTGTACCACGATACACGCCGGACACACATTTCCGTTCGCCTCAAACCTCACCCCCTCATCCTCCAGCAGCCGCCGCTTCCGGGCCACTTCCGGCCCCTCAAGGTGACCGGTGAATCCGCCCAGGCTGCGGTCTGATTTCACCACCCGGTGGCACGGCACCTCCGGCGCAAACGGGTTCCGCTTGAGGGCCTGCCCCACTGCCCGGGGGGAGCGGCACCCGATAGACGACGCCAAGGCCGCATAGGTGGTGACTTTCCCCGCCGGAATCTTTCGGCAGCACTCATAGACACTTTCTTGAAAGGTTGTTATCATTGGACCGATTGTACTGAAACGCGAACACATCACACGATATGAAAACACTTCTTCTTTTCTTCCTTAGCGCCCTGCTCCATCTGAACGCCACCGCTGCCGGCTCCCCCGTGGTCACCGAGGTGAACGGTTCCGAATACGAGGGGTATTACACCGCTCCTTCGGAGGGCCTGCCTCTGGTGGTGATTCTGCACGACTGGGACGGATTGACCGACTATGAAATCAGACGCGCCGACATGCTGCACAACGCCGGTTATGCAGTCTTTGCCGCCGATCTCTTTGGTAAAGGAATCCGTCCCACCGAAGTGGCAGACAAACGTCAGCACACCGGAGAGCTCTATCAGGACCGGGAGAAAATGCGTTCGCTCATCTCCGCCGCCATTGAGGAGGCCGGCCGTCAGGGCGCGGACACTTCGCGTACGGTGGTGATGGGGTACTGTTTCGGAGGGGCCGCCGCCCTCGAGGCCGCCCGGGCCGGATTCGACCTCAAAGGGATCGCCAGCTTTCACGGAGGGCTGGGAACTCCGGAAGGTCAGGATTACTCCCGGACCGAAGCCCCGGTCATGGTGTTTCATGGATCAGCGGACACCCTGATCTCCCTGCAGGATCTGGCCTCACTGGGAGAAGAGCTGGAGAACGCCGGCGTCCCGCACGAACTCATCAGCTACGGAGGCGCCCCGCATTCGTTCACGGTATTCGACACTCCGGCCTATCACCGCACCGCCGATGAACGGTCCTGGTCCAGATTTATGGAGTTTCTGGCCGACTCCCTTCCGTTAGAAATGCAATAAGTGTCCCGCCCCTACTGGACACATCGCTCTCAACCCTTATACTGAAGACTCTTACAACTGCTAACAAGGAGGAACCTTATGGCTTACAGCCTGCCTGACTTACCCTACGCTCCGGATGCCCTGGAGCCCCACATCGACGCCCGCACCATGGAAATTCACCATGGGAAACATCACAATGGTTATGTGACCAAAGTGAATGCGGCTCTGGAAGGTCACGACGACCTGGCGTCCAAACCTATCAATGACCTGATCGCCGGTCTGGCGGACATCCCGGAAGACATCCGCGGCGCAGTCCGCAACAACGGCGGCGGCCACGCCAACCACACGCTGTTCTTCAGCATTCTGGGGCCGGAAAGCGGCGCCCCCTCCGGAGATCTGGCGGCCGCGATTGATGCGGCATTCGGATCATTCGATGCCTTCAAGGAAACCTTTTCCAATGCGGCCGCAACCCGGTTCGGCTCCGGCTGGGCCTGGCTTGGCGTCACCGCAGACGGCAGCCTCACCGTGACGTCCACCCCCAATCAGGACAACCCCCTGATGAAAGGGTTTGTGGACACCGAGTGCACGCCCATCCTCGGACTTGATGTCTGGGAACACGCCTACTACCTGAACTATCAGAACCGCCGCCCGGATTACATTGAAGCCTTCTTCAATGTGATCAACTGGGACAAGGTGGCCGAAAACTTCGCCGCGGCAGCTTTTTTGTCCGCAAATACGAACATCGAACTTTGAAGGTTTTGTGACTGAAAATATTCACCTCCTGTTGCCGCTGACCTCGGCCATTCTGTACGGCATCGGCAGTCTGGGCCTGCGGGCCGCCTCCCAGGAGGGCGTCAGCCCCTGGCGCACCACCTTCGTCACCAACTGGGTGTCTGCACTGGCGTTTCTTATCTATGTGCGCGGATGGCCCACTCCCGAACTCCCGGAAGCCTGGCTGCCTGTGCTTGGCATGGGACTCATTTTCTTTCTGGGCAATACCCTGACGGTCCTCTCGCTCACCTATGGCGATGTCTCGGTCGCCACCCCGGTGCTGGCGGCCAAGGTGATGATCGTGGTGGCCATTCTCACCTTTCTGAACGCCGGAGAGATCACGCCCGCCACCTGGATCGCCGGAGCTCTGACCGTGACCGGGGTGATCCTCCTGCAACGGCAGGGTAAAGACCAGGTGAGGCATCATCACGTCACCCTGACCATTGTCCTTTCTCTGGCCGCCTCCACCTGTTTTGCCCTGTTTGATCTGGGGATCCAGTTTCTCAGTGCCGCCCACGGCTTCCACCGCGTGGCCCCCTACGCCATTCAGGTCGCCGCCCTGCTCAGCCTGGGCCTTCTCCCGTTCTGCAACATGCCCTACCGTGAAATTCCCCCCACGGCCAAACGCTATATCTGGACCGGCGCCGGCCTGATCACCCTGCAGGCCACCATTCTTATTTTCAGCCTGGGCACCTTTCAGGATGCCGCCAACATCAATATCGTCTACGGCAGCCGCGGTCTTTGGGGCATCTTCATGGTCTGGTTGCTGGGCAAACATTTCGGCAACACCGAGCTGCAGAAAAACCGGGGCGCGATCAAATTC
>CAZVCO010000202.1:3756-5871 GCA_964625795.1 uncultured Verrucomicrobiota bacterium | reverse complement strand
GCGTCTCTGCGAGAAAGGAGATGTCGGCTTTTGCTTCTGAAGCGGTCTCTCGCGGAGGCGCGGAGCCCGCAGGGTGGGGTGGTGTTGTTTTTTTCGGGTAGAATAAAACCTAAAACATCACCTGCATGGCCTCTGCGTACTCTGCGTCTCTGCGAGAAAGGAGATGTCGGCTTTTGCTTCTGAAGCGGTCTCTCGCGGGGGCGCGGAGCCCGCAGGGTGGGGTGGTGTTGTTTTTTCGGGTAGAATAAAACCTAAACAAATCACCTGCATGGCCTCCGCGTGCTCTGCGGCTCTGCGAGAAAATCTCCATTTGCATGGCTTACCCCACCTCCAGAATTTCATTCAACTGCGTGGTGTAGCGCGGACTGAGGTGGTCCTGACGCAGTTTCCATTGCTCCCGCCGGAAGCCGGTGGTGGCGGTGCGGAGGGTGGCTTTGCCGTAGCGGCGGTTGACGTCGTCCATCACCTGCATGAGGTGAACATGACGGGGCTGGGGGTCCTCATCGAACAGATGCTGCTGTACCGCCTGCGGCAGAATCAGTCCCGAGAGCCATACCCCGACTTTTTTATACGCATAGCCCGGCTGGAAAATGGAGTCAAAGGCCTCCACCGCGTGATGGGTGAGGGCGGTGGTATCGTCGGTGGGGACGGGCAGCCGGATCTGCCGTTCGTTGGTGTATTGCGGGGCATCCGGATTAAACCGGTTGGTCTGCAGAAACACGCAGAGCCGGCTGGCCAGCCGGTTCTGTCTGCGGAGTTTCTCCGCCACCTCCGCGATGTACCATCCCAGCGCTTCGCGGATCAGGGATTTGTCTTCGAGGGTGCGCCCGAAGCTTTTGGCGGTTCCGATCATCTGTTTCGCCGGGGGATGGATCTCGAGTTCGAGCTGGGGAATCCCGAGCAGTTCGCGTTTCAGCCGAAGTCCGACTACGGTGAGTTCCTGCCGCACCCAGGCGTCCGGCAGACGGGTGAATTCGCCCGCGGTGGTCACCCCGCAGGCCTGCAGCCGGGCGGCGATCCGTTTGCCGATGCCCCAGATGTCCTCCACCGGGTATTCCTCCAGACAGGCCGACCGGGTGGCGTCGTCCGGAATCACAAAGACATTCTGACGGCGGTCTTTTTCCTTTTTGGCCAACTTGCTGGCCACTTTGGTGAGGGCCTTGGTGGGGGCGATGCCCACGCCCACCGGCAGGCCGGTCCACTGATGCACCCGCCGCCGCACCTGCTGCGCGTAGGCATACAGATCGGCCTCCGTCTCCGGTACCTCAACAAAGGCCTCGTCGATGCTGTACACCTCAAGGGCCGGGGTCAGGGTGGTCAGGGTCTCCATCACCCTCCGGCTCATGTCGCCGTACAGCGGATAGTTTGAGGAGAAGACCGTGACCTTGTGTTTCTCCAGGAGTTCACGGTTTTCAAAGGCCGGACGCCACATGTCGATGCCCAGCGATTTCGCCTCCCGGTTGGCGGCGATGATGCATCCGTCATTGTTGCTCAGGACCGCGACCGGCTTGCCCCACAGATCGGGACGAAAGACCTGCTCACAGCTGGCGTAGAAACTGTTGACGTCGATGAGTGCCTTCATGGGGAGAGGGATGCGAACATTGAACATCCAACATTGAACATCCAACATCGAATGGTGGATCGCATTTGGTGCGATGGGCTCATGATGCCTGTTTTTGCTCCGAGGTGCGGATGCTGGTCACGAAGATGCGAATGAGTTCGTCTGTTTCGCGGATCAGGGACTGGAGTTCCGGCGAGACAGGGATGAGATTGGCCTTTCTGACCAACTGAAGCCAGCGGAGTGTTTCCCGCAGCTCTTTCAGGCAGATTCGCAGTTTATGGATAAAATCCTTGGGGGATTCTGCCGCCTGGGCTTCACCATGATTTGGAAGCGGGGCGGTTCCTGATCGTAACAACTGTCCAGCCACATGATTTCCTGCACGCGTGCAGGGCAATGTTTCGGTAAGTTGAATGATGTCTGCCGAAAAAGACAGCAGCCGTTCTTCAAGGTCGTATTTCATAACAGATCTCCTGTTGACGTTCGTATCCAAAATTTCAGAATTCGATGTTCGATGTTCGATGTTCGATGTTCGATGTTCGATGTTCGATGTTCGA
>CAZVCO010000202.1:0-3632 GCA_964625795.1 uncultured Verrucomicrobiota bacterium | reverse complement strand
TTTCACGGTGAAACCTCCGTCCACCCAGGCCAGCACCATGTTGCCGGAGCGCGGGGTGCGGGAGCGGTCGATCAGGATCAGATCGCCGTCGGCGAGCCCGGCGTCACGCATGGAGTCGCCGCGGACCCGGGCGAGAAAGGTGGAGGTGGGATTATGGATCAGTTCGCGGGTGAGATCGATACGGTCTTCCAGATAGTCGTCGGCGGGGGAGGGGAATCCGGCGGAAACCAGATTCTCTGTCCGGTGCAGGTTTGCGGCCGCCGCGGGAGGGTCAATTCTGTGTAGGGAGAGGGCGGGAGTGTGCATGTATACACATGTATATCCTCCGTGAAAATCTGCAAGTGAAAAGACCGTTGGCCGTCAAGGTCGGGAATACGAACCCATCGCAAACCGGCGTAATCGTACTCGTACACGTAATCGTAATCAAAAACCCTGAGATTGAGGTTGCCCGGTTGATGTCCTATTTTCGATGCGGGTCGATTACGCCCACGCTCAGACCCGGACTCTGGGAATCCAGAGTGCGCCCAGCATGAGGGCGGAACCGGCGAGAAAGCCGGGCCAGGAGGTAATCTGATCGGCCTGTTGAAAGAGGATCAGCACCACCACAAGCCCGATGGGAATCTTGAGATTGTTCATCACGGCCAGGGTGCCGACCGAGACCTCTTTGGCGCCGCGGTTGAAGAGGTAAAAAGCGGCGCCGGAGGGGACGAGGCCGAGCCACAGCAGAATCAGCCATCCTTTTACGGGCAGGGTCAGCAGGGCGGAGGTGGTGGAGGTCAGTTCTCCGAAGAGTCCCCATCCGAGCAGGGTGATCAGGGCGGCCCCCAGATACATCCAGCCGAACTCATGCAGAGGGGCTTTCGATCCGGCCGTGGAAACGTGACGGGCGTAGAGCACCTGTCCGATAGCAAAACAGCCGTTACAGAGCTGCATGATTCCGAACCCGATCCAGAACGATCCGTCGGGGTCCACCCGGGCAAAGCGGATGATCCCCGCTCCGGCCACCGCCAGTCCCACGGCCAGCCCCACCCGGGGCTGCAGCGGTGTGCGCCGGGTAAGGGCATCGAATCCGGCCACATAAAAGGGGGTGAAGATGGTGACCAGCAACACCTCGTATCCGGCCATAAACCGGTAGGACAAAAACAGCGTGAGGTACATGAGGCCATACTGCACCGCTCCCAGGGCCATGAGGGCGGCAGACCGTTTCAGCGGGGTGGGCCGCAGGAGGGCGGCGAACAGCAGCAGGGCGGTGGTCATGCGGAAAAAGGCCAGGCCATAGGGGTCGATCCCGTAGTCCCGGATCATCATCGGGACCAGATGAAAAGAAGGTCCCCACAGCAGGCAGGCCAGAACGAGCCGCAGCATCCGGATCAGGCTTCGGGTTTGGGATCGCGGGACATCAGGGCCTCCATGGCCTCGGCCGGGGCGACGTCTTCGTACAGAATGCGGTAGACCTCGCGGGTGATGGGAACCTCGACGTCCAGCGATTCTGCCAGTTCCAATGCGGTTTTGGCGTTAAACACCCCTTCCGCGATCATTTGAGTGCTGGCCTCAATCTCCGCCACGGTCTGCCCTTTGCCAATGCGTTCCCCGAAACTACGGTTCCGGCTGTGCTGGCTGCCGCAGGTCACCATGAGATCGCCCACGCCACTGAGACCGGTGAAGGTCTCCATGCGCCCGCCGCAGGCGGTGCCCAGACGGATCAGCTCGGCCAGTCCGCGGGTGACCAGCGCCGCTTTGGTGTTATCCCCGAAACCCAGTCCGTCGCTGATGCCCGCCGCGATGGCAATGACGTTTTTCAGCGCGCCTCCCAGCTCCACCCCCACCAGGTCATCCGAGGTGTATACCCGGAAACGGGGAGCGTTGAAGAGGGTTTGAATTTTCAGGGCCAGCTCCGGATTCCGGGAGGCACAGGTGACCGCGGTGGGGGCCTCTTTGGCCACCTCCTCCGCGTGACTCGGACCGGAGAGCGCGGCCACATCGGTCAGCCCCAGCAGATCTGTAGCCCATTCGCTGAGCCGCTGATTATCCAGCAGGCCCTTGGACACCGTCACCACTGAGGCGGTGGAGGGGATCAGCCCGGAAAACGAACTCAGGGTGTCGCGGTAGAATTTGGAAGGCACGGCCACCACATAGGTGTCGGTTCCCGCTGTAACCTGCTGACGGTCTCCCGACCAATGCAGGGCGTCTGGCAGTGCGATGCCCGGGAGGTAGCGCGGATTCTCACCGCTGTCCGCCACCTCGTTCATGTAGTTTGAATCGATCCCCCAAACCGTCACGTCATGCCCGTTCCGGTTCAGCACCATGGCCAGAGCGGTGCCCCAGCCTCCATCACCCAACACTGTTATTCGTGAACTCATGCGCCTCCGTTTGATCCAATCCTCTTCAAAAGCAAGAAAACACCGGGAGTTCTGCCCGGTTACTCCCGGGATAATCCGCTGGCATAAACTTCCGATACCCGTTATGACCCCGGCATGTACCGGGCCCGGAAAATCGTTTTTCTGCTGACAGTGGTTTTGTTATCCGCTGCGACGGGACATGCGGCAGGGCTTTCGTTTTCTCCCCGCGGTCTGGATAGCTCGGTGGTGGAGATCGAAATCAAGTCCTTTGTGGATACGCTGCCGGAACGGGGGGTGGCGGAATTGTGGGTGGAGGTGCGAAACCGCAGGCCGGAAGATGCCTCCTGGGAATTTCATTTCAATGCCTACAAACGGAACTGGGGCGATCATCAATCCATGACCCATAGCCGAAGGGTGTCCGTGGACGGATCCTCGGTCCGCACCTTCCGGTTTCAGGTCCCGCTGTATCCCTCCATGCAGAGCAGCTACTCGGAAATGCCGAGGCTGGGAGTGCGGATCAGGGGGCCCGGCACCTTCACCGATGAACAATACTTCTTTCAGAACTCCCGCAAGAACAGTGGGGATCTTCACCGCTACGTGCTGGTGTCCGAGGGCGGGCGCGCGTTATCGGACGGGAGCTGGTGGAACATACCGGAGATGGAGAAACAGCTGCGGGCGGATAATGTGCCGCTTTCGATTCAGGAGATGGATCCTGATCTCTTCCCGGATACCCTGGCTCCCCTCAGCGGATTTGATTTGGTGGTCATGCAGGAGGCGGAATGGATGGCCATGGACCAGAGGCGGACGCTTCTGAGACACTGGGTGGCGCAGGGCGGGCATCTGATGCTGCTGAGCGATCAGCCCGACACGGTGAAGCAACTTGGACTGGGGACTATTGAAACCCTGAACCCTCCCGGGGACCTCAAGGAACTGATCCGGAACCTGACCGGGATACAAACGCTTTCACAGCGGGTATGGTATGGGGATCATTTTTATGAAGATCAATGGGAACTGCGGGAACACGTTCCGGATATCCGGAAACCGGTGGGCATGCTGATGCTCCTGGTGATCGCGGTGGCTGGTGTGCTGGGTCCGTTGAATCTCCTGGTGGCCTTCCGCAGACGTCAGTCGCTGCAGGTCCTCTGGACCACCCCGCTGCTTTCGTTCGGCATCAGTCTTCTGGTGGGAGTGGTGATTCTGCTGGGGGACGGACTGGGCGGAAAGGGCGCGCGGGCACACTGGGTGATGATTCTCCCGGAGGAAAACCTCGAGCTGTCCTGGCAGGAGCAGGTG
>CAZVCO010000201.1:0-5914 GCA_964625795.1 uncultured Verrucomicrobiota bacterium | reverse complement strand
GGCGGCACTCCGGGCACAGCCCGGGGATTGCATCACCGTGCATGAAGGCGTGTACCGTGAACGGATCGATCCTCCCCGTGGTGGTCTTTCGCACGAGCAGCGCATAATCTACCAGGCGGCGAAAGGGGAATCTGTGGCGATTAAAGGATCGGAGGTGTTGAGAGAATGGACCCGGATCGACGGGAAGGTGTGGATGGCACGGATGCCGAATGATTTTTTTGGCGGGTTCAATCCCTTCGCGAACGAGTTGCGTGGGGATTGGTTTTTTCCGCAGGGGCGGACGCATCATAGTGGCGCGGTGTATGTGAACGATCAGGCCCTGGCGGAAGCCGGAGCCCTGGAGGCGTTGTTCGTTGTGGGGGGAGAGGCCTGGTTTGCGAAATGCGGGGCGTATGAGACCCTGGTTTGGGTCAATATTGGGGACCGGGACCCGAATGCGGAACTGATGGAGGTGAATGCGCGGCCCTGTGTGTTTTATCCCTCCCGGACGGGGATAAACTATCTGACCGTTCAGGGCTTTACTCTGAGTCAGGCCGCTACCCCGTGGTCCCCGCCCACCACCGAGCAGATCGGACTGATCGGAGTCAACTGGAGCAAGGGCTGGGTGATCGAAAACAATACCATCACGCATTCACGGTGCACCGGACTCACGCTGGGTAAATATTTTGACCGGGAAGACGGGGCAAATGAATACGGATACAATGCTCATTACCAAACCGTGAAACGGATTCTGGAGCAGGGGGGCTGGACCCGCGAGCGAATCGGACATCATCTGGTGCGTAACAACCACATCGCCCAGTGCGGGCAGGCGGGCATTGTGGGAAGTCACGGCGGAGCGTTCTGCACCATTGAGGGCAACGTGATTCACGACATCCACATCCGGGCGCAGTTCGGCGGCTTTGAACAGGCGGGGATCAAGCTGCACGCACCGGTGGATACGGTGATCCGGCGGAATATGATTTTCAAGTGCACTATGGGAATCTGGCTGGACTGGATGACTCAGGGGGCGCGGGTGAGCGGCAACTGCCTTTATGCAAACCGGGAGCAGGATCTGTTTCTCGAAATCGGACACGGACCCTGTTTGGTGGACAACAATCTTCTGTTGTCGTCCACCTCCCTGGTCGACTCCGCCCAAGGCGGAGCTTACGTGCATAATCTGTTTGGCGGCGAAGTGAGGCAACGGGCGGAGGCCGTCAGGAAGACTCCCTATTTCAAACCTCACTCCACAGAATGGGCGGGAGAAGGCAAGGTGAAAGACGGAGACGAACGTTTTATGAATAACCTCTTTCTGGCTGATGGTGGATTGGCGGGCTACGATGGGAACCGGGAGCCGCTGTGGATGCAGGGCAACGTGTTTCTGTACAGATCGACGCCCTGTCGATTGGAGCCGAATGCAATGCACATCCCTGAAGCGGATAACCGATTCGTGGTGGAGGCCCGGGAAGGAGAGTGTGAACTGCAGTTTCATGTTAAATCGCATTGGAGGAAGCGGGGGTGCCTACTTCTGAGCAGTGAGGACCTGGGGACGACGCAACTGAGCTGTCAGGGATTTGAAGCAGCGGACGGGAGTCGGGTTCTTTTTGACCGTGATTACTTCGGGAACAAGCGGGACCCGGACTGTCCCTGCCCCGGGCCCTTTGAATGTACCGGTGGTAAAGAGATTCTACGGGTCTGGCCCCCCGATGAGGGTGTGCGTAAGGTGGAAATTGTCCGGCGGACGGAGACCGCTTACGAAGAGGAGCCAAGGTAGGTATCTGAACAAGCCTGTTTCATCCGGTTCCGGTACGTGCCTGACGTACAGGATTGAATTTTACTCAGGCTGTAAAAATCTGTTCAGTGCGGTTCAGCCTATGAAAACTGACCCAAAACCCAATATCCTTGTGTTTTTCACCGACCAGCAGCGCTGGGACACCCTGGGGAAAAACGGGTATCCGGAAGGACTTACCCCTCATCTGGACCGCCTTGCCAGGAAGGGAACGTTTTTCAATGAAGCGGTCACTCCCCAGCCCGTATGCGGACCCCTCCGCAGCTGCCTGCAGACGGGGCAGTACGCGACCACCACCGGGGCCTGGAAAAACGGTCCTGGACTCAAACCGGAGGCTCCCAAGCTGGCGGAGCTTCTTTAGGAGGCCGGTTACCGGACCAGCTGCTTCGGGAAACGATATCTCTCCGAAAATACAACGCTGGACGGGAACGTAGCTGTTCCTCCTGAAGATCGCGCGGGTTTTTGGGGGCCGGCTGGTGGCTAACGCGGTGGAGATTGTTTCCGGACCCAATTCCTCCCGGCTCTGGAATGAGGAGGGAGAGGAGATTCCGCTTACCGGATACCGGTCCGATGCGCAGATCGATGTCATGCTCCGCTATCTGAAAGAACGGGCAGAAGAGCCGAAGGAAACCGGCAGACCCTTCCTTTGTTTCCAGTCCTCGTGGAACCTCATCATCAGAATACAGACGATTCAAATCCCGCCCCGCATGGGGTGAAGGACCACTATCGCTACGCACCATTTCCTCGGGATCTACAGGCCCTGAGAGGAACTGCATCCCAGCACTGCCAGGGTGGTGCGGCATGATTACGCGTCTGGATGACGCCCTGGTGTGGACTTTGGATTTGCTGGAGTCGACCGGCCTCGCAGAAAATACGGTCGTGGTGTTCCTGAGCGATCATGGATGTCTTTTTAAAACCTGGAACGGGAATATAAACGGTCTCATCGTGAAAGCTCTGTACGCGTACCCTTTGTCTGGGCCGGGCCGGGATGGGATGAAGGTGGAGAGAGAACGGAAGCGGGCAGCCTGGTGGATTTTATGCCCACGGTTCTGGATACCGCCGGGGTGCGCATTCCCGAGGAGGTGCAGGGAATGTCGCTGCTGCCTCTCACCCGGAATGAGTCCGAAGAGTGGCCGGAGGAGACCTTTATCCAGTTCTGGGATGGGTTTATGTCCCCGGGCAGAGCAGTCCTTACCCGTCGATAGAAATATGCCGTCACCGCGTCAGAGGAGTACATCGGTTTGGGCGAAGCACCGGAGTATCGGGAATCCCACCTTTCCGACCTGCACACAGATCCGTATGAATTTTCCAACCTGATCGATTTGACCTCACATGCCTCCCTCCGGGCGGAACTGCGGGAGACGTTGCTTTCCCGAATGAAAGAAGCCGGAGAGGGCCCGGTTTTCCATCTGGAATCCGTTGGCGGTTCGGGGTCCGGTCAGCGCAGAATCGAGTGCCCGAATACCTGAGCCGCATCTTCTGCCTGGAGCGTCAGCGCTCCTGGCCGGTCGCAAGAGCCCAGGCCCTGACAGAAACCTCCTGGAGTTCCTCCATTAGTCCCGGATGTGGATCCGGGATCCGTCGGATCACCCGTTTTGCCCAGGCGATATAGGCTCTGCGGCGCGGCCAGCCCCAGTTGGGGGGCGGATCGTTGAGCAGGGAGGCCACATTGTCGATTTTGTCCGCCAGCCGTATCCATCCTGCCTGCGGGGAAAGATACTCGGCCCGTTCCACCTGACGCTGTTTGCGCTCCGATTTCAGCAGATGTTTGTCATCCGTCACCTCCAGGATGAGATCCAGCACCTGTTGTCCAAACGTCTCCCGGATGTGCTCCGGGGGGCAGGGAGTATCCTCCAGCACATCGTGAAGCAGCGCGGCCGCGATGATTCCGTCATCCACTATCTGATGCCTGATCAGCCGCTCCGCGACCCGCAGGGGGTGTTGAATGAAGTCCTCCCGGTGGATTCCTTTCCGTTTTTGGCCCTCATGCCATTTTGCGGCAAAAGCGAATGCCGGCGTTTGGGTTAAACGTTCTCTGTTCATGCCAACAGCACACCAGGTTATTTGGTGGCCCCAATGTAACAGATCCAGGCCAGCATTTCCTCATAGGTTTTCCGGATCCGCATTTCTCCGTCACTGTCCTCCGCCTCGTCGTCCCAGCCTTCGAAATATTTGTCTACCGATCTGAATCCCGCCTCATGCAGCAGATCGGTGATCTCCATCAGTCCCCAAAGCCGCCAGTCATAGGTGAACGCCTTCTCGATGGGATGGATTTGTTTTCCCCGGAAGTGGATATGGCAGCGGATGTCCTGAGTGACCGCGTTAAACCGGGCCTGATCCCAGATATAGTTGAATTTCGGATAGGGGGTTCCGGAGAAATCCACCCCGGCGGGGATTTTTTTCTTCTCCTTCATCACTTCCTGCGCGTGGGGGCCGCCAAACAGATCCAGCATGAAGACTCCGTCTTTCTGCAGGGACTCATAGACTGAGACAAAGTACTTTTTGAGAACTGAGCGCTCTTTGAAAATGAGATAAGAAAAGTTCAGTGCCGCGATCACATCCACTTTGGGGGTTTCCGCATTGAGGACATTCTGTTCCAGCAGGTGAACCCGTTCGGCATCCGCACCCAGCACAGGCAGGCGGTGGTCACGTGCCCAGTTGAGGGTGGGGCGGTGCAGGTCCAGGCCCCAGGCCTCCCGTCGGGGGGAGGACTGGGCCCAGGCACAGGCCAGCAGTGCGGTGCCGCAAAAGTCCTCCCGGAGGGTGACGGCTTTGCGGCCGCAGGCACGGCGGGTCATCCGGTCGATCAGGGCAAGATCCACCTCGGTGTCCTGCACGGAGGCTTCATAAAGAATATGTTTGTGGATCTTCTGGGGCATGGGTCTTCATCGGGTTCGCTTTCGTGATCGCCATCGCTATCGAGGAGTTTTTTTCGATCCCGATCCCGATCCCGATCCCGATACCGATTGGGTTACACATTAAACAGGAAATGGCAGACATCACCGGGCTTCATGACGTATTCTTTTCCTTCGACCCGCAGTTTCCCCGCTTCTTTAATCGCGGCCTCGTTCTTATAGGTCTTCAGATCTTCAATGCCGTAGATATTGGCCCGGATAAAGCCACGCTCAAAATCGCCATGGATCACTCCGGCGGCCTGCGGGGCGGTGGCGCCCTGCGGAACGGTCCAGGCCCGGATCTCCTTGGGGCCGGCCGTGTAATAGCTCTGCAGCCCCAGAAGATGATAGGTGGCGCGGATCACCCGGTGGAGAGCGGGTTCCGACATGCCGAGGGATTCCAGCATTTCCACCCGTTCTGCCGGATCCAGTTCAATCAGTTCTTCTTCGATCCGGGCGGAAACCGTGATCACCTCGCAGCCCTGCTCCGTTGCGTATCCGGTCAGTTTTTCCACTTCCGGATTTCCGCTCTCCACCTCATCCTCTCCCACATTCGCGATGTAGAGAACGGGCTTGGCGGTGATAAGAGCCAGGCTTTTCAGCAGACGGCGGTCTTCGGAATCGGCCATTTCCAGCGTCCGCACCGCCTGACCGGCCTGCAGAGCCTGCTGACACTGGACGAGCAGTTCCTGGGTGCGGGCTGCATCGGAGTCCCCGCTACGGGCCTGTTTTTTGATTTTGTGAAGGGAGTTTTCTACCACCTGCAGATCCGCCAGCATCAGTTCTGTTTCGATGGTGCCCACGTCGCGGAGGGCATCGACAGAGCCATCGACATGGGTGACATTCTCCTCTTCGAAACAGCGGACCACATGCAGAATCGCATCCACGCTGCGGATATGGCTGAGGAATTTATTTCCCAGGCCCTCTCCTTCGGAAGCGCCTTTGACCAAACCGGCAATATCCACGATCTGGGTAGTGGCCGGAATGACCTTTTCGGTGGAGATATGATCCTCGAGGATCTGCAGATTGGGATCCGGCACATTCAGGATCCCGACGTTGGGCTCGATGGTGCAGAAAGGATAATTGTTCGATTCCGCGCCCGCCTCGGTCAGAGCGTTAAACAGGGTGCTTTTGCCCACATTCGGCAGGCCTACGATTCCAGCTTCCATAATAGTTTAGAGGTCAGGTTAGAAGTCAGAGGTCAGAGGTCAGTGTTTGAGAAAGGGGAAGGGGAGAGTTGACTTGATCGGAAAGG
>CAZVCO010000200.1:0-5953 GCA_964625795.1 uncultured Verrucomicrobiota bacterium | reverse complement strand
AATTTGCCAGATTTCAATCGAACCCTAAAACGTTTAGAATGAATGCTAAGCAAAAATGCCTGCGAATCCTCATACTTCGGGTCCGCACCGTTTAGACGTTGTATGAAAAATGAAAAAATGTAGCTCATGTAATAAGCGCATCGCTGTCGGCGGTGCAGTTTTTGGGGATGAAATATTTTGTGGCGACAAGTGTCAAAAGGCGGGTCTTTTGGCCGCGACTGAGGATTTGATTCCAGAGGATATTGTAAATCAAGAAGTCGGTTTCATCCATCATGGGTCATGTCCGAAATGTGGAGGGGAAGGGCCCAATGACCTTCAAAAGCATTATAAAATCTGGTCGGTGATCATTTTAACATTCCAAAATGAGATTCCTGAAATATGTTGCCGAAAGTGTGGGGTGAAAAAGAAACTTGGAGGTCTCTTTTTCTCGGGGTTATTCGGATGGTGGGGGTTTCCGGTTGGAGTTTTACTGACGCCTGTCCTGGTTATTCTGAATTTAGTTGGCCTTTTTAAGCTTCCTAAAAACGGGATGCCATCCAAGCGCTTATATGAGCATGTTTGCATGGATTTAGGTGCTCGGGCACTAATTGCAAAAAGCTCACGCCAACTACAACCAATGATTGATAAGAACGCTTTACGTACCCCGGCCTGGTCGTCCAGTGATGACTAAAAGCTTCATTATCGTAATTCCTCTTATTTTCTTTATGGCTGGTTGCGGCAAAGGACCTGAAGAAAATTTCGCATCGTTGGTGAATGAACTCAAAGTACCGGAACTTGTGGAAATTGCTCTACAGGATTTTGGTGAAAATCGGATAAATTCAGTCGAAAAGAACCTTTCTGTTTTGAGATCTTTCTGCGCCAGAAGGCAAATCTCATTCAGAAGAGAACCAACAGATTTGCCACCCATACTTTCAAAAAATGATATACAAGTACTTTTTGGTGATCCTAACGCGTTCGACGATGATGGACACTGGATTTACTATATCAATAAGGACAAGACCTGGTATTTGCGCCTTGAATTCAGAGGGGAATATCTGTTTTTGACTGGATATAGAAAGTTGATGCCCGCAGAAAATCTGACAGGTAACAATCCTCGTTAATAGACGAACCATTGCGGGTCGCCGTTAGCCCAGAAATCATGATGAAAATGGACGTAGTTGACCTCATGCCTGTACCCGATCCAAAGAAGATTCAGACTTTCGCGTCGCCCAAGGACCTCGGTCAATGGTTGAGGTGCAATCATGCCACTGAGACGGAACTATGGGTGAAGATCTTCAAGAAGGGCACGGGAATTCCCAGTGTGACCTGGGACGATGTCGTGATCGAATCGCTGTGCTGGGGTTGGATCGACAGCACCAGGAAGTCGCTGGATGACCAAAGCTATCTTCAGCGCATAACTCCCCGGAAGGCCAGGAGTCACTGGTCAAAGAGGAACCGAGACCATGTAGTACGTTTGATGCGTGAGGACCGGATGCAGGAGCCGGGACTGGCGCATGTTCACTCCGCCAAAGCGGATGGCCGCTGGGCGAACGCCAGCACGGCCAGCGATATGAAAATCCCGGCGGATTTTCTGGCTGCACTCGACAGCAGTCCGAAAGCACGACACTTCTTTGAAACGCTCAACAAATCGAGTCGCACTGTCATCGCCTACGGATTGACGTCCGCGAAAAAACCGGAAACCCGGCAGAGGCGGTTTGAGAAATTCATCGACATGCTCGCTCAGGAGCAACGCCCGTAAAGCAATAAACTGGCGGGAAGGCTTTGTATCCCACACCCTGATGGTTTTACTCCAGAACTCAGAATGTATCTGGACACTGGTGATATCGCAGGCGGTATCAGATCCGTGGGTGATTGGTGCGGGCCTACAGCCCGCATCTGCTCTTCTCAACTCACACCCAGCCCGGGCACGCTTCGCGGCTCGGACTGGGCTGGTATTGGTGCGGGCCTACGGCCCGAAAAGTGGAGATGTGTTAAACGATGGGCACTTTGAAAACCCCCTAAGCTAGTATCCTTCCACCCTGGCCTCTCTTTCGGCCTGTGCCGAATTCCAGGTATTGATCAGGGGAATGGGGGCGTGAAACGTCCCGCTTTTCTGTAATCGCCTGGCAGTTAAGCCGACCTACTGGAAACTCCAATAAGGAAGTTTCACATGCGACTCCGCCCTCTTATTCTTTTGATTCTGCTGCCTGTCTTCCCGAACACCATGGCTGCGGCGGGAGGCGTGAACACCACCTGGTGGAAAAGCCTGGCCATCCACGGCTACGATCCGGTGGCCTACTTTACTCAGGGCGAACCCGTGAAGGGAAAGGCGGAGTTCAGCACCGAATGGAACGACGCCACCTGGAGGTTTGTTTCGGAGAAGCATCTCCAGCTGTTCAAAGCGTCTCCCGAAACTTATGCTCCCGCCTACGGCGGTTACTGCGCCTGGGCCATGGCGCAGGGGGACAAGGCCGACATCGATCCCGATCAGTGGACGATCATCGACGGCCGTCTCTTCCTTAATTACAATGAAGACATTCAGAAGAAATGGTTGATGGACAAGCAGGCGCTGATCGAACAGGCGGATCAGCATTGGCAGAAAAAGTAGACTGTCAGCGCCCAGCCCAAACTATCCGGAAACCTGCCCGGATGCCACTGCGGATGTTTGCCGATCAGCAGAAGCTCCACCGCCTATGCCAGCGGTGAATCTGTGTTGTCAGCCGGGGCGCGGAAGAGGATCTAGGTGGGCTTGACCACGGCCAGCACCTGACCGGCGCGGACGGTGTCGCCGGGGCGGACGTTGAGCTCGGTGAGCACGCCGTCGCGGGGGCTTTTCACGGTCATTTCCATTTTCAGGGATTCGAGGATCAGAATGGTGTCGCCGGCTTTCAGTTCGTCATCTTCGTCGACCTTGATCTGATACACCAGTCCGTCGGCCTGGCAGAGCAGGCGGATGGGATCTTTGCGCGGTTTGCCGGGCATGTCGGCGTTCAGAGTTTCCACGAAAACCTCTTCGCCGCCTACGGTGACGTGTCCGCCGTCGAGTTCGACATGGTAGACGGTGCCGTCGACCCGCACATCGTAGCTGCCTTTTTCCTCGGCCGGAGGGGCAGGCGGCGGTGGCGGCGGGGCGGGGGGTGTCTCGGGTTCTTTTTCAATTTTGCGGACGGCGGTTTTGGCGTCGCCTTTCAGGAAGGCAATGCCCTTGGCTCCACAGCTGGCCACGATGAACACATTCTCGTCTGTGACCGGAAGGCCCTCTTCCTTGAGCTGTTTGCTGACCGCTTTCACCCCTTTGGTGGGGTCGGCGTTGTTGCGCTCCACTGCGGATTCCGTGGTGGGGTTGAGTTCCAACTGCTCCTGGGCCAGTCTGACCACCTCGGGATCCGGTTCCACCGGGGTTTTGCCGAAGTATCCCAGGACCATGCGGCCGAAGGGTTCGGAGATTTTCTCCCAGGGGCCGAACAGCACGTTGTTGAACGCCTGCTGGAAATAAAACTGGGACACCGGAGTGACCGAGGTGCCGAAGCCGCCTTTGCGCACCACCTCGCCCATGGCTTTGATAATGGCGGGGTATTTCTCCATGATGTTGTTGTCGCGCAGCATCTGGGTGTTGGCGGTCAGGGCACCGCCCGGCATGGGGCACCAGGGGATCATGGGTTCCACTTTAGTGGCCTCCGGCGGCATGAAGTAGTCTTTCATACAATCCTGGAAGACCTCCTCCACCTCGCGGATTTTATCCACGTCGACATCCAGCTGATAGTCGGTGTGCCGCAGGGCATGCCACATGGTGAGCACGTCCGGCTGTGCGGTGCCGCCGGAACAGGGGGCGAGAGAGAGATCGATGGCGCTGGCTCCCGCCTCCAGGGCGGCTTTGTTGCAGATCACCCCGGTCCCGGCGGTGTCGTGGGTGTGATAGTGGATGTAGGCATCCTCCGGCAGCATTTTGCGGGCCCGGGTAATGGTCTCATAGACCACGGCCGGGGTGGCGGTGCCGCTGGCATCCTTGAAACAGACCGAATCGAACGGCAGTCCGGAGTCGATGATGTCCTTCAGGGTTTTTTCGTAAAAGTTGGCATCATGTGCGCCGCTGCAGCCCGGGGGCAGGGCCATCAGGGTGACGCAGACCTGGTGCTTCAGCCCGTGATTGGTGATGGATTTCGCGGAGTCCAGCAGGTTGTGAACGTCGTTGAGGGCGTCAAAGTTCCGGATGGTGGTCATGCCGTGTTTTTTGAACATCTTGGCATGCAGATCGATGATGTCGGCCGGCTGGGAATCCAGTGCGACCACATTCACGCCCCGGGCCAGGGTCTGGAGATTGGCGTCGGGTCCGGCCGCCTCGCGGAAGCGGTCCATCATATCGAAGGCATCCTCATTACAGTAGAAATAAAGGGACTGATAGCGCGCGCCGCCGCCCGCTTCAAAGTAGCGGATCCCGGCTTCGCGGGAGGCTTCCACCGCGGGGATAAAGTCGTCGGTGAAAACGCGGGCGCCGTAGACGGACTGAAATCCGTCCCGGAACGCGGTGAGCATAAAGTCGAATTTTTTCATTTCCTGGGGTTCCTTGGGGCATGCAGGTGAACGGCAATGGCGGCGGCGGCGGCTTTTCTGCGGTTTTCCGCATTGACCGGTCCGTCCGTCCAGCGGTCCGGGGTCTGGGCGTCGATAATTTCGGGGGTGCCGCGGGGAGTGCCGCGCACCAGAGCGAGGATCAGAATCGCCAGCAAGATCAGGAAGCCGATCAGCACCCCGAGAGTGGGCTCATCCGCGGCAGACTCCACCTGGGCTATCCATAAAAGACTAAAGTGTATATGATTCATCCTATTTGCTTGTACTGCGTAATCGGGCCCGAGGCAATGCTTATTTGATAAAAATTTAACGGAACCTGTTTTGCCGCGGGGGCCGCGGAATTACTGACCGCAACAGTGTTTGAATTTTTTGCCGCTGCCGCAGGGGCAGGGGGAGTTGCGTTTGGGCGGCTCCATGGGAGCCAGATCGGGTTGCTGGGCCACGATGTTCATGATTTCGGCCGCCGGCCTTCTGGCCTGAAGCAGCTGGCACATGATGTCCATGGTGGGTTTCATGTGGTTGAAGATGCGCTTGTAGGCCGGGCAGAGATAATTGAGTCCCGGATCCCCGTCGGGCGTTTTCATGAAGCGGTGTTTGGGGCATTCGCCGTGACAGGCAAAGCGCACCGAACACTCCCGGCAGAATTTGGGGAGAAGGTCGAGTTTATCGCGTCCGAACTTCCGCTGCTCCGGGCTTTCCACCATGCTTTTGATCGACTGATTGAGAATGTTGCCCAGTTTGTATTTCGGATACACGTAGTGATCGCAGGAGTAGAGATCTCCGTTGTGTTCCAAGGCCATGGCGGTGCCGCAGGTTGGGCTGAAGACACATAAGGCCCCACTCATTCCCATCCAATTGCCCAGTGCCACATCGAAAAATTGCACAAAGGTCTCTCCGACATCTTTCCGGACCCATTCATTGTAAACGCCCACCAGAAATTCGCCGTAATCCTCGGGGATTAGGCTCCATTCGGTGACCAACCGGTTGCGTTCAATCCGTTGAAGTTCGGGAGGAAGACTCAGGTCCAATCCCAAATTTTTAGCTACGGCGTCGGCATCCCGTTCGACGAGCGGAATGAACTGAATAAAGCTGGATCCGATTTCTTTGAGGTAGCGGTAGACTTCGGCAGGCTTATGGCTGTTTTTTCGGTTGACTACCGTCAGGGTATTAAATTCAACTTTGTGTTTTTGGAGGAACTTCAATCCATCCAACACTTTGTGGCTTGAAGGGCGGTCCCGTTTATCCACCCGATAGGCATCGTGGAGATCCGGGGGACCGTCGATACTTAATCCTACCAGAAAGTTATTCGCTTTCAGGAATTCGCACCATTCATCATTCAGTAAGGTGCCATTGGTTTGAATCGCATTCGAAATCTCTTTTCCGTTTGCGTATTTTGCCTGAAGTT
>CAZVCO010000199.1:3611-6003 GCA_964625795.1 uncultured Verrucomicrobiota bacterium | reverse complement strand
TCCCAGGGAAAGCCCGACACCTCGGAAAACGCCCGGGCGGCCGCCAGCTCCAGAGCGGCGGAACTCGAAAGCCCCGAACCCCGCGGCACGTCCCCCATCAGCACCCCCTCAAATCCCTGCAGCTTCAGCCCCCGCTTCTTCAGCCCGTTGGCCACCCCCTTGATGTACTCGCACCAATGGGGTTTCACGTAGGAAAAGTCATTACAGTCAAAATGGGCGTGCTGCAGATGGTCCCCGGAAAGCAGGTGCACATGACCGTCCTTACGGTAACGCAACGCAAACATGACCGACCGGTTCATCGCCATGGGCAGGACAAAGCCGCCGTTGTAATCCGTATGCTCTCCGATCAGGTTGACGCGGCCCGGGGCCTCGACCAGCAGATCCGGCTGACCCCCGAAGTGTTCCTGAAAGGTTTGAAGGAGTTTTTCTGACAATTCCATCCTCCCTCTATGCCCCCTTTCGGCCGGAGATTCGAGCCCTGAACTAAAAATTATCGGCTGAACCCGATGGCTCAGAGCTCGCGCACCCAGATGTTGCGGAAGCGGACAAGATCGCCGTGATCCTGCAGTTTGAGCGGTCCGGCCGGCGGATGCGGCACATAAGAGGTGAGTTCCTTGTGCTGGGTAGGACCCTCCAGCACCTGGGCGTGATGCTGCACCACGCCGTTGAGCAGCACGGTCACCACCGCCGGACTGATCAGGGTGTCGCCCTCGAAAACCGGGGCAGTCCACAGAATATCATAGACGTTCCACTCGCCGGGCCTGCGGATGGGATTCACCAGCGGCGGGGTCTGTCCATACACCGCACCCACGGTGCCGTCGGGGTAGGTGGGGTTCTCCCAGTTGTCCAGCACCTGGATTTCGTACTGACCCATGAGAAACACCCCGCTGTTGCCGCGCCCCTGTCCCTCTTTTTTCACTTCGACGGGGCTCATAAACTCGAGATGCAGCTGACAGGAGCCAAACTCCTTCTCGGTCTGCACATCGCCCACGCCCGGCACCACCGCCAGATCGCCCTGATCCAGCTTCCAGCCGCAGGGCTCGCCGTCGCGCACGTTGACCCATCCGTCGAGAGAGGTGCCGTCAAACAGAATGACCGCGTCAGATGGCGGCGAACCGGCCGGGGCGGACACCACCGGAGGCTGCGGACGGGTTCCGTCGTGCACATGATAGCCGGAGGCCAGTACAGGGGTGTCGGAGTAACCGAGATTTTCGTTTTCAGGTTGGCGGGGGATGGTCATGGGGGGCTCCAGGGTTGGGGGTCGGGGGTCGAGGGTCGAGGGTCGAGGGTCAGTTGTCATCGGTCATTAGTCATTTGCCATCAGCCATTAGTCATTAGGTGACCAATGACCAATGACCAGTGACTACAACAACCCAAACGCTTCCGGGAAATCGTCTTTCACGATCACTTCCCGTTGACGGGTGGCGCTGAGGTAAAGGGCTTCGAGGATCACCTGCATGCGCAGACCGTCCTCCATATTGGCGGGAAACGGGGTGTCGTCCAGAATACAGTCCACCAGCAAGTGGGTGGAATTTGGGGCCTTTCCTTCGGGGATAATCCGGGAGGCAAGCGGCACTCCGCCCACCTCCTGATTGAACAGGTAGTCGGATCCGCCATCGGGTTTCTGCACGGTTTCGATACCGCCTTTGGTCCCGATCAGCTTCAGGGATTCCTGGGAGTAGGTCTGCTGGTAGCCGGCCCAGGAGGTTTCGAACAGCAGCGATGCTCCGTTCTCAAACCGCACAAATCCGGTGGAATAATCCTCCACATCAAACTCCACCCCCTGCTCTTTCGCCAGCGGCACCCCGCGGCGGTAGTGGGCGGTGCCGGACACGGTGACCGGTTTGGGACGTCCCATCAGCCAGAGCGCGATGTCAATTTTGTGCACGCCGATGTCCAGCATCGGTCCGCCGCCGGATTTTTCCTTCTGACCGAACCAGCCGCCGAATCCGGGAATCCAGTTCCGCCGCGTCCACTCGGTATACCCGTGGTACACCTCGCCCAGCGCGCCGGACTCGGCCATGTTCACATCCCGGAACCGCTGGGACAGATTCATAAAGATGTTCTTTCCCGTCCGCTCCGCCGCGTGCTCCATCCGCAGCGCGCTGGCCAGAGTGTGGGCCATGGGTTTCTCGCACATCACATGCGCCCCTGCCTCCAGACAGTCCACGGTCACCGGCTCATGCAGAAAGTTCGGCAGCGCCACGCTCACCACATCCGGTGTGCACTCCGCCAGCATGGCCTGGTAATCGGTATACGCCTTCGCCTCCGGATACTGAGCCGAAAACTCCTGCAGCCGGACCTCGTCCAGATCCACATCGCCCACGGCGCGCCAGCCCGCTGCGGCGCGATGCAGCAGGCGCGCTGATGCCGTTTGATCCGGCCCAGGTGA
>CAZVCO010000199.1:0-3601 GCA_964625795.1 uncultured Verrucomicrobiota bacterium | reverse complement strand
CACCAGCGCCACCAGTTCCGCGCGGTCATTCGCCGCATACCCCGCCGCATGTGCACGCCCCATTCCCAATCCGATTACCGCACATCGTAATTTTTCTGTCATACCTTTTCTCTGGCTCCTGATTGTTTTTCAGCTAATTCGCATAAAATACAGGAATTCCCATGAAAGTCCCTTCACAAAAATCTGATAAAATTATGAAATATCTGATGTCGCCGGAGGGCGATCCCCTCCGGGGAATTCAGGAGTCCGCCAGCTATCTCTTCCGGGGACTCGACGCCTGGGCAGAGGGCCGGTTCGGGTCTCCCCCGGGATTGCGGTTTCTCAAGACCGCCTCCCCCGAACCGGGGCCCTGGATCAAACTCTTCCTGCCTCTCTGCGGCATCAATCACCTGGAGGCGGACGGCGGGCAGCTGTCTCTGCGTCCCGGGGAACTCGGAGTGGTGTTTGATAACGGTGGACACGGAGAGGAATGGGAGGACGACGCGGAGGGACGATATCTCCAGATGTTTTTCGGACTGTCCCCGGCCCGGATTTCGCTGAACATGGCCGGACGGGGCGGAGCATTCGGACTTCCTGCGGAACGCAGAATGTATACCAGCGTCAGCCTGCCTCAACACGAACGAAAACTCCTCGACCCCCTGCTGCGGTTCCTGCACGGACACCAGCCGGTCCCTTCCCATCTCGCGCGCACCCTGGCGCAGGTGCTGCGGGACGGCGCCCGTCCCTCCGGACTCAGCGCCACCAGCCGGCGGGTGCGCCGTGCGGTGCAACTGCTGATGGACAATCCGGGCAATCCGGATCTCAATGTTCAGTGGGCCGCCGATCAGCTGGGGTGCCATCCGGATTATCTCTCCCGCCGGTTCAGGGCGGAGACCGGTACATCCTTCATGACCGCGCTTCGCGACGTGCGCATGCAGGTGGCGGCCGATCTGTTGTCCGATCACGCCCTGCCCGTGGCCGAGGTCGCCGGCCTCTGCGGCTACCACGATCACTCCTACTTCTCCCGCGTCTTCCGCGACACCTACGGCCTGCCCCCTTCACGGTATCAGAAAAATTCCGACCACGAATAACGGACGGGGTGAACACCTTCAGTGCCACTCAACGGAATAAGCGGTTTCCGGTCAGCGTCCCCGGATCAACTCCTGAATCGACACCGTTTCCCCGTTTACAGCCGAACGGATCGCGCCGTGCACCATGGCCAGGCTGATCAGATTGTCCGCCACCGGGGTCGCGGGCTCCCGGTCCTCCAGCAGCGCCTCGATAAAGTCGTGGATCGCGGCGGTGTGACCGGACAGCTCCCCCTCCCCTGCAGGCGGCGGTTCCACCACCTCCACCGGACGAAGAAACTCCGCTGACTCCCCCGCGACCCGCTCCACCCGGATCCTCTCCTCCCCATCCCACAGCAGCGTGCCCCGGGTTCCCAGAATCCGCCAGGTACAATTCCAGCTTTCCGGCATCCCCTCCGCGCACCAGCTGCCCCGGTAGGAACTCCGCGCACCGCCCGCGTGCTCGAAAAACGCCACCGCAGATGCCCCGTGCTGATACCAGGAGCCCGGCGGATTCCAGTCGCGGGCCCACACCGTTTCCGGCGGGGCGTCCAGCAGAAACCGGATCTGATCAAAGGAATGAATCGCCATGTCCAGCAGCAGCACATGATCCATCTCCTCCCGGAATCCCCCGAAATGAGGTCCCAGAAAGAAATCGCTGTGCAGGGTGTGCACCTCGCCGATCACCCCCTCATCCAGCATCCTCCGCACCCGCCGGATCCCGTTCGGCTGCCAGCGCCGGTTCTGCATCACCCCGTACCGCAGCCCCGTCCGCCGGGCCGCATCCACCAGCGCCCGCGCGTCCTCCATGGTGGCCGCCAGCGGCTTCTCTCCGAACACGTGACACCCCGCATCCAGGGCGGTCATTCCCACCGACCGGTGAGCGGCGGGGACCGTGCAGTCGAACACCACCTCCGCCCCCGTTTCCTTCAGTGCGGCCGCCAAATCGGTAAAAACCCCCGCCTGCAGACCAAACGCCTCCCGCGCCGCCTCCGCCACCTCCCGCTGGAGATCCACCAGCCCCACCAGCTCCACATGCGGATGCGCCGACGCCGCCTTCAGCCACGTGGACGAAATCCCGCCGCATCCCGCCACTACCGTTTTACATCGTTTCATCCCCGCACCTTCCACTATTTTTTTCGGACCAGCCTTAATGCAAAGATAAGAATGACCGCTCCGATTACAGCCCTCGCCACATCTCCAATCCATTCCCCTCCAAGGCGAATATCCAGCACATCGAAAATCCAAGCGCCAACTACCGCTCCAATGATTCCGATAACGATATTTCCCAGGAGACCAAACCCTTTACCAGTTACAAGCAGGCCTGAAATCCATCCAGCCACTGCTCCAGTGATTACGAATATGACAACTTGTTCAACATTCATTTTCCTTCCTTGTTATGTTTACCTAATGTGCTGCTCACCGGGCATGGGCCGGACAGTAGCACGCGAAGCATGAGAAAGTCCAGCGGGTGTTCGGTGAGGCGGCCTTTATTTAAAACACCGAATGAAGACGACAGCGGATGAAGGACAATGAACACCGTGAGGACACAATCCGCGAGCGCCGGCTCGCGTATCGCCTGCAACGCCCTTAGCATGCGCGGCCTTGTAGTGGAGGCGCAGCCGCAAATGTGGAGTCAATTGTGGGTTCGGGCGGTGCAAGGATGCATGATAACACGATGCTTCCTGATGCGTTCCTGTTGTTCAGGTCGCAACGATCTTTGAATCTCATGTGCATAGCGGCGGGACGCGTTTTTCTAATGCTTCACGGAAAAGCCTGCCCCCTTTTCTGTGGCTGAAACCTCCGATACGTTGGCTCCCGGCAGGTGGGGCACTGGCTCAGCTTTGCTGAAGCAGGTCGGCATACCGTCAGAAAAAGGGCTGTAAACTGAGACGGGAAAGGTTCGGGTCAACAACGCGATCCCTCCGGACGAATCCAGTCAATTTATGCGCCAAAAGGTCAACGGTCTCAGCATTGAATAGCTTACCTGCCATGGCGTGCCGCCTCGCGACACCCCATGCGTGACCCCCAAGGGACATCACGCTGGATTTCCTGCTCATTCTTAGCTTATGATCACCTTGATTCGTTTACAGCCCGACTTCGAATTCCTGAATGCGCAGCCAGCTTCGATCCCCGTCGCGCGAATCGCCATCGAGCATGATTCCGACCGCCGTGATGTTGCTGAAGTTTTGCTTCTCAAAGCCTTCCGACGCGTCGAAGTCAAGTGAGTCGGCGGGATCGTAGGCCGCCCATCGTCCATCGTCTACCGCGCTCCTGAAACGGAGTTCGCCGCTCTGGGTAATGCGTGTCTCGGAGACATAGAAGTCATCTCCCTCGCGCACAAGAAAGCGGAGCGGTCCGGCGAAGCGGTCGAGCTTAAGGCGGATAAAGCTGTATTTACCGAACGCAACCGGCGTTTCCCGGGCGCACCCGCGACATCAGTACCACCGGAGCCCTGGTCAGCAGCAACCGTCGTCTGGGCGGTATCGACGATCGCCTGGTGATTGCGATGCGGGTCAGCGTGGCCGGCTTTGGAGAAGAGATTCGCTTGCGTG
>CAZVCO010000198.1:0-6010 GCA_964625795.1 uncultured Verrucomicrobiota bacterium | reverse complement strand
ATCGTCCAGGGCCTGCAGGGTCACGATTTGCGGCTGATCCCAATTGGCGGAATCGAAGCTGAGCGTGTCGGGCTGGGCTGTCATCTCCCCCGCCCCGTCGATGGACACGGTGATCGTTTCCCCGGGATCGATGGCGGGACGCACGGTGTAGCTGAGGCCGGAGCCGCCTTCGGTCAGTTGCCACCCCCCCTCCGGCACACTGAGGCGCAGATTCGGCAGCGTGGCCTCCACCTCGACAATCTGCACGCCGTTCATAAAGCGCGATCCGGTCGCTTCTCCCGATCCGGTATTCACCTCGACCCGGAATTCGGGATCGGTGATGTTGCGAAACACCACGTAATTGCCCAGGCGCTCGGCGGTCGGAGCATCCGCCGCGGTGGCGGTGGACTCTTTGTACCCGACCCAGGTGTCGTAATCCGGATAGTCGCCCAGACCGTTGTTCCGGTCCAGCGAGTTTTGGCCATATTTGGGCGGTGCGAGGTTCACGGTCCCGTCGGGGGTGGTGATCCGGAACTGGCGGGTGGAGGTGTCGATACTGGAGGTGTTCAGGTAATCGAAGTAGACGTAAACGTCATACTGGATGTATGGAACATTCCGCGCGGTCAGCCAGGGACTGGCCTCCCAATTCCTCAGCGCCCCCGCATACCCATGAAACATGCGGCCGTTTCCGGTGGAGGTATCGGCCGCGGTTTTCCCCAGAACCGTCTGCTGATGTCCCTGCCACTCGACCCGCACCGGGGTGGCAAATCCTTCATTGTCGATCAGGTTTTCATAGACGTTGCCGTTGTTCTGATCGTCCTCAATAGTGAAGTTGTTCCAGTTTCCCTCCGCGTACACCGCGCCGATCCGGTCGGCAAAGCCCACCACGGTGGGATCATGGGGACTGGCGTAGGAATCCGTGCCGGCGAAATTGATGCCCACGGATCGTGTGGGCGGCGGACTTTCCACCTGCAGCGTCCGCGCGGGCGTCGAAACGCCATACCCGTTCGCATCCACCGCCACGGCCACCACCTGCTGTTCACCCACCGAAACATTCTCCCACAACAGCGCGTAGGGAGCGGAGGCATCCTCGCCAATGTAGGAGCCGTTGGCGAAAAACTTCACCGCCTCCACCAATGCCGGATCGTCCACATCCACGGTCAGCAGCACGTTGGATCCCACCAGAAAGGTTTCCCCCTCCTCCGGCGAGAGAAAGCTGATCTGCGGCAGCGTGGTCAGGGACGGATCGTTCTGCTGCAACGCGGCGGATCCGATGACCGCCAGAGGCTGGGTCAACGTGCCCCAGCGCACCTCCAGCGCCTCGGAGCCATCGCGGTGGAAATACTCCAGACGCACCGGATGCAGACCGGCCTCCAGCGCCAGACTGCCGGCGGTGGTGCGCGCGGCGGATTGGATGCCGTCGTTTTCGATCACCACCGTATCGCCGATCCACAGGCGCACCCCGTCCTTCGCGTCGATTTCAAAGCTGTATACATCCTGCGCCGGCACATCCAGGTAGCCGTCAAACAACAACGCGAAATCGTCGTTTCTCAGACTCGGCGACAGGTTGAACCCGTTCACCGTGCCCTCGGCCACCGGTAACAGATTGCTGAAGGCCGGGAGCTGCTGAAAGGGTCCCTCGTAATAGCGGTAGGCCAGCCCCCCCAGCGTGGCCGCGGGAGTATCGGGGGCGCGGAACGCAAGACCGCCCACGTTCACCCAGGCCTCGGCGGTGGTCGTTTCCCCTTTCATGTCCGACACCGTCACCTTGACCCGGTAAAACCCCGGCTCCGCCCAGGTTTTTGTCTGGGTGGCGGAATTGACGATGTTGTAACTGTCATCCCCGAAGTCCCAGTCGTAGGCCAGATCATCGTTGTCCGGATCCGAGGCCGAAACGGTGAGATCAAAGGGAACGCCGGGCTGGGCGCCCGTGAAAATACTCTGTGCGAACGACGCGGCGGGGGCCTGATTGCCGGAAATGTCGCTTTCATAGTGAACCTCGACCTCGATCCACTCGTGCTCCTCGCCATTGACCAAGGTGCTGCCGCGCAGCACGGGGGTGACGTGAAAACCGTCGATCATGGGAGTGACGCTCTCATCGGGCCCCTCGGAATAGGTCCGTCCGATTTTAATGGAGGAATCGTCCTCGTCTGCGTCGCCCTGCCGCGAAAGCGGCGTGGTGTCGATACGGTTCGACCCGCTGCTGAGATTGGAATGCACCGTCACCGCGTTGCGGTTGAAGTCGGTACGGCTCCAGCCGCCATCCGTTCCATTCAAATGGCCGAACCCCAGCACCACCCGGCCCCAGGCGGTGTTCGACGCGGTCGGCACCACCAGCGCCCGGGTCAGGGTTTCCGGCTGCCGCGCATCACGGTGCAGATAATTGTGAATGCGGTACCGTCCGCTGGTGGTCACCTCGACCACCTCCCCCCGGCCGGTCTCCAGGAAGTGTAAATCCTGACGGAACTGAGGGTTGAACATCTGGGAGGAGGTGCCGCCGCCCATTAAATCCCAGCCGTCCCCGTATTCCCCGTTTTGCCGCAGGTCGGAACGGGGATGCACATCGTCGGGCACTCCAGAGGGCGCGTACCAGCTGTTGGCGTGGTAGACGCCCCAGTTGTGGCCGATCTCATGTTCCGCCACTTTTCCATCCAGATCACCATTGGTCCAGGCGAAGCGGCCCCGCACGTAGGCCAGTCCGGTGGAGGACGTCAGGTCCCGGTTCGACATCACTACCCAACGGTCATAGTTGTACGGATCGTTGACTCCCCCGGACTGCCAATCCGGACCCAGCGCCCGCGCGGCCGCGATGCAGTCCGACTGGAGACCGCCAAAACTTCCACGGTAGAAGTCCACGCTCCGGGGCAGCTCCAGCACCGGGGTCACCTTCAGCATGGGAATGTCCATGCCGTTGCGCCGTTTCGGCCCGAACCAGGTCTGATGATAACTCGCGCGATAGAAATTCGCGGAGGCGTTCAACAATTCGCTTTCCAGGGTGGCGTGGGATTTCGGATTCGTCCATTCGGGCGCGTCGCTGGGCTGTACCAGAAAAACCATCATGGTTTTCGGGCCTTTCGTCCACTGATCATTGCCCGAAATCACTCCGGTGAATTCGTGATAGCGCTCCGTAGGCGGCGTGGATGAGGTCGGCGGATTGTCCGGATCAAAGGTCAGCTGCGCCGCCAAACGACCCACGCAGACCAGTGCGAACAAAAGAGAAAGAAAAAAGCGTCGGGAGTATATCTTCATAAACGGGAGGAAAAGGTTCCCGTAAACACTAACCGCTCCTCCCGGTTTGGTATAGAACACCAATCGAAAATTAACTTAGTTTGAAACGAATTTTCCGAGTTGCGGAAGCAAGAAAAAACCCGCTTCCGAAACTCGGAAACGGGTTCTTTATCTTTCGGGAATTCGGTCTCAGCGACGCCGGCGCATCGTCGCCAGCATCGCACCCAACACCAGCCCCACCATCACCAGCGTGCCGGGTTCGGGGATGACGACAGCCCCGCTCATGTAGGCTTTGTCCATCCGGACGGCATTGGAACCGCCAGTACCATACCAGTAAACCCTGGCCGTGATTTCGTCTCCGCTTATCGAAGAAACATTATGTGTGAAGAGCTGAAAACCCTGGGGACTGCCCCCGCTTAGCGTATCGGTCACCTTGCCATTCCCAAGGTTCGTCGTGGAGGCGGTGGCCGTTCCACTGAAGCTGTTGAATCCGTCGGTGCTGATCCACAGATCATAATCGTCGGGAGAATTTGCTGTATTATCAATTAGTGCGAGAAATCCAATCTGACTGGGCGTAATCTCGTATCCCGTGTCGGCGGTAATCGAGAACTCAACATAGACGTTGTTGTCGTAGGCATCCTGTTCCGTTTCACTTACATCAAGATCATCCGAAAACCATGCCCGTTGACCCGTATCACCTGTTGTCGATGAACTCGCCCAAGGGTCTGTGTTTGTGGACCCCACTCCGGAAGATGACAAAACCATTCCGGACCCTGAACCAAATGTCCCCGCCGTCGCGTTGGCGGGATTGACCCAGGATTCACCAAAAGCGAAACTCCCGGAGTTTCCGAAATCGTATCCCAGGATAAAATCGGTATCCACTTGGGCATAAGCGGTGCTTACGAGCAGGCATGCACCCAGAAAAATTGTCATCCATGTCATTTTCATCATAAAAAAATCCTATAGTTGTAACTTTATAAAAAAATAGATTCCCGCTTACTTATTGTAAATAACTTGAAACGAAAAGTTTATATATCTTATACGAAAACCTGCTGCTGAATCTAGATGAAGTATAGATATCATATCTAGATTTCCGATGCAATACCGGCCTAGCTCAGGCGTCCGCGGAGCCAAGGTCGCAGGGAGTTTTGTAATAAGTGCCTGTTTCAAAGGTTTATACGAAATTTTCAAGAGGATCGGGTTCGAGATAGGGATCCCTGGCCGTCGCCGAGCTCAATTTCGGGTCCACCCGCCGGATCAACGTCCCGTGCAGCCTCCAAAACCCCGATTCGCATGGAATAGAAAAATATTTTTGATTCGAGGCATTCAATACGGATGCACGTTGTAGCATAAGTGGCGTTTTATCCGAATGGAGGATACCACCGCAGGTCGAAATTTAGCGTCAACATGCACCTTTCCCCATGAAAGACATCCATCATCTCCCCGTGACCCGTGATCCGTGATCCGTGATCCGGGCTATCTCGACGTTTGTTTCCGCGAAGTCGAACGAATGGACGCGAAGGGGTTCAATTTCTCCCACCACCTGTGTCACCACGCGTCGGATCTTTTCAACGACCCGGCCCGGCTCTCCAAGCGCTTCCCACACTGCCTCGCTTGAGCATAATTTATTTTTCGCTCCCGGTTATTCCCACGGATGTCCCGGCCCGCCATACTTAGAATGAGTTAACACATACCCATCAGGAGCCCTCTCAATGAAAAGATGTATCCATTCCACTCTCGGCCTTTGCGCCATGGCCACGTTGACAAACGCTTCCATTATCGCGCAGTGGAACTTCAACAGCAATCTGGATCCAACCACGGAAGCCGCCAACATCACGGCGCAAACCCTGGGAGGGCTCACCGATGGGAACATCACCCCGAATATTCAGCATAGCAGCGGGGAGGGCACCCCGGTCGACGGCAGCGGTCTGCCGGTGGATGACGGGGTCGGCGGCGGTCCCGATGGCCGCGCGTATGGACGGGTCTTTGAGACCGACGGCTCCGGAAACTTTCAGCATTACTTCGACTTCGGCCTTACCGTGGACAGCGGGAGCGTGACATTCGGATCCGGCTCCTACGTGGAGTTCGACTCCGGCCATCGTCATGTTGGCGCCACCACCTACGCGGTCTCCTATAGCACCAACGCCTTCTCCAGCGAGACTTTTATCGCCGGCGGACCCGCTGTGGTGGATGGCCTGAGCACGGTGGTGGGCGCCGGATCGCCCCCCACCGGAGGGTTTTTTGATTGGAAACGTGTCAACCACGGCTTCACAGCGGGCACACTGAACGCCGGGGACACGATTGAATTCCGTTTCTATCTGGGTGAATCCAGCGGATCCAACTCCGATGCGACCCATTACATGGACAATGTGACCCTGAACGCGGTCATCCCCGAGCCCGGCACTCTGGCCCTGGTGGGGATCGCCATCGGAAGCCTGCTGGTCTTTTATCGACGGAAGTAAACCGGGACGTTTTCCGCCATAACCCACCCGCCTGCGCATATTTCAGGCGGGTGTTTTTTTCCTCGGGTCATCCGGGCACCTTCCTTGAGATGAAAAAACAACCACGGACCCCGCTGACAACGCGGACCCATGCAGGAGTTGGCAATGAACAGGGCTGGCAAACCTGTCAACGCAACGGAGATTCCCACCATCTCAGCCAAACATATCATGTCCGCGTGCTCCGCGCCGTCCGTGGTCGAAAAATCCAAAAGAAGTTACAACCACGGACCCCACTGACAGCACGCCTGCCCGCCTGCCCGCGCGTGGCGCGAGCCACGGCCAGGGAGCTGTCGCTCGCGACG
>CAZVCO010000197.1:0-6032 GCA_964625795.1 uncultured Verrucomicrobiota bacterium | reverse complement strand
CCGTCTCCACAGCCCTGCCGTCCCGGTCATGTCCAGCGAAGGAAGCAGAACCCGGTAAGAAGCAATCTGGAACTGCTGAAGCCGCGGTTTCAAGCCCGGCTCCATTCTTTTCGGATTCCGGAATTACCCCGCATCCAGACTGGCAGTATTGCCATCCACCCCTTTCACCGCACCAAAGGCCGCGAAGACGCTGTTCTGATGGAGCACGTCCACCCCGGCGAATCCCACGCGGCGCAGCAGGTCGAGCTGATAGGTGAGCGGACGGGGCGAATCCTCTTTCGCGATGTAGGCCATCACCTCCTGTCGGTATTCCGGACCCTGCAGCGATTCCAGATACTCACCGTACCGCTCCCACATCAGGCTGCGGACCGCTGGCAGTTCGTGGGAAACCAGATCTGAAATCCACACACTTACCCCCCGGGCGCAGCAGGCGGTGCAGCCTGGCAAAGGCCGTTTCCCAGTCGGCATCATCCCGCAAATGGTGCAGCACAGCGGCGGCCATGATCACATCGTACCCGCCAGCGGGCAGATCAGCCTCCCGGAAATCCCCCACCACCGGCCGGACCACTCCGGACGTCCGGGGCGTCACCCGCTCCACGGCGCGCTCCACCATGCGGGGACTGAGGTCCAGCAGATCGACATCCGGATTCTGTCCGGAAATCGTCAGATAATGCAGAGCATAGTTTCCTGCTCCACAGCCCAGATCCAGAATACGGCCTGCAGAAGGAGTACCGGCCATGGCCGCCCGGGCGATCAGGTCCATCACCAGCGGCGCGTCCAGGGTGGCGCGCTGACCGGTTTCAAGGTTGCTGAATCTCTCGACATCGGCATCAAAGCGTGCGCGGATTTCTTCAGTCGTGGATTTGGTTGGGGTTGGGTCGTTCATAGATTCAGGGGGTTGAGAAAAAAAAGAGAGCCATCAACGCTGCGATAAACAGAACCCCGCCCAGGCGGCGGAGTGCCGGCAATCCGTTCCATCCGTTCAGCGCATGGCGCATGCGGACGGCCACAACCGCCAGGCTGCATTTCACCAGCAGAATGGCCGTTACCGCACAGGCAAACAACACCAGAGCATCCCGGGGCGTCACCGGGTCTCCCCCGGTCAGCACAGGCAGCACGGCCGCGTAAAAGCCGATGGCGGTGGGATCCGACAGGGTCACCAGAAATCCCGCCAGCCAGCCGGTTTCGGCTGGGGCCGAACCGGAAGGAGCCCCGGATGTCCAGACCTGCCGGGCCAGCCAGAGCAGAACGCCCAGCCCGATCCAGCGCAGCGCACCGGTCAGCCCGGGAAACAGGCTGGACAGAGACACCAGGCCCAGAGATGCCGCGAGGATAAACCCGGCATCGGCCAGCACGATCCCGGCAATGGTGCCGAGGGTGCGGCGGAACCCGAACAGGCCCGCCTGCCTCATCACCAACACATCACTGGGCCCCGGCACCGCGGAGGCGCCGAGCATGAGGAAAAAGACCGATCCAATGGAACCAAAAGAGAACATCACGGAAGTATGCCGTAATACGGCTTTGTTTAGAAATGCTATTATAATCATTTTGTGATACTTTATCGGTATGATAGAATATACGTTGCGGGAACTGGAATGTTTTCATGCGGTGGCCGAGGAATTGAATTTCACCCGGGCGGCGGAACGCCTGCATCTGTCGCAGCCTCCCCTCTCCCGGCATATCCGTACTCTGGAGGAACGGCTGGGCACGCCTCTGTTTGAACGCAACCGTCAGCGGGTCGCGCTCACCCGGAGCGGACATCTTTTCCGTTCCGAAACCCGCGGTCTGCTGGAGCAGCTGGCACGGGCCCAGCAGCGGGTGCGGGATCAGGCCTCCGGCATTCGCCACAGTCTGGAGATCGCATTTGTCGGAGCACTGCTCTCGGAGAGCCTCACCCGCACCCTGCACAGCTATCAGGAGCGGTTTCCCGAGGTGGCGCTCACCCTGCATGACTGTATTCCGGCCGAACAGCTGCAGGCTCTGATCAAGGGAACCGTGGACCTGGGCTTCATCGGACCGGCTCCAGCCGAACATCCTAAAGGCATTGAGTTCACGCCCTGGATGACCGAACCTCTGCACGCCTACATGCCCGTCCGGCATGAACTGGCCGGACGAAAACGCGTGTCCCTTGCCCGTCTAAGCCGTCATTCATTGGTCACGGTTTCGCACGACGCCGCCCCGGCCTATCATCAATGGCTGAGAGACCAGTTTGTCGCGGCCGGAGTTCAGCCTCTGATCGTACAGCGTGCGGACCGCGCCCAGGCAGTATGCAGCATGGCGGCGGTAAGCGGACACATCGCCCTGCTCACTAAAAGCGCGTGTATTGAGATGGACGGCTGCGTCTCCATTCCGGTGACCGGCACCGATGGGCGGTTCCTTCCCCTCACCCATGTCATCGCCACCCGCACCAACGGACCGGAACCGGCTGCGGCTCTGCTCGACGCGCTTACCTGAAGTGGGGCCCCGAAGGACAGGTCAGGTTTCGTCCGATGATTCAGACGGCAGGTTTGCTGCCGCCCAGCTGGCCTGGCGGGCCAGGCCCATGAGGATTTTCACGTCGTTTTCGGTCAATTCTCCCCGGGAGAGAATGCGCCGCAGCCCCATCATCATGTGGGGAATTTTTTCCTCCGGGCAGAAGGCAATATCCCGCATGGTCTCCTCCCAGGTGCTGAGCATACGTTCGCGGAACTGATGGGAGGCCGGGGGGGTGGCGTCTCCCGGAGCTTTGTAGTCTCCGGAGGCCAGAAAAAGTTCGTGCGCCACCAGCAGTACCGCCTGGGAAAGATTGAGGCTGGTATAGTCCCGATGGGTGGGAATGCGGATCAGGTGGGTGGCCTGCTTCAGTTCATCCAGCCCCATACCTTTGTCTTCCGGACCGAACACCACCGCCACCGGCATGCCCCGTCCGGCTACGGAAAACAGGTCAGGCGCCACCTCACGGGGCGAGCAGGCGTGCCCGCGGTAAAACCCGTCCACCCCGCTGGTCATGGCCACCGCACCGCAATCGCCCACCGCCTCCTCCAGGGTGCCGACCTCCACCCGGTTCTCGTACACCGGCAAAGCATGCATAGCCATTTTCCGCAGCTCTTCGCCGTACAGATCCGGGGCCGGGTCGACCAGCACCAGCCGGTTCAGCCCACTGTTGCGCATGGCCCGGCAGATCGACCCCATGTTTCCCCCGTACATGGGGCGGACACAGACGATTCGGAAGTGGGAAAGTGGAGAATTCATAAAGATGGAAAGGGTTGTACCCGTATCAGAAGAAAGAAAAAAGCAGAATTGAAGAACTCATGAAGCGCTCATCTTTCCGTAACATTCCAACGCTATTTTCAACACGAATTTATGGACCGGAAGGCCCGAACTCCTTCCACTGAACACAAACCCGACGGGAAAGCCCGTCAAATGGAGAGACCGAAAACATGAACACAACTTGGAAATCATTCCTGCTTGGCGGCGTCGTCGCCAGTGCCCTCATCGGAGGACACACGTATGCGGATTATAACGACCTGGTGGAGAAACTCGCCGCCAAAGGCGTTATCACATCCGAAGAGGCATCCGACCTGGCTGCCCAGACCATCGAACCCGACAACAAATGGCTGGATAAAATCGAAATCCGCGGACGTATTCACGCCCAGGCCGCCATTGTGGACGGTGACAACGATGTGAACTCCGGTGACTGGAGCACCATCGAGCTTCGCCGCGCCCGTTTCGGAGCCCGCGCCACCTTCCCCGGAAAGTTCCGCGGACACATCGAAGGTAACATTCTCCCCGGAGAAGCCAGCCTTCGTGCGGCTTACGTTTCCTGGCGCGCCCACAAACCCGCCTACATCACCGTGGGTTATGACAAACCCCGCAGTTCTCTGGAAGAAAACTGGTCTTCCTCCAAAATCCTGACGGTGGAACGTTCACACGTGAACAACACCATCGCCGCCCCCGGCGAAACCGTGGGTGTGTGGTTAGACGGAGAAGTTGCTCCCTTCTTCTATCATCTTGGTCTGTACAACGACGAAGATGATGTGCGGAACAGCTCCAATGAAGAAGCCGAGTTCCTGTTCAACGCACGCGGCGGACTTGAACTGCCCGTGGGTGAAGGATCCGCGACCCTTGCGGCCACCTATCTGGCTTCCGACGACCCCTCCGGAAACGTGGGCGGAGATTACGAAGAAATCACCGTCTTCTCTCTGAATGCAGACATGGGTAACTTCGGCCTTCTGGCTGAATACATGATGGGCAGTGATGCCAGCGACAGCGACACCGACGGTTTCAACGTCATGCCCTGGGTCAACCTGACCGACAAACTGCAGGCCGTTGCCCGTTACGAGCAGGTTAGCTCCGACTCTGCCAGCGGCATCCGCGCCACCAGCCGTTACGGACGCCGTTCCGACGTGCTGGTGATCGGCACCGATGAGGAAGGCGACTCCATCGTGGCCGACCGCGGTGACGACTACTCCGCCATCTACCTCGGCCTGAACTACTACATCACCGACCATGGCAACAAAGTCATGTTCGGTGTTGAGTTCAACGAACTGGACGGAACCGAAGCCGGTACCTACGAAACCACCACGCTCTACACCGCGTGGCGGACCCGCTTCTAATCAGACCCTGATTGGAAAACGGAATCCCGGCCCTGCATGGGGCCGGGATTTTTTTGTGTTCCCGCCATGACCCAATGCCGAAATGTTGTTGTTTACGCATTCCCCACAACTCCCAAGCAGAATCCAAACAGGAGAAGGGTATGATCATTCCCGTTCTCTAACCCCCTCACAGGAAGCTATCTTGAAGTTCATTTCTCTTTCTGCCCTTACCCTCTCCGCCCTGGCCCTTACCTCCTGCGCCATTTGGGAAAAGCACACCCCACGGGTCGCCACCCCGAACGTCATTTCTTCCCCTCAGGGACCTCTTTTGAACAAGATCGGTGAGTACCGCTCTGGTATTTTTGATGAAGGCGCCACCGAAATTGCCGCCTTTGACCCCGGAACTCAGCAACTGTTCGTCACCAATGGATCAGACAACACCATCGATATTCTGGATCTGTCAGATCCTGCCTCCCCGAAGAAAATCAAAAGCATCGATATCTCTTCGATCGGTAAATCCGCTAACTCTGTGGCGGTTCACCAGGGGCTGGTGGCTGCCGCCGTGGAGAATACCAATAAACAAATGGACGGTCTGGTCGCATTTTACGCACCCGACGGCACCTATCTGGCGGCCGTGGCGGCCGGACCCCTCCCCGATATGGTCACGTTTTCTCCCGATGGAACCAAGGTCATTGTGGCCAATGAAGGCGAGCCCAATGATGCGTACACGGTTGATCCGGAAGGATCAGTCACCGTAATCGATATCTCCATGGGTGTACGGGAAGCCACGGAAAAAACCGCAACCTTCTACGGCTTCAACCCTGCCTTTCTGGATCCCTCCATCCGTATTTTCGGCCCAAACGCCTTTGTGGCCCAGGATCTGGAGCCCGAATATATCACCGTATCGGATGACAGCTCCACCGCCTGGGTAGTGCTTCAGGAAAACAATGCGCTGGCCGTGGTGGACCTGAACGAAGTGAAAGTAACGTCACTGGTCGGTTTAGGATTCAAAAATCACGCGCTCGACATCAACGCCTTTGATGCCTCGAATAAGGACAAGGAGATCCGCATTCAGTCCTGGCCGGTCAAAGGCATGTACCAGCCGGATGCCATCGAGTCCTTCGTCGTAAAAGGGACCACCTATCTGGTGACGGCAAATGAGGGAGACGCCCGTGATTATGAGGGATTCAGCGAGGAGACCCGTGTCGCAACCCTCTCGCTTGATCCCGTTGCCTTCCCCGCAGCGGAGTACCTGCAGGACGACGCCAATCTCGGCCGGTTGAAAACCACCACCACCCTGGGGGATACCGATGGAGACGGAGATGTCGATGAACTCTACGCCTACGGGGCACGCTCCTTCTCGGTATGGACCGATGCCGGTGAGCTGGTGTACGACAGTGCGGACGTGCTGGAACGTAAACTGGCCGAGCTTGACCCCGAAAACTTCAACAGCACCCA
>CAZVCO010000196.1:0-6069 GCA_964625795.1 uncultured Verrucomicrobiota bacterium | reverse complement strand
GTGAGCACCGCAACCAGTTGATCTTTATTTTCTGGTTTCAGCAGATTTTCCACCGTGCCTTCGGGCAGAGCGGCAAAAGCCTCATCTGTTGGGGCAAATACGGTGAAAGGACCATCGCCTTTCAGGGTATCAACCAGACCGGCCGCTTTCACTGCCGCCACAAGTGTGGAGAAGTTATCAGCTTTCATCGCTGTATCAACGATGTCCATTTTGTGGGACTTGTCTTTATGAGCATGTGCGCCGCAGGACCCACATCCAGCATAGATGGAAGAAGCGAGTGTCAGGGAAGCGACTGTAAGTAATAGTTTAATCATATTTAGTTTCCTTTGGGTTATTGGATTAACAACTACATAGATAGAACGTCTCCCGACCCATATCCTTACAAAGATAAAAATTGATCCCGGTATAATCCGGGGAAAAAGAAGACAAAGGGTTCCCGGAGCACAGCCGGACGATGGCCAAAACAGCCGATAGCCATTGGGTGGCATACTCCAATCCGCCATAATTCGACGGATGCATCAGTACGTTACAGGCGCTGCCAAAGCTGGCGGCTTCATGTAGCTGGCTCGCTACATGCACAGTGTTGCGGGGGTGAGACATAGGAGAGGTGAGGGAATCAACTTCCACCAGTCATCCCGTCAAAACCAAAATGCTGGATCGCATGATTGATCAGATTAAGCTTACTGTACAAACTACCATGAGACTCCCCTTTGACATACCGCCAAACCTCTGTATTCTGACTTTCATGAAATTATTCGTTGTACTTTCCACTCTGGCGCTTCCTCTTTTCGCTCACACCGGGCATCCGGGGCCCCATGGCCACGGTGATCTCAGCCATCTCCTGCTCGGACTGGTTGTCGCCCTGCCCTTTGCCTTAACAGCAACTTTGTGGGCCCTGCGCCGGAAACAGGCAGCTGAAAAACAAACGACATCCACACCCAAGGACGACTCTTATGGCCAAAACTGAATCCACCATGCTGGAGCTGGGCACCAACGCCCCCGACTTTTCCTTAAAAAACGTTCTCAATGGAGAAACCGTCTCAAGAGCGGATTTCGAAGGACATCCGCTTCTGGTCATGTTTATCTGCGCCCACTGCCCTTTTGTGCTGCTGGTGCAGGAGGAACTGGCTAAATTGGGCCGGGATTATGCCGATACCCCTCTGAAAATTGTGGCCATCTCCTCCAACAGTGTTGAGAGTCATCCACAGGATGCCCCTGAGAAACTTGCGGAACAGGCCAACGAACAGGGCTTCAACTTTCCCTATCTGTTCGATGCCACCCAGGAGGTCGCCAAAGCCTACACCGCAGCCTGTACTCCCGATTTCTTCCTGTTCGATACCGGCCACAACCTGGCGTACCGCGGTCAGCTGGATAATGCCCGTCCCGGCAGCGATACTCCGGTAACCGGAAAAGACCTTCGTGCAGCCATTGATGCCGTGCTGGGCGGCAAAGATCCCGTTACAGACCAGACTCCCTCCATGGGCTGTAATATCAAGTGGATTCCCGGCAACGAACCTGAATATTTCGGGTAGGTTTGGGAACAGGATAGACAGGATGTGTAGGATCTTCGCGTTGCGTCGAAAATTCTACTTTTCCTGAAAATCCGGTTTCACCCAGAAACATGGCTGCAATCGACATTGAATACTGCACAGGCTGCCGATGGATGATGCGGGCCGCCTGGACCGCGCAGGAGCTTTTGAGCACCTTTGAAGGGGATCTCGATAAGGTCAGTCTTCTCCCCTCCCCCACGTCTGGCTGCTTTCAGGTGCGGCTCAACGGATACGTGGTGCATGACCGAAAAGCGGACGGGGGATTTCTGGAGCTGAAGGTGTTGAAACAGCGGATTCGTGACCACCTCAACCCGGAAAAGGATCTGGGCCATTCCGACCGTACCTGACCCGTAGGTCAGACCATCAGAAAGTTCATCAGTGCCTGATCGGCCAGAATCACCACGAGAAGCACCGGCAGGTAGATGATGGTGCTCATGAGCAGACGGCGGGCATCGCGCACCGTGGGGCGTGCCACAAACTGGAAACTTGCGATCATCACGTATATTCCCAGCAGCAGTGCTCCTGCGAAATACAGCCAGCCCGAGATCTCCATGAAGGTGGGCAGAAGGCTGACCGCCAGCAGAAGCAGGGAGAACAGCAGGACCTGCATGAAAAGACGGCTTCCGGAGCGGTCGACCACACTGAGCATCTTATATCCGGCTTTTTCGTAATCCTTGCGGTAAATCCAGGCGATGGCGTAAAAGTGCGGATGCTGCCAGGCAAAGAGGATGGCAAACATCACCCAGGCTCCGAAATCCAGACTGTCCATGGCCGCGGCCCAGCCGCAGAGAGTGGGCATGGCACCCGGAATGGCTCCGATGGTGGTGTTGAGCCAGGTTCGGGTCTTCAGCGGCGTGTAGACCACCACGTAGAGAAACGAGGTGGCCAGCACCAGAAACGCGGTGAGGAGGTTCACGGTCAGCACCAGCAGCGTCACTGATGCGATGCTGAGCAGCAGCCCAAACCCCAGTGCATGTTCTGCCGGAACCCGCCCGGAGGGAATCTCCCGGTTGCGGGTGCGTTCCATGCGGGAATCCAGATCCCGTTCCATCACGTTGTTCAACACTGCCGACCCCGCCGCTGCCCCCATGATTCCGATCAGGGAAAGGATAAGCCGCAACATTCCAATTCCTTCCACATCAGGCGCCGCCAGCAGAAAACTGAACGCCGCCGTTACGCCCACCATACGGACGATACCGGGCTTGGTCAGATTGAGGTAGGATTGAAAGCGGGAGGTCATTCGAGTGCGTCAGAGATCAGAGGCTTGTGCGCCGGAGGCGCATCAGAAGTCAGAGTTCAGAGGTCGTGGGTCGTGGGTCGTGGGTCGTGGGTCGTGGGTCGTGGGCATTGGGAACGTAAATCCTTCTTCCCGAATGACAAATGACAAAGAACCCTTTCCGCACCGCGAAGCGAAAAACTACCAGGGCATGGCGCCCTGAAGATGGGTCGCTCCGTCGCCGTACTGTGCCTGGAAGTCTGCGATGGTAAACAGGAACAGCAGAGACAGCCAGGCAAAGCTGCCCAACACGATAAAAGCAATGATTTTCGGGCTTTCCCGTACATGCATGAAGAAATAGACCACAAGAGATGTTTTGGCGGCCGCAATCAGCAGAGCCACCACGGCATTCCCCAGCAGACCAAAATTAATCAGCGACATCAGAACCGTCAGCACGGTGAAGAACATCAGAGCACCGAACACCATGTAGTACTCTTTAATGGACGTATGGGGAGTATCGTCGGTCAGCGGGGTATTGGTGGACATGGGAAGGTAGAGGTCAGAGGTCAGAGGTCAAAGGTCAAAGGTCAAAGAAACGTAATCGTAATCTGAAACCAGTCATTTTCCGGTTACGCGTAAGATCAGGATTAGGATTAGGATGCTTAAGCATGTGAAGTATCAAAAAACATATTGGGGGTGGATTAAAATCGGGTTACTGAAAAAAGAAAGTAAATACTCTGCACTCTGCACTCTGCACTCTGACCTCTGACCTCTGACCTCTGACCTCTCCTAAACCAGATACAACAGTGGGAACAGGAAGATCCAGACAATATCCACGAAGTGCCAGTAGAGGCCGAAATATTCGATATGGGGATAATATTCCTCGTTAAAGCATCCGCGGACATTTTTGATCATGATCCAGATGGCCAGACCGAAACCGATCACCATGTGGAGGGCATGCATGCCGGTCATGACAAAATACAGAGAGTAGTAGAGCTGAATGCCTTCAGGCAGTTCCTCCAGCACCACCCCTTCCGGCGCATGCTGCTGCAGGGTGTGCAGGGCGTGTTCCTCGTTCCACTGCAATCCGGGGACCATTCCATGCTCCCACTTTCCTGCGTATTCGACCGACTTGATGCCAAAAAAGATGGTTCCCAGCAGAAGGGTAACCCCGAACCATTTCATGACCTCCCATTTCTTTGCGTGCCGGGCCGCGTGCACCGCCAGCACAATGGCCAGCGAACTCCCGATCAGCACAATGGTATTGATCATGCCCAGCCAGGTGTTCTGTGAGGCGGCACCCCAGGCCCAGGCCTGAGGGTATAAAATCCGGTATATGGTGTAGGCCGCGAACATCCCGCCGAAAAACAGGATCTCCTGTGCCATAAACAGCCAGATCCCCAGCAGAGTGGACTGGGTCTGCTGCTGCATGGATTCGAAATGATGCTGCTGGTAAGGCTTATGGTCTGTTTCAGTTGCGGCGTGCGACATAATTCAATCCGGAAAAGGCGTTACGAATCGGCGTAAATACGTTCATCGGTGTAATCGTAGGCTTCCACGTCTACAACCACCGGTTCGGTAAAGTTATGTGGGTCGGGAGGGCTGTCCGCCTTGTTCCATTCCAGGCCGGTGGCATGGAAGGGATTTTTCCCGCATTTCTCTTTGCTGAACAGGGAGGATACCAGAGTGATCAGACAGATAATCAATCCGGTTCCCATGAAGAAGGCGCCCACTGTGGACAGCATCTGGAAAGGCTGATAGGCCACATCGTAGACATGGTAGCGGCGCGGCATACCGAGGTAACCGGCAATAAACTGAGGAAAGAAGGTGAAATTGAATCCGAGGAAGATCACCACCGCGCCCACCCGGGCCCAGAATTCGTTGTAGAGCTTACCGAACATCTTCGGCCACCAGAAGTGCAGCCCCGCCAGCCAGGCCATCATCATCCCCCCCACCATCACGTAGTGGAAGTGGGCCACGACAAAGTAGGTGTCATGCAGGTGAACATTCACCGCCATGGTGGCGAGAAACAGACCGGTGAGGCCGCCCACCAGAAACAGTCCGATAAAGCCAAGCGTGTACAGCATGGGTGCGGAGAGTTCAATGGAGCCCTTGTACAGGGTCGCGGTCCAGTTAAAGATCTTGATCGCGGTGGGAATCCCCACCAGATAGGTCAGCACGGAGAAAATCAGTGCGGCATATGCGGACTGGCTGCTGGTGAACATATGGTGTCCCCACACAAAAAACCCGATGGCGGCAATGGCCAGGCTGGAGAACGCCACGAACTCATAGCCGTAAATCCGTTTGCGGGAGAAACAGGCCAGCACTTCGGAGACCACCCCGAAACCGGGCAGAATCATGATGTACACCGCCGGGTGGGAATAAAACCAGAACAGATGCTGATACAGCACCGGATCTCCACCTTTGGTCGGATCAAAGATCCCGAACCCCAGTGTGCGTTCAAACACCACCAGCAGAATGGTGATCGCCAGCACCGGCGTGCCCAGGACGTTAATGATCGAGGTGGCATACTGCGCCCAGATAAACAGAGGCAGCCGCAGCCAGGTCATGCCCGGAGCCCGCATTTTGTGAATGGTCACAATGAAATTCAACCCGGTGAGAATGGAGCTGAACCCGGTGATAAACACCCCGGTACCGGCCAGAATCACATTGGAATCGGCGTACACCGAACTGTACGGGGTGTAAAAAGTCCACCCGGTATCAATCCCGCCAAACAGAATCGCGGCCAGGGTGAACAGTCCACCGGCCATGTAGATGTACCAGGAGGCCAGATTGAGCCGGGGAAAGGCCACATCCTTCGCTCCGATCATCAACGGCACCAGGAAATTTCCCAGCACCCCGGGCACCGCCGGAATGAGGAAAAAGAAAATCATCACAATGCCGTGCATGGTGAACAGGCGGTTATAAATGTCGTTGGACAGCACGTCCGGTACGGCGGTGGCCAATTCCAGACGGAATAGTCCGGCCGCAAACGCCCCGATCAGGAAGAAACCGGTCATGGCCACGAGATACATGATCCCGATGCGTTTGTGATCGACCGTCAAAAGCCAGGATCTCACCGTATGACCGGCGTTCAGGTAATTCAGTTTTGGTTGTTCAGTTGCGTCCATCGTGAAATTCCCTTTAGTCAACCGCGACTTCGGAGGCGGATTTAAGATAAGCGATGACCTGCGACATCTGTGAATTGTTCAGCACCCCTTTGAAGGCGCTCATCGCGGCCGGATATCCCAGGGCAATGTCATCATTGGGGTTCAGCATGGAATTGCGGACATAGGCCTCATC
>CAZVCO010000195.1:0-6080 GCA_964625795.1 uncultured Verrucomicrobiota bacterium | reverse complement strand
GTCAGGGGTGAGAGGTCAGAAGTCAGGGGTGAGAGGTCAGAAGTCAGAGGTGAGAGGTCAGAAGTCAGGGGTGAGAGGTCAGGGTGAGAGGTCAAGGGTGAGAGGTCAGGTGGGGTCCGAGCCTGTTCGGTTTGGTACGGATACTGAATGACTGACCTCTGTACTCTGACCTTTGCACTCTGACCTCTGTACTCTGACCTCTGCACTCTGACCTCTGCACTCTGACCTCTGCACTCTGACTTCTACGGAATCCTGACCACCCAGCTCCCCCAGAATTCTCCTGGCCGCTTCGGGTTTGGGAAGAGCGCCCCAGTCAAGAAAGTCTTCGGCGCCTTTGGCCAGATAGGAGAAATGACCGGAGGTGGAGCCCATGGAGTCGGCATAATTGAGGACGATCCCGTCCAGGTGTTTGCTTTGCAGCTTTTGACGGGCGGCGTCCTCACCGGATTGAGTCTGCAGGGCAAAACCGACCGTGAAGGTATCGGGGGATTTCTCGGCATTCAGGGTGGCGGCCAGATCGGGATTGGGCACCAGGGTCAGCTCGAAGCCCACTTTGGATTTCGGCCGCTTTTCTGTCTCGGTGGTGGCGGGGCGGTAATCGGCCACTGCGGCCACATAGAGAATCCCGTCGGCTTCTGCCAGGTGCTTCCGGGCGTGCTCCAGCATCTCAACCGCACCGGTGACCGGATCAAGGGTGATATCCGGATGGCGGGGGAGGTGATCCTCCGGCACCGGTCCGGTGACAAAGCGCACAGATGCGCCCTGACGCACGGCCTCCTCCGCCAGCGCCCGCCCCATGAGTCCACTGCTGGGATTTCCGATAAAGCGGACGGGATCGAGATGCTCCCGGGTGGGGCCGGAGAGGATCAGCAGGGTTTTCCCTTTCAGCCGCTGTGAATTCTCCAGTACGGGGGTGAGCGAGGTGAGGATGTCCGCGGGCTCCATCAGCCGGCCTTCGCCGGTCATGCCGCAGGCCAGATGACCGCTGGCCGGCCCCAGCCGCTGCCAGCCGGCCGCCTCCAGTTTCCGGACATTCTCCTGTACCGCCCGGTTATGCCACATCTCCACGTTCATGGCCGGACAGAAGACCCGGTGGCATTCTGCCGGCAGGGAGAGACAACAGGTGCTGAGCAGATCGGATCCGAAACCCCCGGCAATTTTGGCCAAGGTGTTGGCCGTGGCCGGCACCAGAATGAAGATTTCCGTGGACGTGGCCGGGTAGAGATGGGGATATTCGTCTTCCAGTGAGGGGGCATGCTCCGGCCACATCGTGGTCATAGCCGGGCTGCCACTGACCGCAGTGAAGGAGGCTGGCTGCACAAACCGGCAGGCGGCCTCGGTCATCACCACCCGCACCCGGTGTCCCTGCTTTCGCAGGGCCGAGACCAGATCCAGCGCCTTGTAGGCCGCAACGCCTCCGCAGACGCCGATAAGAATATTCCGGGGGTTCATAGAGTGTTCTTATATGACGGAAACCAGAGAAATGTCAAAACCTGGAAGAAGGAGCATCTCCTGCATAACGAACTGTACGACGTTTTATAACAACCTCATCGTTCAGGCACCTGGCTATAGGTTTATTACCCACATAAATCACAAAATACACACAATAGAAGGGTCTGAAAACCTGTTACCGTCCATTCCCAGCCCTCAGAGCCCATTTTGTGTTTTTTGTGATTTCTGTGGTTCCTGAAAAAGCGATTAGATTGAATCGGTCTTGCTTTTGGATGGGCCGGGCTGGGTCAGAGCCGGAAGTTGACCTGCTTGCTGGCCACGTCGACCGACTCGAGGCGAACGTCGAGTTTATCTCCCATCTGGATAACTCTGCCGGTTTTGCGGCCGGTGGCCCGGGTGCCGGTTTCGTTGGCCTCGTAGTAATCATCCTGAAAAGCAGGGAAGGGGATGAGTCCGCGCTGACCGCTTTCCTCCAGCTCGACCAGCACGCCTTTGAACATCACACTGGACACCGTGGCGGGGTAGGGGCCGGTTTCCTTGTTGCGAAGTTTCTGATCGTAGTACTGAATCATCTTCACCCGATGGGTCTCGATCTCCGCTTCGGCGGCCGCGCGTTCGCGTTCGCTGCAGTGACGGCAGACCTCCTTGAGATCTTTGTCCTTCATCGGTTTCTTTTCGTTCTTCTCCAGCGACTCCAGCAGCCGGTGGGCAATGAGGTCGGGATACCGCCGGATGGGAGAGGTGAAATGGGTGTAGGTGTCAAAAGCCAGACCGAAGTGTTCGCCCAGTTCCGGACTGTACAGGGCCCGGTTCATGTTTTTCAACATGGTGAGGGTCACGGCCTGGCGCAGAGGCTCAGGCATATTCCGGCTGATAATTTCGTTGAGAGATTCCCGGCTGACCGGCACTCCATCCACCCCCAGCTGGCGCAACTGATCCGCCATCTCCTGGAAATCAGCTTCGCTGGGTTCTTCGTGAATCCGGTAGATGGCAGTGCCGTATTTCCCGGCCAGCAGGGCGCCCACCTCACGGTTGGCCATCAGCATGCATTCCTCCACCAGCTGATAAGCCTCCATCGCCTCTTTCTTGTAAAAGCCGATGACGTCGCCGTTTTCATCCAGTTCACAGCGCGTCTCGGGCATATCAAAGGCCAGGGCGTGTTCGCGCAGCCGGGCTTTCCGCAGTTTGCGGGTGAGGCGGGCCAGAGTGACAATGCGGTCCCGGATCGCTTTGTCGACTCCCTCCACTTCACCCCCGGAAATCATCACCTGAGCCTCCTCGTAGGTGAGGCGTTGTTTGCTGTGGATGACGGAGCGGAAGGTGTCGACCGCTTTCACATCCCCGTGGGTATTGATGTCCAACACCACGGAGTGGGCCAGACGGTCCTCATGGGGGACCAGACTGCAGAGATCATTGGTGAGATGTTCGGGCAGCATGGGCACCACCCGGTCGACCAGATACGCACTGGTGCCGCGGAGGCGCGCCTCCCGGTCGAGCGCTTTACCGGGCACCACGAAATGCGCCACGTCCGCAATGTGAATGCCCACCCGCAGCCATCCCTTCTTCTCGGGAATCTCCTCCACGCTGAGGGCATCGTCGAAATCCCGGGCGTCCTTGGGATCGATAGTGCAGATGGTCCAGTCACGGATATCGCGGCGTTCGGCGATCTCTTTATCCGTGACCGCCTGGGCGAATGCGTGGGCTTCATCCCGAACTTCCTTCGGAAAGTCCATCATCAGTCCGTGTCCCCGCATAATGGAGAGAATATCCACCCCGGGATCGCCGGCCCGGCCCAGCACTTCCGTCACCGATCCCTGTTCGGGCTGTGAAGGATCCATGCGGTCGTCCAGCTTGACCACCGCTTTGTCGCCGGAGCGGAGGGAGATGCCCCCGTGTCCGGTAATGCGGACGGGACCCTTGATGCGGCCGTCATCCGGCACCACCTGCCAGTTTCCACCGGCATGCTTCAGGGTGCCCACACAGATGGTGGTGACCCGTTCGATGACCTGATCAATTTTTCCCTCTTTCAGCGATTCGCCTCCGCGGGCACCGCGGCGGGTGGATGGAACGATGCGGGCCAACACCCGGTCCCCGTGACGGGCGGTGTCCAGAGAGGACGGCGGGATAAAGAGTTCCTCGATCTCAGCGTTCTCATCGGCGGAATCGACCGTGAGGAATCCGAAACCCTGCGGATGAAGGCTGAGCGTGCCGGTGATCTGCCGCGACTCACTTGAGGCCTGTTGATGATCGGGAGTGATAAACTGCTTCCGGTCATTCATGACCAGTTTTCCCTCCCGGGTCAGTTCGCGCAGGGCTTTCCGCAGTTGTTTACGCTGACCGGTGGAGATGCCCATTTCCTGCTGCAGACCCTGCAGCTTCATGGGTCGGTAGTCGGGACGGGAGATAAAGTTCATGGCCCGGGTGGTGAAATCATGCTTGCTCATAAAAAAAGGTTCCTTGAAGAGAGGACTGTGGTATGAAGGCTGTCATGTGTCCCATGCCCAGCCGAGTAAGTTTTGTCAGCAGTGAAGCGCGTCCGTTTGCCAGCACAGGAGGATTGGCGGATGTCGCCGGTGCCCTCCCGACGGAATTAATCCGCGCGGGGGTGACCGTTGACCGGGTCATGCCTTTGTACCGCAAGGTACAGGAAGGACAGAAAACGGGAAACTATCAACTTGAACGAACCCCGATGACCTTGCCAGTTCCTATGGGAGGTGAGGAAATTCCCGCGGAAATCTCCATTACAGAAACGTCCGGGGGACTCACGTACTTCATAGGGTGCGAAGAATACTTCGACCGCACAGAGCTATACGCACTTCCGCACCGGGAGTACAGGGATAACTTCCACCGATTTCTCTTCTTCCAGAAGGCGGTGGTGGCTCTGATCGACGCGTTGGGTGCCCCATACGACCTGGTGCACCTCAACGACTGGCAGACCGGAATGATCCCGCTGTTCCTTCAGCACGGCATCCGCGGCACCGGACGTCAGCAACGGGAGCGGACCGTGATGACCGTGCATAATCTCGCGTATCAGGGAATTTATCCCTCCACCGGCCTCTACCACACCAATCTGCCCGGGAATGTGCTCTCGCACTATCCGGAGCTGGAATACTACGGAAAACTGAACTTTTTCAAGGCCGGGATTGTGGGGGCGGACCGGGTGAACACTGTGAGCCCCACCTATGCGGAGGAGATTCTCCGGCCCGAATTCGGATGCGGACTGGAGGGGGTGCTGCAGTCTCTGGATCATCCGGTGCGCGGCATTGTCAACGGCGTGGATACCGATCTCTGGAATCCGGAATCCGACAGCGCATTACCCGCCACCTTCAGCCGTAAGCGGCTGACAGGGAAGGGGACCTGTAAAAAAGAACTGCTTAAAGAACTGGGATTTAACGACACCAAAGGGGACGTGCCGCTGTTTGTGATGATTACCCGTCTGGTGGAGCAGAAAGGGCTGGAGCTTCTCAGACAGGCCATGGAACCGTTTCTGTCTCTTCCGGTAAACGTGGCGATTCTGGGATCGGGTCAGCAGGAGTACCACGACTGGATCCGCTTGATGCAGCAGACGTATCCGAAGAATTTCAAGGCCGTACTGGGCTATGACGTGGGCCTGAGTCACCGACTGGAGGCCGGCGGGGATTTCTTTCTGATGCCCAGCCGTTTTGAGCCCTGCGGACTGAATCAGATGTACAGTCTGCGCTACGGAACCATCCCGATCGTCAATCCCACCGGCGGACTTAAAGATACCGTGCGGGATTTGCGGACAGACACCAAAACCGGCACCGGATTCCATCTACGGTCCTACACGGCGGAGTCGCTGCTCGAATGTGTGCGGGACGCACTGTCTCTCTATCATCAAAAACAGAAGCTTCGTACTGTCCGTCAGCGCGCAATGAATGAAGACGTCAGCTGGTCCAAAACCGCCGCCGACTATCTGGATCTGTACCAGGACGCCCTTTCATAGGTATTTTTCACCACAAAAGGCACAAAATACACAAAATACAGAATAGGGAAAACAGATTGCTTTGGGGCATCACCGTGGCATTCATTCTTAGCATTCCCAAATGGAATCGGCAGCCGGAAAACGGTTAGGGCAGGGGACCACGCCATGATGTGCAGAAAAACGAAAACTCGGAGTTTCCATCAGGCTCTGCTTCTCTGGGGCCTCATTTCTCAGATTCTGGGCGTGATCGGTGCCCTGGCGGTAGGAACGGTTCTGGATGCCGGGATTGAGGGGCTTTTGATCGGTTATGCCCTGGGTGTGGCCTTGAGCCTCGGTTTCACGTTCGGTCTGGTCTGACAGCACCCCGGCTTTCTCTTTTGTTGAGCGGTTTGTTTTCGCATGCGCCAAGCTTCGGAGAGTAGCCGTCGGCCTTTAGGCCACGGGCCGCTGGTTGAGGTATCGACTCCGGCCCGTGGCCTAAAGGCCGACGGCTACTCTCTGCGGGGCTTGTGCACCTTACTGGTCGGATTCGCCTGATTAAGACTTTAAGACTCCCATTATTCACAACATTTATACACAGGTTGTTTAAACTGTTCATTATCAGTGCTTTACCCAATACTAAGTTATACTTAATATATATTATGCGACGTTGTAAACTTGAAGGATGAGATCTGTATACGGAACC
>CAZVCO010000194.1:4466-6101 GCA_964625795.1 uncultured Verrucomicrobiota bacterium | reverse complement strand
CACCGCCCCAAACCGGGCTCCACGGTGTCGCTGGAGGAGGTGGTGGATCTGGAGGTGCTGGAAAACCGCAGTGACGGTTTGAACCGGGTGCGGGTGAGCTGTGACGGCCCGCTGCTGGACTGCCTGGAACGGATCGGCGAGCCGCCCCTGCCGCCCTACATTGAGCGGGAGCATCTGGCGGAGAATGATTCCGAACGCTATCAGACCGTCTATGCCTCCAAACCCGGGGCGGTGGCCGCGCCCACCGCCGGGCTTCACTTCACGCCGGAACTGCTGGAGGAGATCCGCGCCCGGGGCGTATCGGTGCTGGAGATCACCCTGCACGTCGGTCCGGGCACTTTCCGCCCTGTCACCTCCGACACGGTGGAGGCGCATACCATGGATGCCGAACGCTATGAGGTGTCCGATGAGGTGGCGGAAGTTCTCAACCAGACGCGGCAGCAGGGTCGGCGGGTGTTCGCCGTGGGCAGTACCAGTGTCCGCACCCTTGAGACCGTATACCGGGAAGGGCAGTATCATGCCGGCAGCGGCCGCAGTGATCTTTACATTTATCCCCCCTACACCTACCGGGCGGTGGATGCCATTCTCACCAATTTTCATCTTCCGAAATCCACCCTGTTGATGATGATGAGTGCGTTCACCACCCGGGAGAGGCTGATGGCGGCCTACCGGGAGGCGGTGGAGCGGAAGTACCGGTTTTTTTCCTATGGCGACTGTATGGTGTTGATGCATGAAGATTCCTGACCTTTGGATGCCGCTGGCCTATGCCGGGCTGCGGGTGGCGCTGGCCTGGGTATCCCCCATTCCGGGGGCCGTGGTGCTGGACCCGCTGCCCATCCTGCTGGCGCGTCAGCAGTCACTCCCCTCCCGTCGCGGTTGGCACCCTCTCTTGCTGCTGCCCGGGCTCCTCCTGGGGGATCTACTGGCCGGATTCGGTCCGGTGGCCATCGGGGTGCGGGTACTGGCGGTGGTGGTGTTCCTTCTCACTTCGAAGGACAGAGGCTTCCATTTTCACGCCTGCCGGTGGACGTTTCAGTTTTCCCTGGCCACCGCCATCGTGGTGGATGCTTCGGGCTATTATCCGCTGGTGTTCATCACCCTGGCCGGAATGCTGCAGGGATTTCTCTGGTGGGGAATTCTGGCTCCGCCGTCGGGGGGAGGGTCCCTGCGGCCGGTAGCGCCCCTGGTGGTGCCTCCGGCGTTGCTGGTGGCCATGCACCTGCTGCTCCCGTCCCCCTCTCTCCGGCCTCTGCCGGTGCTCAGTCAGCACAGCTCTCTCTGGATGCTGATTCCGGCCGCCCTCCTTCTTGTTGGACCTTACCTGATTCCCAGAGCTGCAGGACGGTTCTTCATCCGCCGCGCAAGGCGACGAGTACGGACGGGAGAGGTGAATAGTTAGCCGCAGGTCTTTTGCTCCTGGGGGATTTTTTGGGCAAAAGCGGATTCCTGGCAGCTTTGATTTTTCAACCACGGACATCGCGGACGACGCGGACCCATGGAGATTGGATTGATATTTGGATGAAGCGCTTGGCTTTCCCCTCTCGTCGATAGGCCCGGAAGCTTACCCCTCCCCTTGCTTCGGTCCGTGTTTTCCGCGTGGTCCGCGGTTGTATCCAGTTCCAGCCCAACGCGACT
>CAZVCO010000194.1:513-4366 GCA_964625795.1 uncultured Verrucomicrobiota bacterium | reverse complement strand
ATCGCCACGGACGACGCGCCTGCCCGAGCTGTCGCTCGCGACGGCCAGGGGACCCATGGAGATTCGACTGATATTTGGATGAAGCGCCTGGCTTTCACCTCTCGTCGACAGGCAAGCTTATCCCTCCCCTTGTATAGGTCCGTGTTTTCCGCGTGGTCCGCGGTTGTATCCAGTTCCAGCCCAACGCGACTGATTGCTTTGATTTTTTCAACCACGGACATCGCCACGGACGACGCGCCTGCCCGAGCTGTCGCTCGCGACGGCCAGGGGACCCTTTGTAGAGAAAGAGAACTTCAGACAGGAGGATTTCTATGTCTTTTCATGGACCTCTACAGCAACGAATCATCCACAAACGGTTCTGCATGGGTCCGCGTCTGTCCGTATCGTCCGTGGTTGTGTTCTTTCACATACGGCTGCGAACCAACCAGAGCTATGCACTTGACGACCGGATCTCCTGCGGGCACGGAAAAGGACACCATGTTCCGGCGCATCCCCTTTTCCCTGCTTTTCGGCATTCTGTTGATGGCCGGATGTGCCCATCGTCCGCATTTCCCTACCCCGGACCGCAGTCCGGACCGAGTCGTCCGCATGGAGGTGACCGGTTACTGCGAATGCGGGATATGCTGTGGCTGGAAGCGAAGCTGGTGGCGGCTGGGTCAGCCGGTGTTTACTTCAGGACCAAACAAAGGAAAACGCAAAGAGGTCGGCATCACCGCCTCAGGCACTCAGGCTCAGCGCGGCACCCTCGCCGCCGACACCCGGTATTTTCCCATGGGCACCATCATGTACATCCCCGGTTACGGCTGGGGCAAAGTCGAAGACCGGGGCGGAGCCATCAAAGGAAACAAACTCGACCTGTTTTTCGACTCACACCAGGAGGCGCTGGAATGGGGCCGCCAGCAGTTGGAGGTGAGGGTGTGGCAGTCGCGGTAGGTCATTGGTCATCCGCAGGCCCTGAGCGAAGTCGAAGGGTGGTCATTGGTCATTGGTCATTGGTCATTGGTCATTGGTCATTGGTCATTGGTCATTGAATAGGAATCAATTCCTCTTTCCCAATGACAAGTGACAACTGACGTGGCGAAGCCACGAATACGAATGACAAGTGACCAATGACCAACGGCGCAGCGAACACCTGACGCGCCGAAGGCGCTACTGCGCCGCCAGATAGCGATTGATGCAGTTCAGGTAGGCCTTGGCCCCGGCTTCCACGATATCCGTGCTGGAGGCTTTGCCTGTCCACAGCTTACTATCGTCGAACTTCACCGTCACCGTCACTTCCCCCTGGGCGTCTTTGCCGGTGGTGATGGACTGCAGGGCAAAATCGGTAAGCGTTCCGGGTATACCGGTGATGCGCTCAATGGTATTCAGGGCAGCATCCACCGGACCGTCGCCCGTGGCCGCATCCTGCAGAATCTCTCCGTTCTTCTCCAGCCGCACGGTGGCGGTGGGCACGGTATCACTGCCGGTGGACACGTGCAGATATTCCAGCAAATACACTCCGGTGGACTCGCTCAGGTTCTGCTGCAGAATGGCCACCAGATCATCATCGTACACCTGCTTTTTCTTGTCGGCCAGCTCGATGAAATCCTCAAAGGCGCTCTGCAGCAGGTCGCCCTCCAGTTCGAACCCCAGTTTCTCGATATGCTCTTTAAAGGCATGACGGCCGGAATGCTTGCCCAGCACCAGCTCCGTTCCGGTGGTCAGCCCGATATCCTCCGGGTTCATGATCTCGTAGGTGGTCCGCTCCTTCAGCATGCCGTCCTGATGGATGCCGGACTCATGGGCAAAGGCATTGGCCCCGACGATGGCTTTGTTGCGCTGTACGTGCAGACCGGTCAGCTGACTCACCAGTTTACTGGTTTTATAGATTTCCTTCGGCTCAATACCGGTCCACAGGCCGCCCCAGGCATCGGCACGGGTGCGCAGGCCCATCACCACCTCCTCCAGTGAACAGTTTCCAGCCCGCTCTCCGATTCCATTGATGGTGCACTCCACCCCGCGGGCGCCGTTCTTCAGGGCCTCCAGGGAATTGGCCACCGCCAGCCCCAGGTCGTTGTGACAGTGCACGTGCAGGATGGCCCGATCAATATTCGGCACATTCTCTTTCAGATAGGCGATACACCGTCCGAATTCCTCCGGCACTGCATACCCCACGGTATCGGGAATATTGATGGTGGTGGCGCCGGCATCAATCGCCGCCTCCGTCACCTGGGCCAGAAACTCCAGCTCGGTGCGGGAGCCGTCCTCCGGACTGAACTGAACGTCGTCCACAAAGGATTTTGCCTTTTTCACCCCGGCCACCGCGGCCTTGATGATTTCCTCCTTGGCCTTGCGCAGCTTGAATTCACGGTGAATGGCCGAGGTGGCCAGAAACACGTGGATCCGCCCCCGGTCGCCGGCCGGGGCCACCGCCTCCGCCGCGGCCTCGATGTCTTTGTCCACACACCGGGCCAGCCCGGCGATGCGGGGGCCTTTCACCGTTTCCGCAATCCGTTTTACCGCTTCAAAATCTCCGGGAGAAGCCACCGGGAACCCGGCCTCCATAATATCCACCTTCAACCTCGCCAGAGCCTGCGCCACCTGCAGTTTTTCCTCAAGTCCCATGCTGGCACCAGGGCACTGCTCACCATCCCGCAGGGTGGTGTCAAAAATCAACACGCGATCGGATTCATTCTGGGTTGTCATGGTTCAGTCCTTTCAGGTTGTCTCCACCCGGACCCGGAAAGCAAAACACCCGCCGGGGCCGGGCGGGTGTGGGTTCGAGTCATCTCATCTGCACACGCCGCATCAGCCTTCACGAAGAAGGAGAAGCACGTATAGCTTGAGCAGAGAGATATTCATTGAGAATCTGCACTTAATCCTGTTCCGGTCATTGTCAAGAGTCTTCCCGTTTCCGAAACGGGTTCGGGCGCATGACCAAAATCGTCCTCATAAGGTTGAACAACCCCACATGCAACCGGGTTTAGGGATTTGATTGAAGAAAAAGACCGGTTGAATAAGGTTTAAGACCCCTGCCAGCTTGCCTGGCGGGTGAATAAGACCTGTAGCTGGAGTTTTCGGCCCCCTCCACTGAAAAAGACCCCTGCCAGCTTGCCTGGCAGGTGAATGAGACCCTTCGCTTCCGGAAGCCGGTGATCTGCTTCACCTGCCAGGCAAGCTGGCAGGGGTCGTGGTGAACGTGCTCCCTACTGTTAGCATCAGATCTGATTCACCCGCCCGACAAGCGGACGGGGGTCTTTCTGCAGGCATCACTCAACACATCATCTTTTCCTGCTGCACACGGGTTCCCGCCGGAAGTAGAGGGGTGGGAAAATGAGTTTAAAGAGATTTAAACGGACGATTTTCGTCATGCACCCTTCCGAAACGGGTTCGGCAGGGTTCCATGGCGTTTTCCGAGCACCCCTGACCGTTCAAGTGGATGCGCCGACTACGTCGACTCCAGATGCTGCGGCAGCGGCAGCCAACTGTCGGTCATGGGTCAACAGGGTAAGGGATTCCTGCAGCTGGTTTTCCAAAAGGAGAATGGTGGAAAGGTGTATCGCATCCAGCGTTCCCAGGATCGTGGGGAACGAACCGGCAGCTCTTTTCAGAATCCGGGCATCCGGAAACACCTTATGGCAGGTCGACCAGAATAGGTCGAAGTCACGCGCAACCTGCACACGGTCATGATCGGTAAAAGCTCCCTCCAGCCTGAGGCGGTCTGCAACCCGATAAAATTCCGTCTGCACCAGCGTGCTCACATATGCCTGATCCCATTTCCCCCAACAGGGTACAGGATGAGGTTCTCCCAACAACACCCGTACAACCACCGAGGTTTCCACCACCACCTTCATCGACGGCCACGATCCTCAAG
>CAZVCO010000194.1:0-503 GCA_964625795.1 uncultured Verrucomicrobiota bacterium | reverse complement strand
CCCTCCCCCCGGTGTCCATCAGGCAACGAAACTCCTTTAATCTCAGAAAGCCGGTGCACCGGTTGATCCGGAAGCCCAATCGTGAGCAGGTTTGCATCAGATACCGGGCTGAGTTCGGCCACAGGCTGCTGGTGATGGGTCACGTAGAGCGAAGATCCTTCACGGACCATGCCCAGGTAGTGACTGAGTTTCGCTTTCAACTCTGCAGTACTCACATACTTCATGGTCAATTAATAGTCATACAGTGGTCAGAAATCAAGAAAATTCAAATCCACTATTCATTGATTTGGTTCATCAATACCTCCGGCCATACCATTGGGATCCGAAATCATCTGGGGCGAAAAGTATTACTGTGAATCAAAAAGAAAATACATCAATACTAACGACGTGCCACACTGTCCCGAATGGCACTAGCTTAAGGGTGTTTTGAAGGGTGTGGCTCCTGGGCAGGTCGCGAGGATTTCTTCACGTAAAATTCGTCGGGGTTTGGTCATGAGCCGGAT
>CAZVCO010000193.1:5309-6106 GCA_964625795.1 uncultured Verrucomicrobiota bacterium | reverse complement strand
ATGGTGACCGCGACGGCTCTGCTAAGTTTCTGAACGCCGGCCAGGATTTCCTGACGGGCTTCGGTGTCAAATATGAGTTGTTTTGCCATTGGATAGTTCTCCTGAGGTATTGGGTTTAGCCGACCACGCCCAGGATATCGTTCTGGCGAACGACCTGGTAGGTAGTGTCATCAAATTTAATTTCCGTTCCACCGTATTTAGGCAGGTAGACGGTGTCTCCCTCCTTCACGTGGAACACAATGTCATTTCCGTCGTTGTCTTTGCCGCCGGTTCCCAGAGCCTTTACGGTTCCGAGCTGCGGTTTTTCCTGGGCGGAATCCGGAATGATAATTCCGCCGACCTGTTGGTCCTCTTCCTTGTTGGGTTCGACCAGAATGCGGTCACCAAGGGGTTTGAAGTTCATACGCTTATTCTCCTTAAGGGTTTGCGTTGGGTTACAGATAATGACCGGCACCTTGCGGCACCGGAGGGTTTATGATTAAGATTTGTCTTCGTCATCCACGACTTCGGCATCGACGATATCGTCATCGTCGTCCGAACCGGAGGCGTCATCTCCCGGAGCACCGCCGGCGGCCGCATCCGGGCCGGCCTGACTGTACAGTTCCTGGGAAATGGCCTGCATCTCGGTGTTGAGAGCCTCCATTCCGGCTTTGATCGCATCGGTGTCGTCCGATTCGATGGCCTTTTTCAGTTCATCGATTTTGGCTTGAACCGGCGCTTTCTTGTCGTCGTCGATCTTGTCGCCGTTTTCCTCAAGCTGCTTTTCGGTTGCATGGACGAGGCTGTCGGCCTGGTTG
>CAZVCO010000193.1:0-5299 GCA_964625795.1 uncultured Verrucomicrobiota bacterium | reverse complement strand
TTTTTCGATCTGGAATACGGTGGCATCGGCCTGATTTTTCACTTCGACCTTCTCCTTACGGGCCGCGTCTTCGGAGGCATGCTCCTCGGCTTCTTTCACCATGCGGTCAATGTCGGCCTCATCCAGACCACTGGAGGCCTGAATGGTGATCTTCTGTTCTTTGCCGGTGCCCAGATCCTTGGCGCTCACGTGCAGAATGCCGTTGGCATCGATATCGAAGGTGACTTCGATCTGCGGCGTACCGCGGGGAGCGGGCGGAATTCCGTCCAGGCTGAAGCGTCCGATGGTCTTGTTATCGGTCGCCATCTTGCGTTCACCCTGAATGACGTGAATATCCACCTGGGGCTGATTGTCGGCCGCTGTGGAGAAGATTTCTGATTTTTTGGTGGGAATGGTGGTGTTCCGTTCGATCAGCGGCGTGGCAATCGCCCCCATGGTCTCAATGCCGAGGGTCAGCGGAGTCACATCCAGAAGCAGAACGTCTTTCACGTCGCCCTTCAGTACGCCGCCCTGAATGGCCGCGCCAATGGAGACCACCTCGTCGGGGTTCACGCCTTTGTGGGGATCCTTACCGAAGAAGCTTTTGACCGCTTCCTGCACTTTCGGCATACGGGTGGAACCTCCCACCAGCACCACTTCTTTGATGTCGCCGACCGCGCTGTCCGCATCGCTGATGCAGTTTTTCACCGGTTCGAGCGAACGGGTGATGAGGTCGCCCACCAGCGATTCCAGTTTGGAGCGGCTGAGGGTGACATTCAGGTGCTTCGGCCCGGAGGCGTCCGCAGTGATAAAGGGGAGGTTGATGTCGGTGCTGCTGGCGCTGGAGAGCGCGATCTTGGCTTTCTCGGCCTCTTCTTTGAGGCGCTGCAGGGCCATGGGATCACCGGTCAGGTCAATGCCGTTCTCCTGCTTGAAGCTGTCGGCCAGCCAGGTGATGATGGCCTGGTCAAAGTCATCACCCCCCAGGTGAGTGTCTCCATTGGTGGCTTTCACCTCAAACACTCCGTCGCCGATTTCCAGTACGGAGATGTCAAAGGTTCCTCCGCCCAAATCATAGACCGCAATGTGCTCTTCGGATTTCTTGTCCAGCCCGTAAGCGAGTGAAGCGGCAGTGGGTTCATTAATGATGCGGAGGACTTCCAGTCCGGCAATCTTACCGGCATCTTTGGTGGCCTGCCGCTGACTGTCATTGAAGTACGCCGGCACGGTGATGACTGCCTGGGTGATGGTTTCGCCCAGATAGGCTTCTGTATCCGACTTGAGCTTCTGCAGAATCATGGCGGAAATTTCGGGAGGGCTGTAGGTTTTGCCGCTGGCCTCGATCTGGGCATCGCCGTTGGAGGCTTTGGATACTTTATAAGGAACATATTTCAGTTCCGCCTGTACCTCGTCATAGCGACGACCCATAAACCGTTTCACGGAGGCAATGGTATTCAGGGGATTGGTCACCGCCTGACGTTTCGCAGCCTGGCCCACTAGACGCTCTCCGTCTTTCGTGAATGCCACCACTGATGGGGTGGTGCGTGCGCCCTCTGCGTTGGGGATCACCACCGGCTCGCCGCCTTCCATGACAGCCATACAGCTGTTGGTCGTGCCTAAATCAATTCCTAAAACTTTGTTGGACATGTTGTTTCCTTCGTTTTGAGTTCGAATAAAAGTTGATTACTGACAAGCAATCACTGTGCCAACTGAGGATTGTGAAACGTATCCATATGATAATCATTGGTTTATGACTTTCCGGTTGACGTGTTGTTTGGGAAGGGATGAGAAGTTGTGACACATGTGACACACCCTGTGTCACAGTGGGACACCCATTGGCCGGATTGTCTCACGTGGTTGAGGTGAACTTTCACAAACCGACGTCTGGCAGATCCATGCTTGAAACCATTCAGTTGTCACCAACTTCGGGCTTGCCCGCCGGGGCGGGATGCACCACGGGGCCTTCTGCAGAGTGAGCTTTTGCTTGCGGATTGGGTCTGCGGTTTCTAAGAGGATTCGATGTCAGCCGCGCGGAAGAAAAAGAAAGAGGAATCAAACGTCACCACCGGGCGTCAACAGGTGTTCGGCATCGCATTGATCGGACTGACACTGTTTCTGGTGCTGGGACTGTTCTCCTACAATCCCTGGGACGTTTCACGTCTGCAGAGTCCGCCCGGCGAACCCATTACCAATCTGGGAGGCATGCTGGGCGCATGGATGTCCTATTATGCCTTCACCCTGTTGGGGCTGGCGGCGTATGTGCTGCCGCTTCTGACCGGCGTCCAGGGCGTGCTGTGTCTGTATGGGGATGAAATCCGGCCGGGGCTGAAACTGAGCCACAAACTCGGCTGGATGTCACTGTTGCTGCTGTGTGTGGCCTGCGGCGTGGAGCTTCTGCAGACTCCGATGGAAGCGGTGGCGGCCAGGCTGAATATTCCGTTTGCCGGCGGGGCGGTGGGCTATCTGGTGGGCAACCGGCTGCTTCAGACCCTGCTGGGGCAGGTCGGCACCACCATCTTTCTGGTGGTGCTGGTGCTGATTGCCGCGGTCTGCCTGTTCGATTTCCAAGTGTCCGCCCTGATTAAAGATCCCCGTGGTACCGCAGGACCGTTTTTCAAACGTCTGGGGCGGTGGCTGGTGCCGGAGGATGCGCAAGAGGGGGAGGAGCCGGAACCGGAGGAGGTTCCCAAACGGAAAAAACGGAAAAAAGCCGCTGCGGAGGCGAAGCCGGAACCCGCCACGGAGGAGAGCTTCCGGCCTGCGGTCTCCATGGAGCTTGAGGATGAAGAGGACGATCTGCCGCTGATTCCGGAGCCTGAGCCGGAATCCGAACCGGAAGAGCCGCCCGTCCCGATTCCTGAACCGGTGCCGGAACCGGCACCGGCTGCCTCGGCAGGGAAGGAACCTTCGGTGTTCAAGCAGGAGGCCGCCTCGTCCTCTGAACCGGACGGTGCCCAGCCCGATCTGGAGGTGCCGGACTCCACGGATGTCGCCCCGGTCCGGGAGTGGACGCTGCCCGATCTGTCCATCATGCAGGAACCGACGGGACGTATTGAATCCGATGGCAGCCGGGAAGAGCATCTGGGTCAGCATTTGGAGAACACCCTGAAAGAATTCGGGGTGGAGGCCCGGATCACCAGTGTGAAGCGAGGTCCGGTGGTGACCAGTTTCGAAATTCTGCCGGCCGCCGGGGTCCGGGTGGAGAAAATCGCCAATCTCAGCAATAACCTCGCGCTGGCCCTTAAAGCGGAAAGCATCCGGGTGCAGGCCCCCATCCCCGGCAAAGGGGTGGTGGGAATTGAAGTGCCGAACGGAAAGAGTTCGGTGGTGTTTGCCAGGGAAATTATCGAGAGTGAGGAATGGGCCAAATCCAAAGACTGGCGGAAAGGGAAAATCGCTCTGCCCCTGCTGCTGGGGGTGGATGTGAGCGGGAAATATCTGGTGGGGGATCTGGCCGATATGCCGCACGTGCTGATTGCCGGGGCCACGGGATCAGGAAAATCCGTCTGCATGAACTCCCTGCTGGCCGGGCTGCTGATGTCCCGCACGCCGGATCAGCTCCGTCTCATTCTGGTGGATCCGAAAATCGTGGAATTCACCTCCTACAAAGACCTTCCCCATCTGGTGGTGCCGGTGATCACCGACCCCAAAAAAGTGGGGCTGGGGCTGCGCTGGGCCATCACTGAGATGGAGAAACGCTACAAACTGTTTGCCAAATGCGGGGTCCGGAACATCAAGGCCTTCAATTCCCGGCCGGTGGCCAAGCAGGGCGACCTCTTCGGGGTGGATGAGGAGGAGGATGAAAAGAAGGTCCCGGACACCCTGCCGTATATCGTGGTGGTGATCGACGAACTGGCGGATTTGATGATGGTGGCCCAGGCGGAAATCGAGAATTACATTGCCCGGCTGGCGCAGTTGTCACGGGCGGTGGGGATTCACATGATTCTGGCCACCCAGCGGCCTTCGGTCAATGTGATCACCGGTACCATCAAAGCCAACTTCCCCGCCCGTATTGCCTTCCAGGTGGCGCAGAAAACCGACAGCCGGACCATTCTGGATGCCATCGGAGCGGATAAGCTGCTGGGCAAAGGGGATATGCTGTATCTCTCTCCCAGCAGTGCCAAGCTGACCCGGGCGCAGGGGGCCTGGACGGCCGATCAGGAGATTGACGATATCGTATCGCATTACAAAGACCAGGGCAGTCCCGATTACGAAAACAAGATCACGGAAAAGATCACCAGCAAGAAACCCGATCTGCCCGAACAGGAAGAGGAGGATGAACTGGTGAACGCGGCCGTGGAGGTGATCCGCCAGACCCGCCGGGCCTCCACCAGCTCCCTGCAGCGCCGACTGCGGATCGGATACAACCGGGCGGCCCGGCTGATGGATCAGCTCGAGGAGCAGGGGATCATCGGTCCCCCGCAGGGATCGGAACCCCGGGAAATTCTTATTGATCTGGATGGCGACGTACCGACCAACCCCCAGGAGGGAGAGGCATGAATCAGAAAAAATCACCCGGACAGCGATTGAAAGAGGCGCGGGAGGCGCAGGGAAAAAGCCTGAGTGAAATGGGCAAGCTCACCCGGATCGGCCTGCAGCAGTTGGAGGGCATTGAAGGGGACAACTACGACCGGATACCGGCCGCGATTTATGTGAAGGGCTTCGTGAAAAACTACGCCCGGAAACTGGGACTGGATCCGGATCCTCTGGTGGTGGATGTGGAGAAGATCCTCAACGGAGAGGACGGCGCGGAAGAGGAGGTGGAGGAAAAAACGCCCCGGGTGCCCGAACCGGTGGCGGAAGACGAGGAAACGGTGCCGACTCCTCAGCCGACCTATTTCCGGAAGGCGGAAAAAAAGGAATCGGTCATTTCCGGGGGGCTGCGTGATCTCCGGGACCGGGCCCGTGAGTTCTATTCCTCTATTCAGTTGCCGCAGATGCCGCAACTGCCGGTGGATCGGCGGCTCGGCCTGATTGCTGGAACCGTGTTGGTGATCCTGGTGGTCGTGTTCGGCCTGCGCGGATGTGCCGGGAGCGGGTCGGAGGAGAACCCCGAGGCCGCTGAGGATCTCCCGGTACGGGAGCTGGAAAATCTGCTGATGGCGACTCCGGAACCGATTCTCTTCGAACTCCCCCGCACCACCCCCTGACCGGAAACGAGGGCAGACGCCCCGGTAGTATCTGAAAGGGACGTAGGACCCATCGTCCCGATGGGTAAATCTTTGAGCGTTCTGAAGACTGTTATTTGTTGCCCCGCCGGGCGTAGGACCCATCGTCCCGATGGGTCAACGTTTGAGTATACTGAAGACTGTTGTTTGTT
>CAZVCO010000192.1:0-6117 GCA_964625795.1 uncultured Verrucomicrobiota bacterium | reverse complement strand
CACCACGTCGGCGCCGGCCTTTGCCGCCTCCCGGGCGGTTGGTAAGGTGGATATCGTAATTGACCCCCCGGAAACGGCGGCGGACGCGGGCGGTCTCCAGATGGCGGGGCAGGCAGGGATCGATACACAGGCCGTCGTAGTCACGGCGGGCGCCGAGGATATACTCAATCATCAGTCGGGAAAACCAGCCGGCGGTGCCGGTTCGCCAGGCGTAACCGCTGGCGCCATAAATCTGGGGGACAGAAGAGTAACTGTTGACGTAACTGAAGGGTTCGGCGCCGGACACGGAGATGGGATTCTCCGGACTGCCGGGGGTGACTTTGACAAAGGTGCGCCAGGCCTGTTCCGCCCGTCCCAGCAGACAGTCCGCCACGCCTTTGAATCCGGCTGCGTGATTATAGCAGCCGCCGTTTTCAGCCGCGCCGGGCATGGAGTTCGACATCCGGCCCACCCGGGGATCGTATTCGGCATAGGGGGGCACACAGATACGGTAGCCGATGTCCTCCTCCAGAAACTGATCCACCTTGCCCATGATGGCCCGGGCCCGCTCGCCCCCGGCCACTCCGGATAATACCCCCCAGGACTGGGGATTCAGATAGATTTTCCCGTAGGTGCAGTCCCTCGAACCGATGCGGTATCCGTCTTCACACAGCGTGCGGACATACCATTCGCCGTCCCAGGCCTGTTGATTGATGCGTGATTTGAACTCGGCAAAGATCTGATCGGCCTCTTTTGCAATATCTTCCTGGCCGGCACGGCGGGCCAGTTCAGATATCTCCCGCGCACCCAGACAGAGCTGCATGCTGACAAACACGCTTTCACGTTCTCCGGATTCCGGAGTGGCCTCCAGGCCGTCGTTCCAGTCGGCGTGGTGCTGATTACAGAGGCCGTGCACGCCGGTGTCCTCTGCCAGAAACCGCATTGCGCGGACTGCATGGTCAAACACCGGACCTGTCTCTGAGCTTTCAAAGTAGGGCACATCCATATCGAGCAGCGAAAAATCGCCGGTCTCTTTGATCAATTCGGGCAGGGTTTGAAGAATCCAGGCGGGTTTGTCGGAGTACCGCTGACGATTAAGGGGGCGGAACCCATGTGGAACGCTGCCGTCAGCATACTGACTGGCCAGAGCACGGACCAGATTGGCGGTTGCCGCCTCCGGATCAGCCATCACCAGTGCCATGCCGGTCTGAAGATTGTCCCGGAATCCACTCTTGTTGATGAGGTAATTGTAGAGCTGTTTTTTGAGGAAGATATTGAAGAGACCGTTATAAAGCTCGTGCCCGACATCGATTTCAAATGCGTCGGCCCGTTCGGTCTCCACAGCTTTTGCCTCCCCGCACCAAGTGTCGAGCTGTTCCGGAGAGAGGGAGGAGCGGAGGATCGCGATCTCTTCCTCACCGGATGTCTGACCCAGCACGAAGTCTGCCCGTCTGGTTTCGCCAGGTGGAATGATGAGTTTCACCTGCACAATCCCTGCGCAGTCCGGACCAACCCCATTCCGTCCGTCACAGTCCCAGCCCCAGAGAATCTTTGGAGCGCTCACCGAATAATCGGCCCGGGTGAAATGATCCCGGTACCCGTTGGCATCATGGAAATCGTTCAGAGTGATCAGAAAGGCCTTGAACCGGTCGGTGGGCACCTCGGTGTTGCGGTTAATCGCGATGACACCCCCGAGTTCAGGCCGTACCTCGGTAAAGTTGGTATTGCCGATGCGGTTGCCCTCCGCGTCGCACCCGGTCAGGTCAAACATCACATAACTGAACAGCGAAACCCTCCGTTCCCGGTCGCTGGTGTTTTCGATCCAAAGGCTGGTACACTCGAGCGGGTGATGTTGCGGAACAAATACCCGTTGTTCCACGGAAAGACCGGCACAGTTGGAGCGGATGATGGTTTTTTCGCGATGAAATTCCACTGCGCGGTTCTCCACATCTGCCGGAGCAGGCATCCCTCCCGGACAGAACACCGTATTGGTTTCATCGTCGCGGACATAGTGGTATTTCTGGTCATAGGAGCAGAGCCTGACCGTAGTGCCGTCGGCGTCCCGTACCCAGGTGGGGCCGTCGTTAATGTGTGCGACCTCGGCATACATTTCCGGGCCGGTATGATTGATCGCAGTGCAATGAAGGTTCCACCACTTGCGGGGCGGTTCTTTTTCCAGCCGGAAACACCCCCGTGCCTTATTAAAGCTGCCGCAGATGTCAGAGTGAGCGCTTTCCATGCAGGGAACGTGTCACTGTCTGCCCTCCTTCGCCAGAGCGCCCGGGCGCATATTGTTGTGTCCGCAGGAGAAACGTTTGCGCAGAAATGGGGGAATGGTATTCGTCTGCTACTACAGAGTGATCCGTCTGAGTTTTTGTTCACGCCCGGCAAGATCAAGCGTAAAGGGCTCCGTCGCCACCGGTTTACGGTTGAGGGTGACGGAGTTGAAGGTTCCGTACAGCACAAATCCAAGCGGAACCTCTCCGAAGCCCTTCTCCGTGGTCCGCTGCGTGATGGAGAGATGGTTTCCTTTCACAACGGCCGACACATTGATTTCGGTTCGCTTGCCCTTGCGGTAGCCGAAGCTGCGTCCATCATCGATCCTCACCTTTGTGCGGAGGCGCTGGGTCGTTCCGGGTTCCAGCAGGAGATGCAGATCCCAGTTGTCGGTCCGCCATTGATGATCGGTCGGTTCCTCCCGGTGCATCACCACCGCATGACCGGCACGGCCGTACAGGGGGGTCTGGTGCACGGCAGGGGATACGGAAAGAGTCCTCCCCCCCTCTGTCCAGCGGGAGGTCATGAAGTTCCACCACCGTCCTTTCGGAAGTTTCACCTTTCTGCGGCGTTCCTCCTGTACCAGAGGGGCCTGCATCAGGGCCGTACCGACCATAAACTGATCCTCCAGCGTGGCGAAGTCGGTCTGTTCGTTCCGGGGCAGGTCGTAAAAGACCGGACGGAGGATGGCGTCGCCGCTGAGTTCATGTTCAGCAAAGAGTTGGTAGAGGTAGGGGCGGAGCCGGTAACGGGCCCGGATGTAGGCCCGACTGACGTTCAGGGTTTCCTGATCAAAGGCCCATGGCTCCTGGCGAACGGTGCCGGTGGCGGTGTGATTCCGGCAGAAGGGAAAGAGAAAACACCCTTTGTAGTAATCCAGCAGCAGCTGTTTGCAGGTGTCGCCTCCGAAACCTCCCAGATCGGGTCCGTTAAAGGGAATTCCGGAGAGGGAAAGATTCAGTGCGGTGGGGATCGACATCTGCAGCCAGTGATAATTGGACGAGCTGTCGCCGTGCCAGATCGCGGCCGCCCTGGCCATGCCGGTGCTGCCGGACCGGCTCAGAATGAACGGCCGTTCGTCGGGATGGGCCTTGAGAAACCCGTCCCGGGTGGATTCGGCCATCCCTTTGGCAAACTGGTTGTGATAGGTCCAGTGGTCCTTTTTCCCTTTGGCAAAACGCATGGGGGTGGATTCGACGAAACCGAGCGAGGGGTCGTTCATGTCGTTCCAGCAACCGTGAATGCCTTTTTTGGCCAGGTCGGCAACCCGGTCACGCCACCAGGCAAACCCCTTTTTCTGACTGTAATCGACAAAAGCAGTGTCGCCGGGCCAGACCTGTCCAACGAAGGTTCTGCCCTGAGGGTTTTTGCAGAAGACATCCTCCTTTTCCCCGTCCTGATAAACGTCCCAGTCCGGATCAATCTTCACGCCGGGGTCGATGATGGGAACGACGTGCTGCCCTTCCTGTTGAAGCCCGGCCAGGTCGTTTTCCACATCGGGGAAATGCTGGTCCGCAAAGGTGAACACGCGATAGCCGTTCATGTAGTCGATATCCAGCCAGAGGCCATCCACCGGAAACTGTTCCTTTTTGAAACGGGTCTGGTAGCCCTTCAGCTCTGAGGCGGACGTGTATCCCCATCTGCACTGATGATAGCCGAGGGACCACACAGGGGGCAGGGGGGTGGTGCCCACCAACCGCTGGAAGTTCCGCGTCAGTTCGGGCAGGGAATCCGCAAACAGGAAAAAGAGATCGGGTTGACCCTGGTCCGCGCCCACCAAGAGATGCCGTTCCCCTTCATCCACTGCCATAAAGCCCTCAATGTCTTTGGCCGCACCGGTGTCCATCATGACGGCGCCGGGATTATTGACCAGCACACCCGTCCACCCCGTCCGGGTGCGCAGAATCACGTAGGGAATCGAGACATAGGCGGGATCCGGGCGGCCATGGGTGAATTCATGATGCGGGAAGTCCCCCATGAGATCGGTGTTCCAGAATTTGGTGCGCTGATTCGACAGTTCCAGGCCGAGAAATTTTTCTCCCATGCCATAAAACAGCTCGTCTCCGGTCAGCCGGAACCCCATCATGAAACTTTCACCGCAGACCCCGAAGGTTCTTTCCTCCATGGTCTCGAACCGGATGCGGCCCTTTGAGTCGGTGAACTGAAGGGAAAGAGGGCGGGTATGCAGGTGACCTGTGATCTGTGAAGGACCTGACCCGGGCTGGCCGTCCGGGAAAAAGGAGACAGAGGATTCATTTTTTGTCCACGGCCCTCCGCTCACTGTCACACGGTGGATGTCATTTCCCTGATCCTCCATCTGGAACCGGAGGGTCTTGCCTCCGGATGTGAAGGTCCGGTTCCGGCTGTGGATACACTGAGGAAATTCGAAGTTGGCGGCGTGGAGAAATTTATTGGTCTGCATGAGGGTTCTGATTCTGGAATAGGAACGGTTCTGTACTCCCTATACCCGTACGGTTTCAGCGGAAAAGAGGAAAAGCCTCCGCGTCCACATCCCGTGTCGCCTGCGGCGGAAAATGCGACTTGGCTCTTTTCATTCGATCTGCCGGTGCTTACAGAGCGAAGCCTATGTTTGACCCCGTATCATCCCAGGTAAATTTCCCCCGCACCGAGGAGGAGATTCTCGCGTTTTGGCAGGAGCACCACACGTTTGAAAAAAGTGTGGAGAACCGGAGGGGCGGGGAGTCGTTTGTGTTTTATGACGGACCGCCCTTTGCCACTGGTCTGCCACATTACGGCCATCTGCTGGCGGGTACCATCAAGGACATCGTGCCGCGGTACCAGACCATGCGCGGTCATGTGGTGGAGCGCCGGTTCGGCTGGGACTGTCATGGTCTCCCCATCGAGGCCCTGGCCCAGGAGGCGCTGGGGCTGGCCGGCACCACCGCGATCGTGGAGGCGGGGGTGGATGTGTTTAACGAAAAATGCCGGTCCATGGTGCAGACCTATGTGGACGAATGGCGCAAAACGGTCACCCGCATGGGGCGCTGGGTTGATTTTGACCGCGATTACAAAACCATGGACCCGGACTTTATGGAGTCCATCTGGTGGGTCTTCAAACAGTTATGGGAAAAAGGGCGGATCTATAAGGCCCACCGCATCATGCCCTACAGCTGGAAGCTGACCACTCCGCTGTCCAATTTCGAGGCCAACCGCAATTACCAGGACGTGCAGGATCCGGCCATCACCTGCCGCTTCCGGCTTACCGATGCCGACCGCTTCGGCCCGGATGCCTTTTTCCTGGCCTGGACCACTACGCCCTGGACCCTGCCGGCCAACCTGGCCCTCTGCGTGGGGCCGGAGATCGACTATGTGGCGGTGAAGGACAAAGCCGAAGGATCGGTTTATCTTCTGGCTGAGGCCCGGCTGGAGTCCTATTACAAAAACGCCGAGGACTACGAGCTGCTGGAGACCCTGAAGGGGGCCGATCTGCAGGGCCTTGGCTACGAACCCCTGTTTGGCTATTTTGCCAAATGGCCAAATAGTTTCGTTGTCCTCTCAGATGAGTATGTGACCACCTCCGACGGTACCGGCATCGTGCACATCGCCCCGGCCTACGGGGAGGACGATTACCGCATCGGCCGCGAGGCCGGTATTGAGCTGGTGGATCCGCTGGATGCGGAGGCCAACTTCACCGAGGCGGTGCCCGATTTTGCAGGGGTGAATTGTAAAGAAGCGGACAAGGGCATTATCCGTGCCCTCAAGGATGCCGGAAAGCTGGTGCATCAGTCCACCATTCAGCACAGCTATCCCTTCTGTGAGCGCACGGACACCCCGCTGATCTACCGGGCGATCGACGCCTGGTACGTGAAAGTGGAGGATCTGCGCGGGCGCATGGGGGAA
>CAZVCO010000191.1:0-6175 GCA_964625795.1 uncultured Verrucomicrobiota bacterium | reverse complement strand
GAGGCCATGCAGGTGATTTGTTTAGGTTTTATTCTACCCGAAAAAACAACACCACTCACTCTGCGGGCTCCGCGCCCCCGCGAGAGACCGCTTCAGAAGCAAAAGCCGATTTCTCCTGCATCCATGTTCTCCTTGTGAATCACCCTTGCTCTTGATCCATGCGGGGGTTCAGGATAAGGCGACCTCATGTCCGACATGTCACCTCAGCAAGCCGAAGAACGAATCCAGCATCTGCGCCAGGAGTTGCGGGAGCATAACTACCGCTATTATGTAATGGCCGATCCCGCGGTCTCCGATCGGGAATACGATGAGCAGATGAATGAGCTGGCCGGGCTCGAGGAGGCGTATCCGGAATTTCAGTCCCGCGAATCCCCCACCCAGCGGGTCGGGGGTCAGCCATTGGAGGGGTTTAACACCGTGGAGCACGCCCGCCCCATGATCTCCCTGGCCAACAGCTATGATATGGAGGACATCCGGGCCTTCGGTCAGCGTACCCGTAAACTCCTTCCGGACCGGGATTTCTCCTATGTGGTCGAGCCGAAGATCGATGGCGTCGCCGCCAGCCTGCGGTATGAGGATGGCGTTCTGGTGCAGGCCCTGACCCGTGGTGACGGACGTAAGGGCGATGACATTACGGAAAACATCCGCACCATTCCCTCGATTCCTCTTCAGCTACGGATCTCCCCGGCCCCACAGGTGCTGGAGGTTCGTGGCGAGGTGTACATGACCCGGAAGGGATTTCAGAAACTCAATGAGGAGCGGGAGGCGTCGGGACAGGCGGTGTTTGCCAACCCCCGGAATGCCTGCGCCGGATCACTCAAACTGCTGGATCCCTCCCTGGTCGCAAAACGCCCCCTCGATGCGGTATGGTATGGCACGGGAGAACTTCAGGGCATCGATTTCGACACCCATCTGGGCATGTTGGAGCAATTGAAAAAGGCCGGATTTATCACCCCGTCCTGGACACGGGAATGTGCCGACATCGATGAGGTGGAGCAGGCGCTGAATGAGAACCTGGAGGGACGACACGACTACCCGTTCGAAATGGACGGTGCGGTGGTGAAGATCAATGAACGGAATCTCTACGACGAACTGGGGTCCACTGCCAAAAGCCCGCGCTGGGCCATGGCGTACAAATATGAGCCCGAACAGGTGGAAACCCTGCTGAAGGACATCACCATTCAGGTGGGCCGCACCGGCGTGCTCACGCCGGTGGCGGAATTGGAGCCCGTCTCGGTTTCCGGCACCACTGTCAGCCGCGCCACCCTGCATAACTGGAATGAACTCCGCCGTAAAGATGTGCGGGTCGGAGACACGGTGGTGATTGAAAAGGCCGGAGAAATTATTCCGGCCGTGGTGAAAGTCGTGACGGACAAGCGTCCGCAGGACGCCCGTCCGACTCCCGAACCGGAAGCCTGTCCGGTGTGCGGCGGTCCCGTGGAGCAGCGGGACGGCGAAGTGGCCATCCGCTGCGCGAACCCCTCCTGTCCGGCCAAATCAGAGAGCTGGCTGCGTCATTTTGTGGGCCGCCGGGCCATGGATATCGATCATCTGGGCGAGGAACTGATCAAAGTGCTGCTGGATAACGGATTGATTGAGGGCATCGCCGACCTCTATGACCTGCACCAACGGAAAGAGGATCTCCTGAACCTGGAACGGATGGGGCAGAAGTCCGCGGACAATCTGCTGGAGGCCATCGAGGCCAGCAAGCAACAGGATCTGTGGCGGCTGATTCACGGCCTGGGCATCCCGCATGTGGGCGAACGCACCGCGCAGATGCTGGAGGAGCATTATGATTCATTGGACGGTCTGATGGCGGCCTCCTCCTCCGATCTCGAGGCCATACCGGATATCGGTCCCATTGTGGCCGAGGCGATCGTGGCGTTTTTTCAGCGGGAGGAGGTGGAGAACCTCATCACCGCTCTTCGGGAGAACGGCGTGAATATGCAGAGCCGCCGGAGTCCACCGCAGGAAACCGACAGTCCGCTCGCGGGCAAAACCGTGGTGCTGACCGGCAGTCTGTCCGAATTGACCCGGAACGAGGCCAAGGAAAAACTCAGAGCTCTGGGGGCCAACGTGACCGGCAGCGTGTCCTCGAAAACCGATCTGCTCATCGCCGGCGAATCCGCCGGCAGCAAACTCGACAAAGCCCGGAACCTGGGCATCGAAGTTTGGGACGAGGCCCGGATGATGAAAGAGCTGTCCTGAAAAACCGGGAAGAGCCTAGGCTTGCTGGAGAGGTTCAGCAGATTTGCTGACAGCGGATCCCAGGGCCAGCAGCCATGCCCCGGTGAAAATCAGATTGATTCCCACTAAAAGGCCTATGGCCCAGGCCGCGGTTCCGGGGAGTCCTAAAAATAAAAAGGCCGCAATCGCCCAGGAGGCAATCCCGCTGATCAAAGCCCAGCCCCAGGTCGGCCATTTACGGTGCTGAAGAGCGGTGGTAATTTCCGCCACGCCCTGAACAAAGAAAACGATGGCAAGCATCAGGGTGAGAGTGACGACGCCCATCACCGGCGAGGACAGGAGCCAGACCCCCACTCCGGCGGCCACCAATCCAAATAACAGAGAGGGAAGGTTTCCCTCCACCTCCCGTAAACGTGCAGCTCTGAAGACGGTGATAAGTCCTCCGACCAGAAACAACCCGCCGAGAAGAAGTTCCAGTCCCAACGCAAACAGCGTCGGGAAAAGAATGGCGCAACTTCCAAGGATCAGCGTAAGGATCCCTTCTGTTTTCAGCAGGCGGCTGTGTGAGGCTTGATACGATTTTTTCATGTGAATTCCTGTGGTTAAATCAAGTCTTCAGTATGGACGTCCTTTCCCTGCCGCGCCATCCGTATTCTCCCGTATCCCGCACCGCGCCAATCCTGACTTCAGCGATAAGATCAGGGCTCCATTTTATGGGTCAGTCTCCCATCCCGCCTTACTTATTTCCGCCCTTTTGTCGTCACATCCCCTATCCCCAGCAGCAGTCCGAACTGAAGACTGGCCACCCAGAAGCTGCTGCCGCCCTGACTGATATACGGCAGGGTAATCCCCGTCACTGGCAGCAGAGTGACCACCCCGGCGATATTGACAAAAAACTGGATGGCCAGCTGCGCGGTCAGGCCGACGGCCAGGAGTGAGGAGAACGCGTTCGGGTTGCGGACCGCCGAGGCAGAGGCCTGTTTCACCAGCCCGGCCACCAGCAGAATCAGCAACACACAACCGATGAACCCCAACTCCTCGCCATAGACCGCATACACGAAATCCGAGGAGGCAATAGGCAGACGGTCCGGCTCGCCTTCTCCGAACCCGGTTCCGGACAGGCCTCCGGCATAGAGCCCGCTCAGCCCCTGCAGGACCTGCCAGCCCGACCCGGTGGGATCCGCAAAAGGATCCAGCCAGGCCTGCAGACGGCTGGCACCGTGCGCCACATAGGTCCACACCAGCCATCCCCCCCCTGCCACCAGTCCCGCTCCGACCCAGGCCCAGCTCCAGGACCGCGTCACCTGCACCATCAGCACCATCAGCATCAGACTGAGCAGCACCACCATGCCAAGGTCGCGCTGCAATACCAGCAGACCGCACAGCACCGCCCAGCCGCCTCCCAGCAGGAGCACCGGCCCCGATGGAGGATTCCAGCAGGCCCGTCCGTCCCATTTTTTCAGATCCTTGGCAAAAAAACCGGCCAGCGCCACCGGGATCAGAAGTTTCAGCACTTCGGACGGGGTCAGTCCTCCCGGACCAAACATTGCTCCCCGGAACCGGGTTCCCGCCACCAGCAGTCCCACCACCACGAAGAGGGAGAGAAAATACGCAACCGGTCCGAACGATTTCCAGGCCTCCATCCGGTTCCGTCGGGCCGCCAGCCAGGCCAGCCAGATCCAGACAAAACCCAGGGGCTGAATCCACAGCGCCGCTCCACCCAGTCCCTCGATAGATCCCGACATCCGGCTCCGCACCAGCACGCCGATGGCCGACAGGGTGAGAATGGCGGCAGGCAGTCCACGTGGACCCGCATATCCGCCTATTCTGAGTATCAGGGCCAGCAACAGAGCCGAGCCGGCCCACAGGGCGAACGGCAAAAGATCATACACCCCCAGTTGCTCGCCTCCCAGCACCCGGGCCCCAAGCACCAGCAGCATCCCCGCCATCATCAACACCACCAGCGTCCCCGGAAAGAAAAACGGGGATCCGGGTTTCTGACCGGAAACGGGTTTCTTTTTAGCCGTTTTTTGGCTTTTTTTCTTTGCGCTCATGGTGCGAATTCCCCCCGGCGCAAAGCGGACTGCAGCAGGTCACGCGCAATGGGCAATGCAGCGGTCGACCCATAACCGCCTTCCTCCACCAGCACACAGAACGCCCAGTGGGGGTCGCTGACCGGAGCAAATCCGGCAAACCAACTGTGGGAGTGCCGCCCCTCCCCCGTCTCCGCCGTGCCGGTTTTGCCGGCCACCGCCAGCCCTGGAATGCGGATCCCCCGTCCAGTCCCTTCCTGCACAACCTTGTACATCATCCATTTGAGAGTTTCCGCCGACTCCGGACTGCACAACCGCCCCAGAGACCCGGCTGAGGAACCGGCCACCAGACGCGGCTCCGGCACCACACCCCCGCCAGCCACCGCGGCGCTCAGCAAGGCAAGATGCATGGGCGTCACCAGCACATTTCCCTGTCCAATACTGAACTGGGCGATTTCATACGGACGCCGGTCGGAGAGTTCGATACCTGAGGCCGGCCGCACCGCCAGAGTGGAGGCCGAAGTGTCCCAGAGTGAAAACGGCCGGGTAAGACCAGACTGCCCAATCGTTTTTGTCAGCGCATCGGCCCCCACCTCAATTCCCAGCTGGGCGAAGAATACGTTTGAGGACGCCGCCAGTGCCGTGCCCAGATCCAGCCGTCCGTGTCCCCGCCAGCGCTCACCCCTTTCCTGCGCGGTATAGTAGCCGTGATCCCGTATCGGAGGGGTGGAGGCGGAAGTGGTGAATCCCTCCGGTGGCGTATCCAGGGTTCCCTGGAACCCTGCATCCAGCGCCGCGGCCGCGATCAGAATCTTAAACACCGACCCCGGAGGATAACGCCCCTGCAAGGCGCGGTTCAGGAGGGGGGCATCGGCGGAGTCCGCCCGGAACTGAGCCTGGCGGAGACGGTTGGGATCGAAGGAGGGATGGCTCACCAGACAGCGCACGGCACCGGTGGAGACCTCCAGCACCACCACCGCCCCCCGCCGGTCGCCCAGCAGTTCCGCGGCCCGCCGCTGCAGGCCAGCATCGAGGGTGGTCTTCAGTACCGGTCCCTCGCTGAATTTGTCGCGGTTCAGGAGTTCCGCCCCCAGAGCTTTTAAATCCGCTGGTGATCCCAGGCCCTGCCCCATGAGATCTTTGCGGGCGGCGGATTCCAGTCCCGTCATGCCGTAGACCGGATGATTGTATCCCACCACATGGGCAAAAATGGATCCAAACCGGTAGACCCGGCGTATCCCGCTGTCGGTCACTGCACTCACAGCCAGATCCTGTCCGTAGCGGTCCTGAATCCGTCCCGGCCGGACCTGATGGGCCGGATTGAATTCCCGGCGGTCATAGCGCTGCATGAAGGCGATGAATTCGGGCTGACGTCTGCCCAGCAGTTGCCAGGTCGCCTGACGCCCCGCCAGCAGGAGCAGCCCCAGGGCCCAGATCCAGCCCCATCCTTTGCCCAACCCGATCTGCCGTCCCTTTTTTTTCCGGGCGTCTGCCGGTTCACGGGTCAATAATAACCGGAAAATGCAACGGGCAAACAGCAGCAGAAACCCCCAACGCAATACCACGGAAAGGGAGATCCATGCCTCGTCCGTGAACAGGGATTCCAGAAATTCGATGACAGCCGACGCAGACATAGGGCCCTTCTTATCCAAACCCGCGGATGCAAACAATCCATATCGCACTTGACCCGGGAGGATTTCCCCGGCAATCATGGCAGATTCATGGCTCACCGATGGAGGTGAGGCCCCACCATCCGGAGAAGCATATGACCGAATTTACCAAACAGAGTTCCTACAACAAAGAAGAAGTCCTCATGGCCGGACGGGGTGAATTGTTTCACCCGGACTCCGCCAAACTTCCCCTTCCCAACATGCTCATGGCAGACCGGGTGGTGGAGGTGAATGAAACCGGCGGACGGTACGGCAAGGGTGAGGTGATTGCCGAACTCGACATCA
>CAZVCO010000190.1:959-6185 GCA_964625795.1 uncultured Verrucomicrobiota bacterium | reverse complement strand
ATCGTGCTCCTCGATGTATTCGAGAATACGGCTGATTTGTTCGCCCGTGTACCCCATCACATCCAGCGCCATGGGCACGGTCTGATTCACCAGCTTCAACATGCCGCCACCCGCCAACTGCTTATATTTCACCAGCGCAATATCCGGCTCGATGCCGGTGGTGTCGCAGTCCATCAGAAAACCGATCGTCCCCGTCGGCGCCAGCACCGTCACCTGGGCATTGCGGAATCCATGCTCTGCTCCCTGCCGCACCACATGGTCGCCCAGATCCTCCGCAGCCTGCAGCAGATCGGACGGACAGCCCTCTCCGATTCCAGCCACCGCATCCACATGCTGCTGAATCACCTGCAGCATGGATTCCGCATTCTCCTCATAACCGTCAAAGGTACCCTTGGCTTCCGCAATGCGGCTGGACTGACAGAATGCCTCCAGATGCATCACCGCGGTAATGGCTCCGGCCAGACTGCGTCCCGGATCGGAATCGTATCCATATCCGTTACTCATCAGCAGCGCCCCCAGATTGGCATACCCCAGTCCCAGCGTGCGGTAGCGGTGACTGTTGGCGGCAATCTCAGGAGTGGGATAGCTGGCATTGTCCACCAGAATATCCTGTGCAGTGATAAACACATCCACCGCGGCCTTGAAGCGATCGATATCGAAGTCGCCTGACGCTTTCCGGAATTTCATCAGGTTCAGAGAGGCCAGATTACATGCGGTGTCATCCAGAAACATATATTCCGAACAGGGATTACTGGCGTTGATCGGACCGGTCTTCGGACAGGTGTGCCAGCGCTGGATGGTGTCCTCATACTGAATCCCCGGATCACCGCAGATCCAGGTTCCCTCCGCCATTCCGTTCAGCAGATCCCGGGCTTTGTAGGTGGGCCCCGATTTGGAGGGATCTGTCACCCAGGTGGTGGTCCAATCCTCATCATCGATCACCGCCTGCATAAACGCGTCAGTCACACGCACACTCAGGTTTTCATTCTGGAACGCAACCGATCCGTATGCCTCTCCGTTGAAGTTTCCGTCGTATCCCTGCTCAATCAGTGCCCAGGCTTTTTTCTCCTCCGAGGTTTTGGCTTCGATGAATTCCTTGATATCAGGGTGATGGACTTTGAGGGTGTTCATCTTTGCCGCCCGGCGGGTTTTACCACCGCTTTTCACTACCGAGGCCACTGAATCATAGACCTTGAGGAAGCTCAGCGGACCGCTGGGAGTCCCGCCTCCGCTCATGGCTTCTTTGCTGCTGCGGATCGGACTCAGATCCGTTCCGGTTCCGCTGCCAAATTTAAACAGCATCGCCTCACTCTGGGCCAGGGACATTATGCTGTCCATGGTGTCCTCCACCGACTGAATAAAACAGGCCGAGCACTGCGGATACTCATACTGGGTGGAGGCACGCTGAATGGATTCTGTTTTCGGATCCCAGTAGTAGCTGCCCTCCCCGCTGCCTTCACCCACCTGATACAGATGATAGAGTCCGCAGTTGAACCACACCGGCGAGTTAAAGGCCCCGTACTGATTCACACACAGCCAGGTCAGATCCGCATAAAAGATCTCCGCCTCCTCTTCCGAGGCAAAATACCCATCCTTCACCCCCCAGTCACGGATGGTGAGGCAGACCCGTTCAATCAGTTGGCGCACCGACCGTTCCCGCTCCGGGGTCCCCGGTGTTCCGTAGAAATATTTTGAGGCCACAATGTTGGTGGCCAGCTGCGACCAGGACTCCGGCACCTCCACATCCTTCTGCTCGAAGAGCACGCCTCCCTTGTCATCCAAAATCGCGGCCGTCCGCTTTTCCCAGCGCACCTGATCATACGGGTTTTTCCCCTCGGTGCTGAACGAACGGGTAAAGGTTAATCCGGAATGCGGCTCGGTGGCGGTGACAGGGTTCATGAGGGTTCCTCTCTGATCGTGATGGTTGACGTGAATTCCAAACAACCACTACATCTAGTGGTGGGGCTTGTTAATCACACTATATAGCCCTTCACCTACCATTGCTCCAAGCATAAAATTTGATAAACAAATGACACTTATATTTTTTACGTATAGAGGTTTACTCTGAGGGCGACGTCAATCGTGTCGAAAATCTTTCAGTCGGGTGGGCTATACCTTTAGGGCCCGATCACGTTCAGATCCGCCCAAAGAGCACCGCTCCTACAGCCTTCCGTGCCAAAACCTGTCTCAGGTGAGAACGGTTTTGGAACAAACAGGGAAAGCGGCTCGCAATTCGGGGCTTTGGTCCTGACAAATTCGGGATGAGGAGAATGGAAGCGACAGGCCCGGCTCAACCCGATCCGGATGATCCGGCGTTGGACGATTTCAGACAGGTTCCCGCCAGGATCACGCCCACTACGGCCAAAACCGCCATGGGAACAAACACCAAGCGGTAGGATCCCGTCACATCACGGATCAGACCGGTAATCAGCGTACCCGAGAGGGCCCCCACCCCGTACGAAATAAACACCAGACCATAGGTCCTGGCATAACCCGCCGGATCAAACAGACTCAGGGTCGCGGTAGGAGCCAGCGCCAGCCAGCCGCCCAGACACATCCAGAGCAGACAGAAACTGAACACGTAGCGGACCACATCCCCCTCTCCTACCGTCAGCATCAGGAACGAGGCCACCATCATGCAGACATAGGAAATGAGCGCGGCAAAGCGGGGCGAGCGCACATCGGCCATCCACCCGAAAAGCGGACGACCCACCCCGTTGAATACGGCAAACGCCGAAACCAGCAGGGCCGCGGTTTCGGGTTGCAGCCGGATCAGTTCCTGTGCAACCGAACTGGAAATACCGATCGCGGAGAGTCCCACAAAAGTCCCGATGGTGAAACAGGCGCACAGGGCATGGAACACCGGCGTGCGCAGGGGATGTTCCGGCGTCTGAATCCAGACAGAACCCGTTTGCCGGCCCCCTCCTGAAAACGGCAGGACCGCGTCCGGTGGCGGGGGATGGAGAAAGAACGACACCCCGATCAGGATGAGAAGAAAAGCGCATCCCAGACACCAGAACGCCTCCTGCACGCCCAACTGATCGATCAGAACTTTAGCCACCGGAGCGGTCACCAGCGGCGAAAGGCCGAATCCCACCATGGTCAGCCCCATAGCCAGACCTTTTTTATCCGGAAACCAGGCCGCCGTGACCGCCAAAGGAGCTCCATACGCGATCCCCACTCCCGCCCCGCTCAGCACCCCGTAACTCAGCACCAGCGTCAGGGTGGAGGTGGCAAACCCCGAAAGCACATAACCAGCACCGATCAGCACCGCCCCGAGCCGCATCATTCTGCCCGGCCCCACCCGGGTCATACGCGCTCCGGCAATCGGCATAAATCCCGCATACATCACCAGCATCACCGTGAACGGCAAAAGACTGGCTGTAGCCTGAATCCCGTGCAACTCCTGCAGCGGCTTTTTAAAAATACTCCAGGAATACACCGTCCCCATACACAGCATGGACAGGACCCCTAGAATCAGAAACCCCCACCGCCCCCGCTCCGGAGACCGTCCAAAGCAGCTGAAATCAGAATCTACTTCTTGCTGAACATTCTCCATCCTCCCTCTTCGGCTAAAGGGAATCCCCCGCCTTGACAACTCCATTCCTGATCGAAGGGAAGACGTGATACGCTACAGGGCCCCTTTCCCATCAGCCTTTTCATTGTTTTATTCAACTGACAGTGGAGCGGGAATAGGCTTCAATTTGCAAAGACCCAAAGGAGACATCTATGAAACTGACCTTTCTAGGCGCGGCGCGCAATGTGACTGGATCCCGGACGCTGATTGAAAGCGGATCCCATAAATTTTTAATCGACTGTGGATATTTCCAGGAGCGGAAGTTTCAGGACCGGAACTGGCATGAATTTCCGGTGGATCCAAAAACCCTACAGGCGGTGCTGATGACTCACGCGCATCTGGATCACTGCGGACTGCTGCCGCGGCTGGTGGCCAACGGGTTCCGGGGAAAAATTCTGGCCACCTCGGCCACTGCGGACATCATCGCCATCATCCTGCGTGACAGTGCCAAGCTGCAGCAGGAGGACATCCGTCAGAAAATCAAACGCCACAAGCGTAAAGGAAAAACCGCGCCTCACGGGTATGATCCTCTCTATACGATCGAGGATGCGGAACAGGCCATCAGCATGCTGCATCATGTTGACTTTGACCGCCCTATCCCGCTGGCGGAGGGGATCACCGCCTCCTGGCACGAATCCGGACACATTCTGGGTGCGGGCAGTATACGGGTGGAGGCGGCAGAGAACGGCGAAACCAAGTCGGTTCTCTTCTCAGGCGATATCGGCCGGAGTGACATGCCGCTGCTGCGGGATCCCTCCACCCCGCCCGGGGCGGATGTGGTGATCATGGAATCCACCTACGGCAACCGCATCCATGCGCCCAAGGAGGATATTCAGGGTCAGCTGGAGGAGATCATTAATGACACCCATGCCCGCGGCGGCAATCTGGTCATCCCGAGTTTTGCGGTGGAGCGGACCCAGGATCTCTTTTATCACTTCACCACTCTTCTCTCCGAAAAACGGATTCCCTCCACCCTGGTGTTTCTCGACAGCCCCATGGCGGTGCGGGTGACGGAGGTGTTTAAAAAACATCCGGAACTCATGGACGCTGAGACAGCCGCGCTGCTGGAAAGCGGTCATCATCCCTGTGACTTTTCCGGTCTGAATCTCTCCCGCACCCGCACCCAGTCCAAGGCGATCAACCGCATCAAGGGGACGGTATGCATCGTGGCCGGAAGCGGCATGTGCACGGGCGGACGCATCAAACATCACCTGCTGGCCAATATCGAACGGGAGGAAAGCACAATCCTGTTCGTCGGCTATCAGGCCGAGGGCACCCTGGGCCGGCATATCCTGACCAAGCCGGAAGAGGTAAGGATTCTGGGTCAGCGCTGCAAGGTGAACGCCCGCATCGCCCAGATCAACGGATTCAGCGGCCATGCGGATCAACAGGAAATGACCGACTGGCTGAAGGCCATCTCCCCTGCTCCGAAACGGCTGCTCCTCAACCATGGAGAGGAAAACGTGGCCCTGGAATTTGCCGAACAGCTGTCGCAAGAGCTGGGGCTGGATACCCATGTGCCGGAATTTGAGGAAACGGTTGAACTGTAATCGTAGTTCGGCCGTCCCGGCCGAAAAAGCAATTCCTCAGCTTTTACGGCCGGGACGGCCGAACTACGTTTCCAGCGACAGCAACGCCAGCGCCAGAGT
>CAZVCO010000190.1:559-949 GCA_964625795.1 uncultured Verrucomicrobiota bacterium | reverse complement strand
CCCGCCGGCACAGGCCCTGAGCCGGCCGCCCCACCTCGGAACCCGCCGCACCCCGTACCGTCTCGCTGCGACAGCAACGCCAGCGCCAGAGTAGCGGTCCAGGAGGCCACCCCGAATTTTCCCTGCAGCAGGGCCTGCTTCAGTTCATCCGGCGTGAGAACCATTCGCTCCTGATCCTCCAGATCATCGGCCACCGGGGTGCCGGTCTGGGTGCAGGCTTCCGCCAAAAATAAATGCCCGCTGCCGCAGCCACGGTTGCCGTCCATGGCGTAGGTCCCCAGGGAGGTGACCTGATCCGACTGCAGTCCCATTTCCTCCTCCAGTTCCCGCACCGCCGCCTGCAGCGGGGTTTCGCCCTCATCCACGTAACCGCCCACCACGCCAAAGGTG
>CAZVCO010000190.1:0-549 GCA_964625795.1 uncultured Verrucomicrobiota bacterium | reverse complement strand
CATATTTCTGCTGACGGAAGACGTGAAAGTTCCCCTGCCCGTCCACCGCCGCCACATTGACAAAATCGGGCACCTTCACCCACATCCAGTCTCCGATCGCGGTTCCGTCCGGCAGTTCCACCTCATGCCGCTCCACCTCCAGCCAGGGCGCCGCCGATATGACCGGTTCTTTTTTCCGGCAGACCCAGGGCTTCATTGCGCCACCTCCGCCGGGCCCGCCTCCATCGACATCAGGAGTCCCACCGGTTTTGGCTGGGCGGAAGGCACGGCACCGGTGCGGAGAAAATTCCGGTAAAAATCATGCGAAGACAAATGCTGGGAGAGATTCAGAAATTTCTCGGTGTCCATCAGCAGGTCCTGACGGTACTCGCTGAATTCCACCACCTCATAGGGCTGAAAGGAACCGAAGACCACCACGGGCGTGATCCGTATCCGCACCACCACCGGGTCCTCCCTCAAGAGCACCGGATGAAACTGAAGTCCGCTGGCCACCACCGGCTCCTGTTGCTTGCCGGGATTCAGCCGCGCCCGGGCCAGTTGCACGATGGT
>CAZVCO010000189.1:0-6196 GCA_964625795.1 uncultured Verrucomicrobiota bacterium | reverse complement strand
ATGAAAAGGATTGACAATGTACGTCAATGGCGTATACATGATGTATGATTTTTATCGAGACCTCCATTTTCACCAAGGAGATCAAACGCCTTCTGCCGGATGAGGAATATCGTGCCTTGCAAGGGGCGCTGCTGCTCAGACCGGATGCGGGGGATCTGATTCGTGGAAGTGGAGGTTTGAGGAAAATCCGCTGGAACCTTCCCGGCAAAGGTAAACGGGGATCATTGCGCGTGATTTACTACTGGGACACCCCGGAAACCATCTACATGCTTCTGCCCTACGGCAAAACCGAACAGGAAGACTTGTCACCCAAGCAACTGAAAATTTTGAGTTCACTCGTTAAGGAATGGCTATCATGAAAAATGAAGACTTCGACAATCTGATCGCAAGCGTTAAAGAAGCTGGCGAAATCAAGGCCGGGAAGAAAACCCCCAGCCGTCTCTATGAAATCGACCCTCCACAGATTAAAATGGTGAGAGAAAAACTGCACGCATCCCAAAGTGAATTTGCTTTGATGATCGGTGTCAGTGCGCGCACATTGCAAAATTGGGAGCAGGGTCGACGACAGCCGGAAGGTCCGGCAAAAGCGTTACTGCGGGTGGCCTCCCGGAATCCGGAGGCTGTGCGGGATGCTCTCCATGGATAATCAAGAGGCTCAACCAGACAAATCCAGCGAACTCGGCAAGCCTCGTCGCTGATTTTAGCCGTTGACCACAGAGGATAATGACCGTTCTGGTGTAAAATCAACGCTTGCCTGGAAAGCGAAGCCCCGGTAGGCTCTTCATATGACAACGGAAACAATCCAAGCGATGTCCCTGACCGAGAAGGTCGAAACCATGGAGCGGCTGTGGGATAGTATTTCCCATGCTGGCAAAGAGCCCGAGTCCCCTGTATGGCATGAGCAGGTCGTCCGGGAACGGCAGCAACGGTACCGGAGTGGTGAAGGGGAAACCGTTTCCCTGAGCGAGCTCAAAAAGCGAATCGGCCGGTGAATTTCCGGGAGGTGGATCTCCTGGACGAGGCGGTAACCGACCTCCGGGCTGGGGAGGCCTTTTACAACGAAAGAGAGGTTGGTTTGGGAGACTATTTTGTGGACTGTCTGCTGTCTGATTTGTCCTCTCTTCAGCATTATGCCGGGATCCATTCCAAACGATACGGATGCTATCGACTCCTTTCCAAAAGATTTCCTTTTGGGATCTATTATGAGCTCGAAGAGGTAAGAGTTGTGGTCATCGCGATCCTCGACATGAGAAGAAAGCCAAACACCATTCGAACTCTTGTAGCAGAACGGTCAACCATTGACGGCACCGAACCCTCCGGGTCGGGTGCTCCGTAACGTTATGCTGAGAAATTTGAATTGGAGAATCTTTTATCTCATCGGGTGGTTGCTGGGGATAGCTGCCATGGCTATGCCTTTTGGGAAAATCGCATGGATGGATTCCGGTCCAATTGAAGTACTTGGGTTAGCTTACCTAGTGCATTTGCTGCCATTTTTTCCTCCGGTTATGATTATATACCTCTTGATCTTGCGACTCTACCTATGCCCTGATCTTTCATCTCATAAGGGTTCGAAAAAAATCATCGCGATGATTATCGTCGTAATAATGGCCGTAAACTCAGGGCTCATCCAATCTCCATTGGTTGGGTATTACATATTGGCTGGATCTTTCTCTTTCTTTACTTTGGCCATTTGGTGTTGGCATGATGATAGTGATTCACGGGAAAACGAAAACACGAATACCATAGCTTGATCAATCGCCCCCAAGTCACTTGCAAACACCAAAACATACTCATAACAAAAACATTGAGCGAACCCTCATACTTCGGGTCCGCTCATCTTAACCGTTCTGCTCATGAAGTCCGAAGAAGGAAGCGGTAACGGGAACCTATGGATCCCGGGGAAATGGCTTGACCGTAAGCCATACGATCATATGGTTATTGCATGGAAAGGTTCTCACCCAGCTTCGAATGGGACCCCCTAAAAAACGAAAAGAATATGCGAAAGCACGGGGTGACATTCGATTTGGCCCAGTTTGCGTTTGCCGATCCAAAACGTGTGATTCTGAAAGATTTGGAGCACAGTGGCCAGGAAAACAGATACTTTTGTCTGGGCAAGGTGGCGGAAGGAATCCTGTCCGTACGGTTCACCATGAGAGAGACAACCATTCGGATTTTTGGTGCCGGTTACTGGCGCAAAGGACGGAAAATCTATGAAGAAGAAAATAAAATATACTGAAGGGCCCATTGGCGAGGTCAGCGTGGTAAAAGACTTTTTGCCGCCCCCCTCGGAGTTGGCGTATCGTGAAGATACCGTGAAAGTGACCCTGCAACTCAGCCGGGCGAGTGTTGACTACTTCAAAAAAGAGGCGGAAATCCACCATACGCCCTATCAGCGTATGATACGACGCCTTCTGGATGAATATGCAGAGCATCATGTACACTAACCACGGCAGAACCATACGCTGGTGATGACACCACTCGCGGAGCTCGTGTCGCACCACAGCTTCAACGTTGGCTAACTAAAAAAAGAAAAAATCAAACCACTGATGGACACCGATTAACACTGATAAACTCCCTTCTAAAAAATTCCAGAATCCAACCGCAACATCAGTGTCAATCAGTGTTCATCAGAGGTTAAAAAATGCAGAGCCAACCAGCAAACCCACCGAACCTCGTTCCTCGCTCCGGACAGGGTAACGTAGGCAGTTTAAGCATTCTTCTCCTTTCGCCTTGACTGCATGCCTAATGGGCATACATTCGGTTTGATGAGGTTTGAGTGGAATTCTGAAAAAAACGAACTCCTGAAAGAGACCCGGAATGTGTCTTTTGAAGAGATCGCCACGTTACTGGCCGCCGGAAAGATTTGGAAGGTCATGGACCATCCCAATCCGGATGTTTACCCCAACCAACGTGTTTTTCTGGTTCCGATTAACCACTACATTTTTTTTGTACCCTTTGTGATGGAGAAGGATGTCATTTTCCTCAAGACAGCGTTTCCCCATCGAAAAGCGACGAAAGACTACCTGCAGGAGAAAAACAATGGACGCTGAAGAACAGATCATAGCTGACACCTACAGTCGTGGCGATGCGCGACTGGCCGATCCAGATCCCGAACTCTTGGCTCTGCTCCGTGAAGCCGGTGACAACACTTTTCGCAAAGACAAAAGAATTAACATTCGCCTCAGTCATCACGACCTGGAAGGGATTCAGCGAAAGGCTTCCCGAAAGGGTATCCCTTATCAGGCCTTCATCTCCGGACTGATTCACCAATATGTGGAAGGGGATCTTCAGGAAAAGACTCATGCCAACCAATGACTGGTGAGAACGCTCCGCGTCCCACAGCCTAGACGTTGGCGAGATGAGCTTATGAATCCATATTTAATACCGCTGATTGCCCTCCCCGCAGGGATCACACTCTACGCGTCCTTTCTGGTGAGAAAATGGCTTAGGCGTTTTCTCCTGCTTTTCGCCATTGCCACATTTAGGGGGAATTCTACAGCCATCCGTTCACTGGGCCTTCTCTCACCCATTCAATCCCGACGATGGAGGACCTAAAGTATTCGCTTTGCTGTTTGGATGGGCGTACGGACTGATACTAATCGTTACCCCATTGTATTGGATTTCGAGAGGAACTCAGGCGGGCGTCCGTATGTTTAAAAAGAGACTGAACCGCGAACAACGAACTGAACGGAAATTGGCAACCCGTTAGTTTTAACGTTAGGCTGGAGAGAACGGCACGGACGATGAGATCCATAAACGTATAAAATTCTGTTTGGCCACCATTCAAACTCGCCTACGTCAGTGCCATTCGGTTCAGGCCGTGCAGTGAAGCCTTAGAAAGGAGCTTTCTGCCGCTATGCACATAAGAAAGGTCGCGGCGATCAGAACAACAAGAGTCCATCAGGAAGTATCGTGTCAAAGTGCATCACGGCACAGTCTGACTCACAATCACTTTCACCAGCCCCGGCATAAGCGTGCTGACGCCGTGGGGGGGCGGGCGCATCCGGAGGTTTCATCATAGATCCGCCCTCCCGTCAAACCGTCGTTGCAACACCCGGAGCGGTCAACGAGGATATCCGGCGAAGTCCGTTGCCATCTTTCCGCTGCGGAGGCAGAATTGGTTCCATGAAACCATTCTTCCCCCTGCTACTCCTGTCCCTCACCCCGCTTGTCGCGGAGGAGATCCACCAGAATTTCAAATCCGATGGCGCACGGTGGATCACGGAGACTCCGGTGTCCATTGAGCGTATCGTCCAGACCGGCAAGGTGAAGCGTTACACAGAGCAGATGGTGGAGAACGGGGTGCAGTTCAAGACCGGAACCGAGGTGACGCTCGACGCGGACATCGTGCCGGGCAACTACCACTCCGGCGGCCTGATCGGGGTGCACGGCGAGGGGACCCATGTGATCTATTCCGGTATCTGGAAGGGCGACGAGGGCGGCTCCTATCCCATGCTGGTGCTGCGCGACGGCGGCAAAATGACCTGGACGGCGGAGGCGGAGGTCGACTTCGTGATGCATCCGAACTATTTCACCCGCCAGCTCTGGGTTTGGGGCGACGGCACCGGCACGCTGGAGCTGGCGGAGGGTTTCGTCTCCGACCGCACCCGCGGCGCCACCGTGCCCAACGCTATGGGCACCGTTCGCCTCAATGGCGCCACCCTGATCACCCACCACAGCCGGAGCCTGCCCTACAACACCCGTCCCGACGGACGCGGCGGGGTCTATCACAACGGACATGTTGTGTTCGAGGGCGACATCCCCAGCGTATGGTCCGTCCGCTCCACCCCACACCGCTACGCGGCCCAGATCGATTTCGCCACCGACGGCACTCTCGACCTCCAGGCGCCGCTGACTCACAACGGACAGATCAACGTCTGCCTCCCGGTCGGCAACGGAGGACCTTTCACCTCCACCGGCGCCTTCCGCACCACCCAACCGGGCGTCACCGTCACCAAAACCGGCCCCGCCATGCTCTCCCTCGAGGGCCAGCAGGCCTGGATGCCGGACAGCACCCTCCTCGTCGAGGAGGGCCTGTTACGGATCCACACCGACCCCGCGCAAAGCGGACGCCTGGGAGACACATACGGCAACCACCTGAATCTGGTGATCAAAAAGGGCGCCACTCTCGTCATCGCCGCTCCCACCGTCCATCTCGCCTCTCTCACCGTCGAGGACGGTGCCATCCTGCAGGTGCTGGAGGGGTGTACGATTATTCAATCGGGTGGGGAAGGGCGGTAAAAAACAGCCGCTCCGGGCGTGGCGCTTCCCTTGCGGGCCTGGGGTCTGCCCCACTCCACCATCTGAATGGTCAGGATCCACTTCCGCTAGGATTGCAGGTATGGGTGGAGTACTGTTTTGTTCGAATGATCCCTTCGCATGACGACCAAACAGAGGTATCATCTGGACATGATGTTTGGTAATGGCTTGATTACTTCTATGTCGTCCTTTCCCTGTCCGGTGAATTGGAATTTCATTATCGCGTTGTTGCTGGGCACGGCCGGGGGTTGGTGGTGGATGTTACGCGAAGAAGGCGTTTTTGCGGATGCGGATCGGAAATATGGGTCAACCCACAATTCCGTTTTCGGTCGGTTTTTTCAGAAGCTTTGCGCCCTGGCATGCCGAGCACGTAGCGCGGGTCCGGTGTTGCTGGGAGCGGCCCTGCTGGCAACCACCGCTACGGCACGTGCCGCAGAAGGCTCGCCGTATCCTGAACTCGTCCGGCTCAACAACGCGGAACCTATCCTCGATCGGAAAGGTGCCATGTTCCCTTCACTGGTCAAGATCCCTGACTGGGTGCCGCCGGAGAAGCGCGCGCATCCCGAAGCGGTCTACTATCTCTACTGGGCGACCCACTATGGCTCCGATATCCACCTAAGCTGGTCGCGTTCGGTGCAAGGGCCTTACGTGGATTTCAACAGTTCCGGCAACAAGGATTTCCACTACCCCCGGAGCGGCGTCCTCAGTTTTCCAGACGGAAACGAATTCACCTTTGACAACGGCGTTTTGATTTACGCGCACATCTCCTCGCCTGAAATCCTGATTGATCATGAGAATAGGCTTTTCGTTCTCTTTTTCCACGGGCCGAGCAACAACGACCAGAAAAGCTTTGTGGCGACCTCGCCGTGGGGGCTGAATTTCAACCCTGCGAACACCGGGGGGATCGAGGGGTACGGCGTCGTGCCGCAGATCCTCA
>CAZVCO010000188.1:5620-6210 GCA_964625795.1 uncultured Verrucomicrobiota bacterium | reverse complement strand
AACTGAGCCTCAATAAACCCGTTCTGCATGGTTTCAGAACGACGCAGCCTCAGCGTGGCCTCCGACCCGGTAGGACTGGCCACCAGATAAAGGGCTCCGTCCTCGCCGTCATCCTTCTCAGAGCCGCCCCGGCTGGAATTATCCCATTCCTTTGACAGGTTTCCGAACTGGAAGACCTCCCGCACCATGGTTTCACGGGGCAGGAGATTCCGGTACATCTCCGCGTCCGGATGATCCTCCTCAGCCCGTTCCGCCACCAGATTCAGAAGCCGCCAGGATTCCGGCCAGATCAGGAGATCATAATTTTTAATCGAATTGGCAAAATGGGTGTACATGCCCATCTGTTTTCCCACCGCCAGAATGTTCTCAAGATTCTCAACCCGCTCCCCGGGGGTCTGCAGCAGATCATGCAACAGGGCCAGAGCCGTCAGATCCTCCGGATTGGATTCGACCACATTCTTAATGAGGTTGCCAGCGGCCACCACGTCTCCATTTTTGAGGTGAAGTTCCGCTTCGGTCAGAAGAATTTCAGAATTGTCCGGAAAGAGACGCCGGTATAAATTGAGCATCTCCCAGGCCTCTTCGCTGTT
>CAZVCO010000188.1:0-5610 GCA_964625795.1 uncultured Verrucomicrobiota bacterium | reverse complement strand
ATTCAGTATTTTTGCGGTAGTAGATACCAGCGAGATCTGCCCCGGATTGAGCTCCAGGCTCCGCTGGTAGTGATCCACCGCCTGGGTATAGTCCTGTTTCAGACGGTAGACATCCCCGACAAATCTTGGAGGTTTTTCATTATAGGGCTCCACCTCGGACCAACGCTCCCAGAGGGCGATGGCCTGATCCAGATCCCCCTTGTCCAAAGCCTCCAGTCCCTGTTCCCATAACAGACGGCTTCTTACTTCACCGGGAAGAAGTTCCTCGTTCGAGCTCTCACCCGTTAACTGGAAAAAAAGAGGCTGTTCAGAGGGAGTGAGGGTAACATGCTGCCAGGTCACCACCCGCGGATGACTTCGGTTGAGGTCATGATGCGGATACGCTTTCCCCTCTTTCAGCACGATGTTCAGGTTCTCAATTCCCTGCAGCAGCGAGTTAAGGGTGTTGCCCTGCTGAAGAGAGGGGGGAAGCGACACCACCAGATCAATCCCCCGTTCGGCCAGCGCCTGGCTCAGGCGTTCCAGCCAGGTGGTGACCCGGGCAATATTGAGGCCGCCCTGCATGCCGGAAAGGTTGCAGTACACCGCATTAGCTGAGACCGCCTGGGCCCGTTCCGCGATGTTCTCGGCGGTGGAGGCCTCAATACTCTCGGATCGCTCGATGATAATTTCGGGTCCAAACTCCATGTTATACACGGTGGCCATATCCACATAATAGTCAGGATTCCATCCCACCTGCTCCGCCCGGCCCTCGGCACCAAAGCGCAGCCAGGGGGGCGAGAGCATGGTGTATTTATACCCGTTCTGATTCATCCAGGCAGCCAGAGTCGGCAAACGGGTGGAGACGGGATTCCAGGTAACCAAACGGTTATGAAACGGCTCCACTCCGATTTCCAGCACATCCAGATCCGCAGCACCGGTGGCCGGGTCCCAGACGCTCAACCCGATCAGCCCCGGCTGAGTTTCCCCCCGGGTCAGGATAATTTCCTGAAAGAGAGGCTTGCCGGAGGTGCTGACAAACAACTGGTTTCCCCGGGCAAAAATCTCAAGCGACACTGATCCGTCCGGCTCCCGTTCAAAACGGGAGGTTCCCAGAGTAATGGATTCCATTCCGGGAATTTTCTGGCGCAGCCACACTTCCCCATCGTCCCCCAGCCCCAGATACAAATGGGATTCGCCATCCTTGGAGGCCCGCAGAAACACTCCGGCCTGACCCCGGTGTATCCTCATCACAAACCTGGCACGGAAATCGCGGTATAAATCTGTGCCGTTGATCCAAACTTTGGCCCCGGTGTTTTCGGGTGTGGCATCCAGTTGAAGGGTGTCATCCGCCAGTGAAAACTGTCCCCAGTCATGCTGCCACCGCATCCTGTCCGAAAGAAGGGTTTCCGTATCGTTTCCCAGATCCTGCGGCCAGGCCACTTCCAGCCGGGAAAGCAGTTCCTCACCATCCCAGTCCGGTTGTATCAGCAGACGGTTGAGACGCAGAGGATTTGAAAACCGGGTATTGAGTCCGGCATTGCCCAGCACAAACCCCAGGTCATAATATTCATCGACCAGGTTCATGTTCAACTGACGGGTGAGCAGCGCCCGCTCATCAAACTGACCAAAATCACCGTAGGGAAAGGCAAAGGCAATGGGTTTCTGGTTGGTCTCCTCCTGGATCATATTGAAAACGTATTCATGATCCTCCCGCAGGCGGGCCTCGAATTCCAGCGGTGTCTCATACCGGCTTTCCGACGACAGCCACCGGGGCGAGGTGTAGAAATTCCGCAGGGTGCCCTCACTGTCAGCCCGGATCTGTTCAAACCCCATATGACTCTGAGCCCCGGCCTCCCAGGCACCGCTGTTGATCATGGCCCGGATATACGGCCAGCGCAATGCCGCCGGATCCTCATCCAGGATGGGTTTGGTCCAGACAAACATCACCGCTCTCCAGCCGTAATCCCGCAATACTTTGCGGGCGTCGAAATAGGACGATTTACGGGAATGGTCAAAGGTGAGCAGGATGGCCTTCTCCGGCAGCAGGGTGCCGTCCTGATAAAAGGCCCGCACATCCTCCAGCGTGATGGCATTGTATCCCGCCTCCGCCAGCGAGTCGATCTGGTCGGCAAACACCCGGGGGGTCACCTCTTTCTCACTTTCGGAGATGCCCTCGTAGGCGACGGCCAGGAAGGTGCTGGAGACGCGCGGTATATTTTCGTTATCCTCCACCGCAAAGGCCCGGATGAGGGCAAACCGCAGTACGCCTCCCCAGGCCACCAGGAGGGACACCCCCAGCAGGAAATACAGCCAGGCCTGTTTATAGTTGGCTTTCAGCACCGCCACACGTTCGGGCACCACCGGAGGTTCCCGGCGGAAACTCCCGCGGGATGCTCCCATGGAGGTGTCATCCTCCGCCCCGTGCTGAAACGATCCGCGCTGTTTGGATGATTTGGAATCCATGACTATCCTGACCCTCCCCTGGTTCCCCAACTGCGGGTGGCCAACGTAATCATGGCGTAATAAATCTGCCAACTGAAAAACAGAATATAGGTGCCGGTAAACACAAAACCGGTCCACCAGTGAGTCCGGCCGGTTTTCTGCAAATGATACAGCGACCAGATCAGCGTGACGGCGAACACCCCGAAAATATAAGAACCGGTCACCTGTCCCTGGCGGAGCGGATTTAAAATCAGCGCCTGGATCATGATAAAAGGCTCCACGATCGGCAGCATCATCATGAGATACCAGGACAGGGCCGGCACCGGATGCTTTTTCCACAGGAACTTGGCTCCGGCCATTACTCCCCGCAGGGAGGAACGCATCCATCGTGCCTGCTGACGGGTATACACTCCCCAGTCCTCCGGGGCAATCGTGGTGGCCAGCGACTCGTCATCGTACAAGATCTGGTAATCCTGCAGCACCAGATTGGTCAGACTGCGGTCATCCCCGAAATTACCCTCCTGACCGAACACCTTTTCGTGCATCCATTCATTCAGCACATGCAGGACGCAGGCGCGCCGGTAGGCAGAGAAACAGCCCGGCAGACAGCTGACCGTGCCGTGAACGCTTTCAGCCGCTTTCATAATTTTGTAGGAGAAAAAGTACCGGACGTCCTGCATCTTGGTCAGCACGTTCGTCTGGGCATTCTCCACATCGGTATGACCCGCAATCCCCCCCACGGTGGGATCCACAAACCCCTGCACCAGTTTCTCCACGGCACCCGGCATGAGAAAGGTGTCCGAATCCACAAAGACCATGACCTCTCCGTGCGCCAACAGACAGAGCACCGCCATACCGTAACACAGTCCCCGATTCTCCTCGAAGTCCACCACCACCAGTCGGGGAAACGCCGCCTGCGCACGGTACATTTCATGCAGGGTGTTGTCGGTGGAGCCATCGTTTACACAAATCACCTCCCGCAGGTGATCCGGATACCCCTCCGCGTAAATCCGGGCGATCGACCGGGCAATCGACTCCTCCTCATTCATGCAGGGAATCAGCACACTGGTCTGCGGCAGAAATCCCACCCGGGGAGGCGGGGTGTAAAATGCGGCCAGAATAAAGCGGGACACGATAAACAGTCCGACAATAAAGGAATAAATATTCACAATCGGAGCATAGTAATAATGCTCGATATTGATGACCTGGAAATACACCGCGAAGGCCAGGATCAGGGTGCCGATAAAGCCCAGAGTCAGTACCAGAAAACGGGGCGGCTTCCGGTACAGACGGCGCACGTGCTCCTCGACATCCTCCTCCACCTCCACTTTTTCCGGTTCCGGCATCTCGATCGAGGTATGCGCCATGGCCCCGTGGCAAAAGGGACAGACCGTAGGCGGCGTGGTCAAGAGGACCTGCACACTAAGCTTGCACTTGGCGCAGCGGGATCGGGTTCCGGTGCCAGGGACCGCCTCGCTCATGGAGTGTTTTCTCCGTTCAGCCACAACACAATACTTCCATCGGTATTCTCAAACCCGGGCTCCCAGTCTGTGCTGACCTTCTGTAGAGGCAACATCTGCACCCGGCGGGGCCCGGCGAACACACCGACCGTGCCGCACAGCTCCCGCAACGACACTTTCCCTGCGACGGGATCCATCTGAACCACATGCAGCGTCAACCCGGATTCAATCACCAAGGGTTCAATGGAGGCCAGCCATTGAGGATCCGGCAGCCGGTCCACCACCAGAGTGAACCCGTCCACTTTCTCCTCCAGGGCCTGTTTGGCCATGGCGTTCAGATCGAGGTCCCAGGGGGAATGGACCCTGACCATGGGCAGCAGTCTCATCCGGTAATACCGGGCCAGCAATCTCAGCTCCAGATGTCCCGAGCCCGCCTTCCGGATCAGGTCTCCATCTTTCTCCTGGGTAAACCATTCCGGCGCCAGGGTGCTGATGCCTTCTGCCACTCCGTCCAGCCAGTTCATGACCGAGGAGCGTTCCCCCGTTGTCCGGTTCTGCTCCGAACCCCGCATGATCGATTGCGGCAGCATGACCAGCCGGACCGGCAGCGGTCCACCCGAAATTTTCACCACTGAGACCTGTGCTTCTCCGGGTTTGGCCGACCAGGGGGCAATACCCCACCAGCCCAGACCCATTTCGTCCGGTATGGTGACGGGCGAACCGAAAGCGGGGATGCCGTTGATGTACCCCATCGCACCGTCGCCGCGAATGCTGAGCCGCAGCCGGGCGGGACCGGGTGACCGGGACCACATCCGGGTTTCATTCGTCACCAGATGATTGTTCATCCAGATCTGCAGATACAGCTGTCCCGAATCCTCAAACCCGAACCGCACCATATTCCCCCGGCCACGCCGGGCGTAGATCCAGAAAAATCCGCGCGAATCCTCAATTTCCGCCTCCACAAAGGCATTGTGCATGGCATCGGAGCGGACCAGACGCAGAAACGCCTCGGTTTGGTCCGGTTCCGCTGCCAGCAGGAACCTGCCATCATCACTCCAGGTCTCCTCGCGGGAGGAAATCCAGTTGGTCGACATCCGCCCGATACGGAAATCCTCGGAGGAAATGACTTTGCGGGGAAGCAGTTCGGAAAACAGACGGCGCTGCTCCGGAGTGGGGGCTTTTGCCGCCATGTTCTCCAGAAAATCCATCATCACCCACGACTCCGGCTTCGTGAGCAAATCATTATCCCGGATGGCAAAGGCCAGACTGGCTTCCCGTCCCGGCAGACGTCCCACCCGCAGCATATTCAGCATATTGATGTATCGCTCCTCCGGGGTCCTCAAGAGCGGATGCAGCAGACTCATCGCATTCAGGTTTTCCGGATCCGCTTCAATCACGCGCTGAATCATGCCAATGGCCTCTTCGTACCGCCTCCGACGGATCAGCCACTCCGCCTGGGCCAGGGCCACCACCGGTGACTGTGGAAACAGACGACTGAAGCGGTTCAGCAAATCCCGGGATGCCTCCGGTTGTTCCGCCTGCACATCCAGAATACGGGCCAGCCGCGACATCAGCATCAACTGACCCGGCTGCATCTCGAGGCTCTTCCGGTAATAGGAAATCGCCTCGTCCACCTCGTCTCCGCGCAGATAAAGATCTCCCACCAGTGCGACCGGCCGGGGGTTGGTGGGGTCCGAGGCCATCCATTCACTCCAGATCGCCATCG
>CAZVCO010000187.1:4074-6285 GCA_964625795.1 uncultured Verrucomicrobiota bacterium | reverse complement strand
TGCATCCACCGTCCAAAATCAATTATTGAGGAATCATCTCAGCTCCGTGGTGATCTCCGTGCTCTTGAATATCGGCCTTTTAGCTCTACTCCTCACCTTTATTACGGTTTCAGGACCTCAACAGGAAACCGATAAGGCCATTAAGGTGATCGAAACCACCGACCCCGAGGACATTCAGGAGATTGAGGAGCTGATTCCGCCGGAAGAGGTGAATCAGCAGGAAATGAATGACGACATGACGCTGGACATGAGCGAGATGATTACTGAACAGCTCGATACCTCGGTTCCCGAGGAACAGACCGCCATCGCCTCTCCTGTGGTCTCCCCCGTCATTATGGAGGGTCTGGCCCAGGCTCTGGGCGGCGTCAGCCTGGAGGGTCTGGGTGACGGCACCAAACGGGCCACCAGATTTATGGGGCAGTCGGCCGAGGGAAACCGTTTCGCCTTTGTGATTGATTACTCCAGATCCATGAGCCGCGATCAGCTCCGGGCCATGAAGCACGAGCTGACCACTGCGCTTGCGGCCATTGGCGAACAGGGGCTGGCTACCCTGCTGTTTTTCTCCGGGCCCGTCTGGCGTCCGGATCAGGATGCGATCGAAGCCGAGAACAGATGGGGAGGCACCAATGGCAGGGGATGGGTATTAAAAGATGGCGCGGAACCTCCCAATCCCCAGTGGCTGGTCCCGGACCGGCGGAACATGGCGGCACTCGAACGGATGATTTATCAGACCCCCACCACCTTTGGCACGGACTGGTATCCGCCCCTGAAGGAGGTGCTCGAGATGCGGCCGCGGCCGGATATCGTCTTCTTTATGACGGACGGATCTGTACCAGGCAGTTCTGCGGCCCGAACCGTGGAAATGGTCGATGCCCTGCCCAAAGGTAAAATCCAGATCAACACCGTGGCACTGGGGGTGGCGGAAGACAAAGTGACCGCGCTGAAAGAGATCGCGGAGATGACCGGAGGTAAGTTCCGGCATTATGATCAGCAGGAGTTGAAAGACCTGGTGGCGAGCCTGCCGGATGCCCCGGAGAAATTTGATGATGTCGATCTTCGGTACCTCAGTCTGACAGAGGTCCGGAGCCGCATGTCCAGAGGTGCAAATGCCCAACGGCGTCCTCCGCCGGAGGAAAAAGATGTGGTGTCGTTTGAGATCGACTGAGCGGGCGCCTGAACGTTCCGCGCAAATGATTTAGAGCAATTTAAACAAAACCATCGCCGAATTCTTTTACGGCCACAGCTTAAAAAGCTCTAAGAGACGGCCTCAGCTTCTGTTGCCGAAGGAGTTGCCGTTACGCGGCGCCTGCGGATTTCCGCCGCCACGTCCACACAGCCAAAGAGCAGCAAAAAGACTTTCAGGACTTCGCTGTCACCGAAGTTATACTCCACCAGCCCGTTGAGGTGAAGCGACAGCAGGGCAAAAGCCACCGCCACCGGAGCTTCAGATTTCAGCGTTCCGGCACTGCGGAACGCCCGGATCAGAATCCAGCTCATCCAGGCGGTCCAGAACAGCACTCCGGGCCACCCGAGTTCCAGCCTGATCTGCAGAAAATTGTTATGCAGATGGCGCAGGCCCTCCTCCATATGGATCTGTGCCGGCAGAATTTCCCGGAAGTCCTCATATTTGCTTCCGTTGTACCCCATCCCCCACGGGTGCGCCTCAAACATGCGGGGGGCCACTTCATTCCACAGTACCATGCGTCCTCCATGTGTGGGCTGGACCACCTCGGTCAGCTGCTTCAGGCGGGCCTGTACAAATGGAAAGGTGAGGGAAACCGCTCCCAGCAGGGCCAGTACCGTCAGGACTTTCCACTTGCGGGTCCACAATGTCCAGATACCGATGGCCGCGGCGCAGGCCAGCCACACTCCACGTTTCTGATGTATCAGCAGGCCGGCCGCCAGAATGGGCAGACAACACCAGAACCAGGTATGGGCAGTGGTGCTTCGACTTCCCAGCAGTCCCAGCCACAGCATGATTCCCACCATATAAAACTGTGGAGAGGTCATGTTCCCCACGTCCACAAATTTTTCGCCCCCCCGGATCTGCAGCGGAAAATCGACGAAATCATAAATCCCCAGCAGGGTCACACCCACAATCAGACACAGACACAGAATCCGTACCCCCTCCAGGGGGTCCGCTTTTCGCACACAGGCCGCCGTCACCGCACCGGTGAGCGGAAAGATCAGCAGACGGTTCAGTTTGCCCAG
>CAZVCO010000187.1:1194-4064 GCA_964625795.1 uncultured Verrucomicrobiota bacterium | reverse complement strand
CTGACAATCACCCCGAGCTTGTCGCGCGATCAAGTGGATGATCGTATGGGACCCAATAACATTGTGATGGGCTGGAAAGATGAGCAGACGGTTCAGTTTATCCAGCCCCATTTCCGGATGCCTGGCCCATATAAACCCCAGCAGAATCAGAAAGATCCATCCAGCAAACCATCCCCAAACCGGCTTAATCACCACGGTTTGCCTGCGGACCACCTGCACCAGCCAGATTACACTGGCCAGATAGAGGGGAATCTGCCCCACCGCATTCGATACCGGCAACAGGACAAATCCCGCCCCGGACAGAAAGAGGAGAGGGTTTTCCCGATACAGGGTTTGTAAACGGAAGTACATGTTCAGTTGCGGGGTTCAGGTTCCAGAAAATCCCGGGTGGTGGCCTCCAGCCATTTCCCCCGGACTCTTCCCTTAAGAATATCCTGACGGATGGGGCAATCCCAATCTCCTCTTCCCGCAGCCACGCGGGCCGGCAGGAGGACCCGGGGAGAACGGGAGCCGGCATCCCCGATCCACGTCCACCGCGCCCCCTCGACCGCGGCCCATTCCCTCCACTGACCGGCAGGCACTTTCACCCGCATCCATGCATCATCCTCCGGTACCCGCTGGGCCCGGATGCCGTCAGGCCGAAGAGTGGGCACCTCTACGGTTTCCAGGTCGGGCTCCCACATCACATCGACCCCGTTTATGGGAAACCCTGGCTCCAGCTTCCGGATGGACTCCGTCAGATCAGCCGGCACCTCAATCCGGGTATAATCGCATGCCGGAATCCACACCACCTCGGCTTTCGGACTGGAAAAGGTTCTGGTTACGGTGTCCCATTTCGCCCAAGCCCGGATGACCGATCTTCCGAAACGGCCCGGCCGCACCCTGAGGCGCCTCCCCTGCCCCACCTCCACCACGGCTGCGGTACCCGTGGGCGGCTCCACCACGATGTCCGCGTCCGGAAACCTGCGGGACCCCTCCGCACCATCCGCATCCTCCGGAAGCACCAGCACCTCAAGGACACCATGGGCATGCTGATTCAGATAAGAGGTTCTGGCCGTCTCTGTTGACGGGAGAATCTGCAGCGGCCGGAGCCTGTCGGCCGGAATACGGAGGGGCGCGGTGTCACTCATCAGCCCCTGCACCCGCACCGTTCCCCCGTCTGGATGGGCCCAGGTCCAATCGCGCTCCACCGGAAGAGATACAGCCGGAAACTGGGGAAGTATAGTGGCATTGCTGATCACCCAGGGACTTCGGGACGTCTCCAGAAAAGTAAACCCTTTCAGTCTCAGCAGAGATTCATCCGGAACGACCGCCTCGGGCAAGCGGATCCCCTCCATCTCCGCTAATGCATCCAGATGCCGGGTTCCCCCCACCTCCACCCAGGGTTCCTCTGGTGGACGCGACCCGAGTTCCGACAGCAGGCCCAGCCAGCCTGGAGCGACCCGTCCCCCGTCCAGCAACCCCTCCGCACCTCCGGAAATCCACAACGTGACCGTCACTTCCCGGGCGTTTCCACGCGCTCCCCCCAGCAGGAGGAGCAGCAGGAGCAACACCACGCGCTTCATGCGTTCAGCCCAGCACCCCGGTAATCGCGTCACAAAGCCGGTCCAAATTGGACGAGGTGATACCGGCCACATTGATCCGGCCGCTGCCGACAATATAGATGCTGTGATCTTCCCGCAGAGCGGTCACCTGATCCGGAGTCAGCCCGCTGAAAGAGAACATCCCTTTTTCGATGATTTTTGTCCGGCAGCTGATTCCAGCAGGTCGGGTCTTCCTACATCACCGACAAATACAAAGTCGCCTGTAGCTATTCCCATCGGTTCGTCTGCAGCAGCACCGTCCGTAATGAAGTAACTAAGGTGCTCAGGCGTGTGTCCCGGCGTATGCCACGCTCTAATGGTTATATTGCCGATATAGAACTCATCGCCATCGTTAAGAAGCTTGTAGTCGTACTCACTGTTTTTGAGCCACTCATATTTCCAGTCTTTATCACCTTCATCGGAGGCGTAAACTTTCACGCCCCGTTCGGCAAATTCACGGAGGCCGGAAATGTAATCGGCGTGAATATGCGTATCAGCGGCTCCGACTATCGTAAGGTTCTGGTCGGCTGCGTGATCGAGGTACTGATCAATATCCCTCATCGGATCGATGATGATGGCCGTGCCGTTTGCCTGACAACCAATCATGTAGGCGTACTGAGCTAACTTTTCGTCAAAAAATTGTTTGAAATACATAGCGTTGCGTTTTTTTGATGTTTGATATTCCTGGTCCCGCAAGGTTCATAGTGCGGGTGACTAACATTTAATGTGGAAGTTTATCTCTTAACATTCCATATGCGTAGGTGCCGGCAATTGCTGCTGCAATGGGTATGACCATAATCGTAAGGCCGGTTCCCAAAAGTGCAAACATGGGGCCCGGGCATGCTCCAAGCAGTGCCCATCCGAGGCCAAAAATACTGCCTCCCACAATATATCGCGTTACTTGTGATGGATCCTTTGGAGGAATGGTGACAGGCTCTCCATTTGCATCCTTCATGTTATATCGCTTGATAATCTGAATGGATATCATGCCCACCAATACTGCGAGGCCGATGATGCCATACATGTGGAAATCATCAAAGCGAAACATTTCCTGGATTCTAAACCACGATACAACTTCTGATTTTACCAGAACAAAGCCAAAGGCCGTTCCGATGAGTAAATATTTTAAATATTCTGAAAACTTCATGTCTAATAGTATTGAGAACCTTCCAGTGAAACGCCATTCTGCGTGTCTCCTGGATGGGTTCGATTTAAAATTCGTTACCTGCGTAAATGCTCAAAATTGTTATTAGTTGACGCTGACAGGACCTGCGGACGCTGTCAGGT
>CAZVCO010000187.1:0-1122 GCA_964625795.1 uncultured Verrucomicrobiota bacterium | reverse complement strand
CCTGCATAACGAGCCCCAAAACCTACCATAAATCCACCGAGTCCCAGAACGGTTATTCCCAGCCCTGAGCCAAGTACATCCCATGAAAAAAGATCAGACGGCACGAGGCCACTGAAATCGGTTATACCCAGCGCCTTTAAATCGGTAACGGTTGAATTTGCAAGTGCAATTGGCTCGGGGTTGTTAAATACATATCCAGCCAAAAAACCGCCGATAACGGATCCTGCAATGAATGTGAGGTTCCATTTTCCGGCTGATTTCCAGTCGTAATTGAAAAACTGCACGTTTCCAAAATTGCAGGCTGCACAGGCGTGCCTGAGATTTGATGATACTCCGAACATTTTGCCGCCCACTAATAAAAGTATTGGCACGGTCAGCCCAATAATCGGGCCGGCAATGTACCAGGGCCAGGGTTGATATAATATGTCTAACATAGTGTCTTTAGGGGTTTGTTTATTTATTCTGTAACAAAGATATAGTATTTGTATCTACTTGTCAATACAAGCTGAAGTGTTAAGTATCTTGTTCTAAGTAAATAAGATCAAACTTGATATGCTTGGACGTATAATGAAGAAAGGTGAACAGTTTCATTCCATAGTATAACGATATCAAGATGTTTGTCAGTTTAAGAGTGTTTCCCAAATTATTTGAAGAGGTAACAGCAAAAACAATACATGTATTAACAAGTATTGACATTGAAAAATTTAGCGGGTACTTTTATAAAAAACATTGATGCCTATGAAATTGAAAGACGGAATTCCGCGCCATGCACAGATTTCGCAGTGGCTACGGTCAGAAATTGAAAAGGGACGGTTTAAGCCGGAAGAGAAGCTGCCATCTGAAAATGAACTTGCAAAAAAGTTTGATGTAAGTCGTGTAACGGTACGCCGCGCATTGCAGTCGTTGGAGAATGATGCATTGATTTACAGATGTCAGGGATTAGGCTCTTTCGTAAGCGATGAAAGAACGCCACACAACCTGATTCGTCTAACCGACTTTAATGAAGATATGGCGAAAGCCGGGTTGGAAGCGTCTTCAGACGTGATACGATTTGAGCCAGTGGTAGCTCCGGTCTGGCTTAGCGATATTTTAAATATCGATGAGGGAAAAAAAGTGATTCGA
>CAZVCO010000186.1:1911-6389 GCA_964625795.1 uncultured Verrucomicrobiota bacterium | reverse complement strand
GCTTTTGGAGAAGAGCCCGATGTAGTCATTCACCACGCTGGTGACCGCCCGGTCGGCCGGCGTTCCCTGATCGATCAGCCGCTCCATTTCACCGCTGAATCCGTCGTCTTTGAGGATAAGCAGATGCGCATTGAAAATCAGAGAGGCCACATCACCCAGTTTTTCCTCCATGCGGTTCTGGAGCTGGGTGAGCTGGGTCACCGACTCCTGCAGTGCAAGGCGGAAATCCTCTTTGGCGAAGGGATGCTCATCGTCATCCGCCGGGGCCATGAGCACATCATAGCCGTGACCGTCCAATATCACCGCCACCCCCTTCACGATTCCGGACGATGCTGTGACGCCCTTGATAAAGGCCGGTGTGGAGGCCGTCTCCTCCGCCGCCGCCTTTGGACTGTCGCCGATACGTTTCTCCGCCTCATGCAGACTCATCAGCAGCTTGGCGTTTTCAATGACCACCGCCAACTGGGAGGAAATCGCCTTGAGAGCTTTGATGTCATTCTCGTGAAAATAATTCGGCTCGGGATCCTGGGCCACCAACACCCCTACCCGCATCACCCCGCGCAGCAGGATCGGCACCGCCAGAAAGGCCTCATACTCCTCCTCATTGATTCCCTCAATCCGTTTGAAGTGCGGGTTCAGAGATCCATGTCCCTCACAGATCGGCCGCAACTCCTTCATGGCCGCGCCCACGATCCCCTCGCCAAGTCTGAGTGAAACTTTGCCAACGCCCTCTTTGTTCAATCCCTGGGTGGCGGCCAGAGTCAGCCGTTCCGACTCCTCCTGGTACAGATAAATACTGCAGACGGCGGACCGCATATGATAGGCCACAATGCTGACAGCGGACTGCAGAAAATCTGACAGGCTGTCGCTTTTCTCAAACAACCCCGCCAGCTCGCTGATATCGCAAATCAGATCTACATTGTCTTTGGCCATGACAGAATGTTCTAGCAAGCAAAGCGGGTTTTGACCAGTGAGAAGCGGTCCTTCTGTACAGGCTGACTCCGATTAGAACGGTTTTGTCAGTTTCCGACCTGAACATCCAGCATCAGATCCTCTCCAATGCGGGTCAGCCGCTGCTCCAGAGCGGCAAAATCCACCTCTTCCGGCAGACGCACCTGAAACGTGGCCTGAAAGAGCTGCTCGCCCGACATGGGCGCATCCTGATAGGTGGTATCCAGCGTTTCGACATTGGCCCTGAATTCAAGGAAGATATCGGTCAGCGCTTTCACAATCCCGGGGCGGTCCTGTCCGATACAGGTCATGGTGAACAGGGGGCCCTCCGCTGCGGCCGGGCCGCTCCGCTTCAACTGGAGAGCCAGTCCGGTGTCTTTGGACACCTCTATGGCCTGCTCCTCAAAACTGTCCGCCCTTTCCCCCGGAGTGGAGACCTGAAGAATACCGGCAAACTGATCGCCGATATGCACCAAATGGCTGTCCAGCCAGTCGCCGCCGGCCCCGGCCACCCATTCAGACAGACGGTCGACCAGCCCGGGCCGGTCGTCCCCCACCACGGTAATGACCCACTGCACGGGCGAGGTCACGGAGACTCCCCGGTCGAGACAGGAGTTCCACCCTCCACCCGAAACCCGGATTCTTCACCGATGTGCAGACGCAGGGGAACGCCGGGACTCACCGGAAAATAATCGCGCTTCCCGCTGGAGCCGTCCGGTGAAAACGTACTGAGAACCGCCTGCCTCGGGGCGATGTACTGAAGAATTCCGATTTGCCCATCTTTACTGGCCTTCATGTGGGGCGGATAAAAGCGAAGGTGGCGCTCCAGCAGGTAGGTGGCCAGCGTCATCGATTTTTCCCGGTTGGTCACCCGCAGAAACAGCACATCCCCTCCGGCCTGATTAAGTCCCAGCAGGGTGAACACCCGATCCTCTTTTTTCCGGACGATTTCATCCACCAGCATGCCGGTCCGCACATCAAACAGCAACGGGGGCCCGGCAAACGTTTCCCCGTCCACCACCACGTGCTGCAGTCCCCGGAAGCTTTCCGGACTGCGGATCCGGAACAGCCGGACCAGGTCAAACTCGCGCGTCTGGGTTTCTCCGTCCGGAATCACCCAGGGCTCTTTCAAAATCGGCAACTCGGTGCGGGGAATCACCTGATTGTCCATATTCCGCAACCGGAGCATCACATGGTTGTTTTCGTCATCCTCCCGGAGCACCAGGTCCTCCCCGGTATTGTTGGTGATCTCCAGCTGCAAAGGAATGTTATCAAAAAGGAGGTATTTTTTCACCGGCAGGGATGAACTCACCCGGATCTGCGCCAGACAGGTTGCGGCCCAGAAACAGACTCCGATAATCCACGCTGTCCGGTGTGCCACGCTCATCTTCAGCGTCCCGTGGCCAGACGGGCCGCCACTTTGTTCGGCAGTCCCGCCTCCAGAATTTTCTCCTGGGCGGCCGGCAGATCGTATTCCAGCCGTTTCAGCTCGATGGTATTGTTCATCATGTCGTAAATGGCATAGGCGGCACGGGGATCGCCGTCCCGGGGCTGTCCCACACTGCCGACATTGATGAAGTATTTCCGACCCACTTTCACTTTGATTTTGGAATAGAGCCCGGAGCGCACCTCATCCCCTTTTTCAAAGGCGATGGGGATGTGGGTATGTCCATAAAAACAAACCGACGTGGTCTGGTAATTGAAGTTCGATTCCGCATCGTAGCGGTCCAGCACATATCCCCATTTGTGTGGATTATCCAATGTGCTGTGCACGATGGAAAAGGTTTCAACCCGGGTGGAATACGGCAGCTCACGCAGCCATTCTTTCTGCTCGTCAGAGAGCTGATTCCGGGTCCAGGTGATCACCTCGGCCGCCATGGGATGAAACCCCACCAGGTCATCCTCCCGGGATCCGTAAAAATCATGGTTTCCCATAACGGTGGGAGCACCCAGTTCACGGATTTTCTCCAGACATTCACTGGGAAACGCATTGTACCCGATCAGATCCCCGATACAGACAAATTTATCGACCCCTTCCGTTTTCGCATCCGCAAGTACCGCCTCAAGGGCATGCAGATTGGCGTGAATATCTCCGAGAATTGCGTATTTCATGGAAAGGGGTTTTACAGATCAGAGTCAAGTTGTCGATATCGGAATCTCTTATGAATTCCAGCGCGTTTTCCTCCGGATTTAAGGGCCGGCGTTCTCATCGCCCTCCGCCGGCAAGCTGTCGCTGAAGCTCCTGAATCGCCAGATGGGCCTTGGCCAAATGGGCCGCCAGCACCAGGGAATGATTCTGGATAATTCCGTACTCGGAGCCGTTGAGCACCATGGGGCTTTTCATAGGATTATTGGCCTGTTCCAGCTCGTTGAGCACCCGGTTCATAATTCCCATGGCATTTGAGGCATTGATCACGTCTTTGCAGTCGGTCCGCACCGCCTGCATCGTGTGATACAGCGCATACACGCCCCCACGCACCTGATAAAAGGTGTCATCCCGCTCCAGGAACGAATTCAGATTATCATCCCCGTCTTTGTTGGCCACTACGCCCTCGGTGGCATTCCCCGCGACCACCTCATCGGTGGGAATGGGAGCCGAGGTGAGCACGCCGGTATCCAGCGTCATGGTCCCGATGTTGTCCTGCAGCATGGTGGTATAACTGCCCAGCATGTTTTTCTGCTTTTCCAGCCAGTTGATCAGCTGGTCATTCCGGGGCGCGAAAAACTGTCCGGGTGAGGCCGCGCTGTTCAGCTTGTCCAGATAATCGGCCAATAAGTCACGGCCCTGCTTGTATTGTCGGTCGGTCGAAGGCAGCACAATGTTATCGTGTTTGAAGTTGAACCGGCCTTCGGCCTCCCTGAGTTCCTTGTGGTCCACCGCATTCACCCCTGCGCGCCCCAGATCAAAGCGGAGCCCCTGCACCAAAACACGGAGCTGAATCACATAGCCGTACTCCCAGTTCCGCATGTTGTCGGGAATACGGGTCATGGGCGAAATTCCGTTGGACTGATACCCCCCCGGTTTGGTGAACAGCTGGTTGGCCAGGGTCACCATGGTGGAAACGGTGCGATAGCCCACCGGCAGGGGTTGATCGGGCAGTCGGTGTTCTTTTTCGATCGCCATCTCCCGGGCCGCCTCCTCCACCTCAAACACCGGTGGAATCCTCGCCCAGTAGAGGGCGATCGCGGTACCAATAATAAACAGCCCCAGTCCTATCCGCATCGGGATGCGCACGGCCTTGCGGTTCCAGAAAGAATCCGGATCGGGCTCCACGTCCTCCAGGGGTTCCTCGACAGACTCCTCCGAGGCCTGCCTGCGCAGCTCCTCATCATATTCTTCATCGCCAAAATTACTCATAGGACTTTTAACTTAGGGAAGCCTGCCCGATTTCGCAAGCAGGAGCGTTGTCTACTTTTCAGGGTCAGGGCAGTTCCCCTCCCCCTTCTGCTGCTGAATCCGCAGCTCGGGATGGGTGGTGGTCACCACGCTGTTGGCCGGCACCGATTTACCCAGAAAAACGTTGGCC
>CAZVCO010000186.1:0-1901 GCA_964625795.1 uncultured Verrucomicrobiota bacterium | reverse complement strand
AACAATCATCTTGAAGGACGGCAGCGCCACGTAGATGGGCAGGCCGTTCTCGTCCAGAGGAAAACTCTTCGCCCCCAGGGTCACTCCCTGATAAATCTTCACGTTGCTTCCGATTTCCGTGGTCTCGCCCACCACCACCCCGGTGGCGTGATCGATGAAAAACCGCCGGCCCACCCGTGCGCCCGGATGCAGATCAACCCCGGTGCGGGAATGCGTCCATTCGCTCATGATCCGCGGCACTACCGGCACATCCAGCAAATACAGCTCGTGGGCCAGCCGGTGGGCGGTCACCGCCAGCAACCCGGGATAGGCCACCTGAACCTCGGCAAAAGTCAGCGCGGCGGGATCCCCGTCATAGGCGGCCCGGATATCGTCCACCACCCACTCACGTATCATTGGGAATTTGGCGAAATAGGCCTCCATCACCCGGCGTGACTCGGCCCGGATATCCTCCAGAATCTCGGCGCCCCCTTCGGTTTTGACCGCCCGGCCCTCCCAGCGGAAATGCAGGCTCCGTTCCACCTGCGGACGCAGATGCCTCCAGGCCTGATTCAGCCGCTGGGTAAGAAATGAACCAAATTCCCCTTCCGGCATCTCTCCGGGATTCATGCGCCCCGGGAGCATGAGATCAATCAGCATGCGGAGGGCGGTGACCACCTCCTCCACGTCGGGGTGATGCATCAGAATATTTTCCGGCAGATCCTCCGACCCGTTGGCATACAGCGGCAACAGAAGGTCAGCCGTCTGCTTAAAAAACTCCGGTTCAGGATCAGAATAAGGCAAATCGTTCACGTCTTTCCGATAACGGGCGGGGAGAGACCTGTCCACGAAATTCAGTCAATACCCAAGCTTCTGGGTTGCCGAATGGCCTTCGGTTCGGCATGGAGTCCAGTCATGGAATCGATCCGCCGCATTCTGGTCCTCATGAATCCGCGCTCCGGTCTGGGGATTTCGCAACGAAAACTGATGGAGGCCTTTGAGGAGGTCTGGGATCAGCCGCCCCGCGTGGTCAGCTATCAGTTCAGCCAGTCCATGGAGGACGGAAAACGGAAAATCGACCAGGCCATTACCGACGGCATCGACACCATCTTTGTGGTAGGCGGTGACGGCATGATCAACACCATCGGCGGAGAACTGCTGAATACCGGCATCACCCTGGGCGTCATCCCCGCCGGCAGCGGCAACGGGTTCGGACGCCATTTCGAGATTCCTCTCCAGCCTGAAAAAGCCGTTCAGGCCCTGGCCAAAGGCAGCATACGGGAAATCGATGTCGGTATGGCCAACGACCGTCCCTTTTTTGTCACCTGCAGTCTGGCCTGGGACGCCGCCATCGTGAAAACCTTTGAGCGCTCCCCGGTGCGGGGCGTACTCCCCTACGTGTTTGCGGCGGCCTATGAGTTGTTCGATTACAAAGCGGAGGAATTCCGTATCCGGGTGGATGACGGCCCCGCAGAGGCCATCGAGGAACCCATGCTCTTCACCATCGCCAACCTCACCCAGTACGGTGGTGGCGCCCTGATCGCCCCCCAGGCCCGGGCGGATGACGGGAAACTCTGGCTCACCTATGCCCGGCGGTCGGATGTCCCAAAACTGATCTCCCAGCTTCCCAAACTGTTTGAAGGTAAAATCAATCAGGCCGACGGCATCACCGCCCGGGAATTCACCCGGCTGCACGTGGTGCGCGAATCCGCTCAGCCCCTGCAGGTCGACGGCGAACTGGTGGAGAGCACCGCGGAGGTGACCATCACCATCAAACCCAAATCATTAAAGATCCTGGTGCCTCAGGAAAAATAAGATTCTCACCCCGGGACGGGCTGAGCCACGTGGCGCAGTTCGTCCCGAACTGCAGAAAACGTTTCTCCTTCTCTACAGATCCTTATTTCTCACCCCGGGACGGGCTG
>CAZVCO010000185.1:0-6438 GCA_964625795.1 uncultured Verrucomicrobiota bacterium | reverse complement strand
AGTACTTCAACTTAGGTGATGCTCATACTCTCGCCACAGTAAGCGATTTCACGACAAGTTTCTATGGAGAAACAGGGTTTTGACGCTGATAAGACCCAGATAGGCAAGTATGCCGACCCCGGCACTCACCACCAGGCCGATGCCTGCCGGACCGGGCACCAGATCATGGAATCCCCAGGTGAGGAATCCGATAAACCCGGCCGGAATGATGAACTGAAGCAGCCAGTGCGATTCTTTGGGAGGAGGCCGGTTCGTTGGGTTGACCGGCGGCGGGGGAGGGGATGATGAAGTATGTGGAAGCGGAGGAGGATGTAGTTGCGGGAGGCTGCGAAGATCCCGAATCACCAGGATAGTGGCCCCTCCAAAGGTAAAGAGATACAGAAGTGCGGCCCGAAATCTTTTTTCAGCCCAGTGGTGTGCGCCCCACAGGCCCCCGCAACAGATCAGGACCTTTTTCAATACAATCTCCCGCTCCGCAGATTGTGACGCGGACATGCGGATGGGGAACCAGAGCGCGAAGAGAAAGAACACCCAATTCAACGTAAGATGCAGGAGGATTATGAAAAGCAGCGCCCACACCTCAAGCAGGAAAACCAAGGCTTCTTGAATCAAAGCAAATGGCGAGTCCGTCAGGACCGAAAAGGGGGAAAGCAGAAGTGAGCCGAGCAGTGCGAGGCCCAGCCCCATCAAGGCGACCAGGGCCGCAACGGACTGGGGAATCAGACACAGACCCCCCATGGTCACAAGAACGTTTTGCCGGGTTTCTTTTCCGGCGGGCACTGCACCGATCAGAAACAGAAGGCCTGTCGCCAAACCTAAATACGGATACTGTGGAACGGGGTCAGGATGAACGTCCTGCTCAAGTGCGTAAAGGGCTCCACCGACGGCTGAAAGACCCATGGCGAAAAAAAGGGCCTTACCCCTTTTCGGGTCATCCTTACTTTTTCTCACTGACCGGCACCCCTGTACGTCATCCGTAGGGTCTCGTTAACGTTCATCTTTTAACGGCTCAGCGCCTGCTTTTCGAAAGTGGCATACTCCTGAGTGAGCGTCTGATAGACCTCCGACCGGCCGGGGTCGGGCAGAATGTCCGGCTGCACGGTTGTTAGAAAGGGGGAGGAGAGGGAATCCCAGTCCCGGGTGCCGGTCACGGTCTGGGCGGCGCGAAGGGCGGCACCGAGCGCGGCTCCGTTGGTGCTTTCCTGACGGCGGACCGGAACCTGAAACACATCGGCCATAATCTGGAGAATGTCGGGGTTGGCGGAGGCACCGCCGGTGACATGGATGCGGGCCGGTGCGGAGCCCATCCATTCACTGTGCAGTTTCATCGACATCATCTGTGCCTCCACCACCGCCCGGCAGTGACCGGCCGCATCCTCCTCGTCCAGGTGTTGTTTATGGACACCGGCGGGTGCGCGGGGCACGAGTTCGGGCTCAAACCAGGGAAGCATCAGTTTCCCATCATTCCCCGGCGGCGTGTTCTGCAGGGCGTTGGAGAATCCGTCCCAGTCCAGGTCAAACTGCTGGCGGACTGCCTCACGGGCCAGGGAGCCGTTGCGGAAGCAGACCAGGCTCATGAAGCCGCCCATGGGGGAGCCAAACACATGAGCCTCGGCCTGTGGATCCACGCGGAAGTCATCCATTGCACCGAATATGGTGTCGCTGGTGCCCAGACTGATGCCCAGCCGGTCGGACTGGGTGATCCCGAGGCCGACCAGACTGGAGGGATTGTCTCCAGTCCAGCACACCGCCTTGGCGGAGGGGTTGAGTTTGTACTTCAGCACCAGATAGGGATTGGCCACCCCAAGCACGGTGGAGGAGGGGCAGAGGGGCGGAAGACGCCGCCGCAGATCAGGTGCGGTGGCCTCCAGGGCCCCCTGATGCCAGGACAGCGTGGAAAGGTCCACCAGATTCATGCCGGCACCATCGCCAAAATCGATGGGGGAAATGCTGCCGGCAATCAGAGAGCTGAGAAACGAACTCACCAGCATAATGTGGTCGGTCTGTTTGTAGGCCCCGGGTTCCTCAATGGCAAATTTCCGGATCTGCGGACCGGTAAAACGCTCGATGATATCCGAACCGGTGATCCGGCTGGCGGCGGTCCGCCCACCAAGCGCCTCACGGATGTTGTCCACCTCGTCGCTGGTACTGGAATCCATCCAAACCGGAGAGGTGGGGCGGGAAAGCACCCGTGCGACGTTATCGGACAGGGAGCCGTTGAGGTCCATTTCCCGGAATTGTTTTGCCGCCCGGTCGGTGAGGTAGACGGAACCGTGCTGTTGACCGCTGCCCGAAATGGCCTCGATTTCTCCCAGGGGCAGCTTGGCCTGTTTCAGTTGCAGGAACAGCCGGTCCAGGGCGTCCGCCCACATCAGGGGGGAGGAATGCACCACGGCCGGATCGGAATGAGGCAGGACCCCGTTACGGGTGCCATATCCGGGAAAATCCCGGTCAAAGGAAAGGGAACGTTCGTCCACGACCGTGCCCGATTCGAGATCCAACAGCAGGCTGGTCAGGCTCTGGGTACTGCTGTCCAAACCGAGAACATAGCGTGCCATCAGTTCCTCCCCTTAAACAGATCGTTCATGACTTCGGCCCAGGCATTGGCAATCAGCTGATGTCCGGCGCGGGTGGGATGCACCCCGTCAGCGGCCCAGGCGGCGGCAGGGGCCTGATGACAGGCCTGATTGAAGATGGACTGCAGGGGTAGATGCCGCATCCCGAAATGGTTGGCCGCTTGCCGTATGATCTCCTGTTTGGGGCCGAGATCCTCCATCCAATGGGCTTTTTCCCCGGCGGGAACGTCCAGGACGAAGGGTTCGATCAGGATGGAGTCAGAGGCTGAGCAGTCCGTCCGGCTGAAGGTCTGATCCAGCAGGTCCATGAGTTCGGTCTGAAATACCTCCGCCGGGGTGGGGTCGTTCTGGTCGTAGCGGCGCCAGGTGTTATTGACGCCGATGTAGAGGCTCAGCACATCGGGATGGAGGTCCAGGCAGTCCTGTTGCCAGCGGGCCAGGAGATCTTTGGTCCGGTGGCCGCTGATGCCCCGGTTCCAGATCCGGAACGGATCCTCTGCAGTGTCATGTTCAAGCCGGCAGGCCAGAAGGTGAACGTATCCGCGTCCGGTGTCTTCGGGGTTGTCGCGGTTCCGGCCGCAATCGGTGATGCTGTCGCCCTGGAATAAAATCTTCTTGGACATATCAGACGGTCAGAGAAAGCAGGGAGTTCAGTGCACTGTCCAGCCGGCGACCGTTTGAAGAGGAGGCAAAGTTTTCGTCGGAAAACATCTCTTCGGAGGCCGATCCCACTGCGGTGAGGGTGGGCACCACCGTGACCCCGATATTCTGAAGCTTGTTCCGCAGCGCCGTGAGACTCCGTAATCCACCCAGAGGACCCGGGGATGCAGAAATCAGAGCTGCAGTTTTTCCTTTGAAGGCGACCAGTGAAGGCTCGTTTTCCTTTTCCGGGCGTGACGCCCAGTCGATGGCATTCAGCAGGAGAGGGGTGGGGAAAGAATTATATTCCGGAGAGGCAATAAGAAATCCGTCCACGCTCCTCATTGCTTCTTTCAGGGTGCGTACGCCGTCCGGCAGACCATTGGCTGCTTCAAGGTCACCGTCGTAAAGTGGAAGATCCAGGGCTTTGAGATCAAGAACATCCACCGTGGCGCCTTTGGAGCGCGCAAGCTGAGCAGCACAGGAGAGCAGTGCCTGATTCAGAGAGTGCATGCGGGAGGAGCCTGAGATGGCCAGAAGTTTTTTCATCGCTTAAAATCCCAGGTCGTCGAGAAAGGTGGAGGCGGCCCGGAGCAAATGGGAGGGCTGATACGGTTTGGTGAGAATGAGATCCGGTCTTTTGTCTTTCAGGCGGTCTTCGGCCTCTTCCAGACTCTGGCCGGTGCAGACGATGACCGGGAGAGCGGGAAACGGTTCACGCAGCTCGGAGAGGGTTTTTTCCCCGGGCTGACCCGGCATGTTCAGGTCCAGGACCACCAGGGCGATCAGCGGGTTCTTGGTCAGCAGATGCAGGGCTTCATACCCGTCCTCCGCATGCAGTATGGGGAGACCCAGCGGGGTCAGAATCCGTTCTGCGGCCTCGTGGGCTCCTGGATCGTCATCCACCACCAGGATGGCCGGCTCCTGGGTGATCTCCCTGCGGGCGGTGGGATGCCCCTTCTGCCGACGTTCGTCATCCTCGGCCATTTCCTCCAGTGCGGGCGGGACAAACATCTTATTGCCCTGCATGAACTCAATGAGCTCGACCGGGCGGATGAGATACTTACCGCCTGCAGTACTGTAGGAGGGAAGCTTACCGTCGCGGATCCAGCAGCAGATGGTGTTGCGGCTCACGCCGCACAGCGTGGCGGCCTTGGGAGCGGAGAGAAAAATAGGTTCGGGGATGGAACTGCTCATGAGAGGTTTATATCAAACAGGCGGAGAGGAAAGGTCAAACCTATTCATCGGGGCTGTGATATCCGGAGAAACAAGAGCCAGAGAAGCCCGGTGATTCCCGTGAGCAGCAGGAGGGCGGTGAGGGGGGCTTCGGTGGCAGTGGTGCCGATCCAGGAGAAGAGCAGTGCGGGGGGAATAGAGCCCAGGGCCACCGCAATTCCGAAACGGAAGGGCTGCATGCCGTAGAATCCGGCCATCAGGCTGAGGACCTCGGGCAAAACGGGCAGCATGCGGCTCAGCACCACGGCCAGGCCGCCCTTGCGGTCGAAAAATCCTTTGAATTTCTTTTCCTCTGCGGGCGAGAGCAGACGATCCTTCCAGCGCACCCCGCCCAGGCGCGCGAGGCCGTAGCCCGCCCAGCCGGCCAGATTCAGGCCGACCCACCCCCACAGGGCGCCGGCCACCGGACCCAGCACAGCGCCCATGGCACCGATGATGACCGTGGTGGGAATGGGGAGCAGGATATCGGAAACCAGCAGGGCTGCGCCCAAAGGTCCGGCCGCGGACGCTGCCCGCTCCAGCATGAGTCGGGTGTCCTCCTGACTGAAGAGCGATTCGAACTGGTCGCCCCAGACGCCAAAGATGATGAGAATCAACAGACTGATCCCTCCGAACAGCATCCAGAAGCGTTTCATTGCGCACCCTCCGGAGCAAAACGGTCAAGCAACGCCGGTCCGCCCAGCCGGATGGCAAAGAGCCCAAGGGGAGCGGTCAGCAGTATGGAAAGCACGGCCAGGGCGAGGATGGCATCGCCACCGGGAATCCCTCTGGACAGCGGAACCGCACCCAGAGCGGCCTGCACTGTGGCTTTGGGAATATAGGCGCAGATGCAGAAGATCCGTTCCCGGGGACTCAGTCCGGATCCCGCCGTGGCCAGCCACACCCCGCCACTGCGGGCCAGCAACCCTGCGGTGAGGGTGGCCACTGCGGCCGGGCCGGCCTGCAGGGCCAGGGCCGGATCCACCTGCATGCCGATGAGAACAAACAGTAGAATTTCCGCGAAGATCCAGATTTTCTGTAATTTGGCCGACAGCTCATGAGCAATGGGCGGCGCGTATTCCAATAACAGAATCCCCACGGTCATGATGCCCAGTAACGCCGCACTTTGCAGGCGGTCACCCACGTCCACCAGTAGCAGTGCCACCATCAGCAGAATCAGGGTTTTCTCCGTGGCCCGCACCCGCTTCCGGTTCAGCCGGAATGCTTTGATAAGGACGTATCCCGCCAGCAGTCCCGGCAGGATGCCGAGGAATAGTGCGAGGGGGAGGTCGATCAGGAGGGAGTGGGTCAAGGGGAGACCGGGATCCAGGCTGATGCCCAGGAACAGCGAAAAAAGGGTGATCGCCAGCACATCGTCCACCGAGGCCCCAGCCAGAATCAGGGTCGGTACTTCATTCTTTTTTCCGTATCCTTTTTCGGCCAGATCCAGCATGGAGGGCACCACCACGGCCGGCGACACCGCCGCCAGCATGAATCCGGTCAGACCGGCCACCGGCAGAGCGAATCCCCACCACAGATGAAAGAGAACGGTGAGGACGGTTCCCTCAAACAGACAGGGAATCACCGCCATGGCCAGGGCGGTGCGTCCCACCCGTTGCAGCACATGCCGCTTGAGTCCCAGTCCCGCCCTGAGCAGGATGACCACCAGGGCGAACGTTTTGAGAAAGGGTTCCAGTTCCACCAGCCCCGCAGGCCAGACTTTTCCACCCATGCTGCCCAGCAACAGGCCGAAGCAGAGCATCCCCAGCACGGAGGGGAGCCGGCAGGCCTGAAAGAGGCGGCTGGCAAACCAGCCTCCCAGCAGGATCAGCACGATGACAAGGTTCAGGGGCATGGTGTTTTTTTAGTGTGGAGTGGGGTGGTCAGACGTCAGAGGCTGTTGATTCGGTATCGGGATCGCTATCGTCATCGGTATCGAATAGCTACAGTCGATACCGATGACGATGACGATTTCGATAGGGATGGCTTTGAGGTCTCACACAAGAGT
>CAZVCO010000184.1:5094-6468 GCA_964625795.1 uncultured Verrucomicrobiota bacterium | reverse complement strand
TGGGAGAAGAACCGCCTGCTGGAGGAGTTTCACCACAAAACGCTGGTGCAGATCTTTATCGAAAACCGGATCTACAAAGACATCGAGGAATGCAAGACCTACAAAGAGGTTCAGAAAGCGGTGCTGGACGGGGTGAACAACTTCCGGGATCAGTTAAAACGGGATGTGACCGAAGAGGATGTGGAAATGCTGCTGCAGGTGCGGATTAAACGTATCAGCCGTTTCGATATCGATAAAAACCGCAAAGACCTTGAGGATATTCTGACCAACCTCAAAGAGGTGGAGAAGAATCTCAAGCGCATGGTCGATTACACCGTGGACTTTCTGAAAGGGCTCAAGAAGAAGTATGCCAAAGACTTTCCGCGCACCACCAAAGTGGATGAGGATGGCTTCAAGAAGATCGAGGTCCGCAAACTCACCGCCACCGAACTCAAGCTGCGCTACGATAAAAAAGGCGGATACCTGGGACATGGCGTGCGGGAGGGTGAGGATGTGCTGGAATGCAGTTCCCTCGACAAGATCATGGTGGTCTGGAAGGACGGCCGCTATCAGATGATGCCTCCGCCGGAAAAACAGTTTGCCGGGAAAGATGTCCTGTATGTGGGGACATACGACCGGGATCTGGAGTTCACCTGCGTGTACACCAATAACCAGACCAGCTATCTCAAACGGTTCACGTTTGGAGGCTGTATTCAGAACAAAGACTACAGCCTCTGTCCGAAGGGGAAAAACAAGGTGCAGCTGCTGGAGGAAACCGGAGACTCTGAGCACGTGTTTGTGAAGTTCGCGCCCATGAAAAATCAGCGGGTGCACCAGCTCAAAGTCAATCTGGAGGACTACCAGGTCAAAGGCGCCAAGGCCAAAGGCAATCAGCTCACCGCCAAGAAGATTCAGAACCTCGGCACCAAAAAACCGCGCAACTGGGATGACGAATCCGATACCGATCCCAACGCGGTGCTGGATTTTTAATCCTCTTTTGGAACCACATACGTCACAGAACACACAAAATAGTTACTCCGAGTCTTTTATAACGATTTAGCCAGTGCAGGTTATGTGCCTTTTGTGATTTTTGTGGTTACAAAAATTTCTGAAGATAGAACTTTTGGGCTTTAGGCTATACAAATGAATCCGTCCGGGGTATGACGTTGGGCATGAAAACGATTCAGGCATCCGATGTTTTACGTGACACCTTTGGATTTGAGACCTTTCGGCCCGGTCAGGAAAAAATCGTCGAACAGATCCTCAAGGGAAATTCGGCTCTGGCCGTGTTTCCGACCGGTGCAGGAAAGAGTCTGTGTTATCAGTTGCCGGCGTTGATGCTGGAGGGAATGACGCTGGTGGTGTCGCCGCTGATCGCGCTGATGAAAGATCAGA
>CAZVCO010000184.1:1240-5084 GCA_964625795.1 uncultured Verrucomicrobiota bacterium | reverse complement strand
GTGAAAGCGGCACGGCTGGATTCCAGTCTGACTGCGGAAGAGTCACGACAGGTCTGGGACGATCTGTGGAATGGAGATCTCAAGCTGTTGTATGTGTCCCCGGAACGCTTCGCCAGTGAGCGTTTTCTCAACCGGATTCGGCGCAGCCGGTTGTCCCTGATGGTGGTGGATGAGGCTCATTGTATTTCGGAGTGGGGGCATAATTTCCGTCCGGATTACATGAAGCTGGCGCGGTTTGCGGTGGATTTGAATGCGGAGAGGGTGTTGGCTCTCACGGCGACCGCCACTCCGGCCGTGGCGGCGGATATTTGTGAGAGCTTTGATATCGGTCCGGATGCCTATGTGAATACCGGGTTTCACCGGCCGAACCTGATCATGCATGCCACGCCCTGTGAGAAAACGGACCGGGAGGCCCTGCTGATTGACCGTCTGAAGGAAAGGCCGGGAGGGGCCACCATCGTGTACGTCACCTTTCAGAAAACCGCAGAGGAGGTTGCGGCAAAGCTGACTTCGGCCGGGTTTCCGGCAGAGGCGTATCATGCCGGTCTGGATGCGGAAGAACGTCATCGGATTCAGGATGAATTTATGCAGGGAAACGGCCGCATTGTGGTGGCCACCATTGCGTTTGGCATGGGGATCGACAAATCGGATATCCGTCAGGTGATCCATTATAATCTCCCCAAGTCTCTGGAGAATTATATGCAGGAGACGGGACGGGCCGGGCGGGATGGAAAGACCTCCTGGTGCGAACTGTTGCTCTGTCCGGATGACATCGTTCCGCTGGAGAATTTCTCCCATGGCGATACGCCCACCCCTGAATCGGTGCTGGGGGTGGTGAAGGAACTGATGGCTCAGCCGGATACCTTCGATATTTCCATCTATGATCTCTCAACCCGGTTCGACATCCGCAAACTGGTGATGTCTACCCTGTTGACGTATTTGGAGCTGGACGGTGTTCTGGAATCGCTCGGGCCGTTTTATAACGAATATAAATTTCAGCCTTCCCGAAGTTCGTCCGAAATGCTGGCACGGTTTGATCCGGAACGTGCTGCGTTTCTCAAACGGGTGTTCGCACAGGCGAAGAAAGGAAGAACCTGGTTTACGGTTGATCTGGCGGAGGCCTGTGCGGCCCTGGGAGAGGATCGGAAACGGCTGGTGGCCGCCTTCAATTATCTGGAGGAGCAGGGGGAGCTGGTGTTGAAAGTGGCGGGGCTTCGAAACGGATACCGGTTTGTGAAGCGTCCGGAGAGAGCCGAGGACGTGGCGGCATCCATTCATCAGCGCTTTCAGGTGTCGGAACAACGGGATGTGGAGCGGATTCAACAGGTGCTGGACTTCGCGGAGATGCGCGAGTGTACCGTGCGGAAGGTTCTGGCGTATTTCGGGGAGGAGCTGGAGGAGGATTGCGGTCACTGTGACCGATGTCTGGGACGGGAAATCCCTGAGCCACCGGCCCGGACCGAAGAGGCCCTGTCCAATGCAGAGCGGACCCTGATTCGTGAATTGAAACATGAACGGCATGCGGCCCTGCAGGCGCCCAGGCAGTTGACCCGGTTTTTGTGCGGTCTGACCTCTCCCGCCACCACGAAAGCACGTCTTACCCGTGACCCAAGATTTGGAAGGTTCGTGCATCACCGCTTCGGCGCCGTGCATGAGGCGGTGAAGGAGCTGTAGTCGGGAGTTGACCGCGGGGGTTGCGTCTGCTGAACCATCCCTATGAAATCTTTCCTCTTTGCGGGTCTCCTGTTTTGTTCTCAGATCGGCTGGGGGGAATCTTCAGCACTGTTGCAGCGGGCGGAAAAGGCTTATGCGAGCGGCCGCTGGGAAGAAGCCCGGTTTACCCTGGCCCGTGCGGTTCAGATTGCGGACACGCCGGGTGGCGATGGAGCGTCTGGGGCAGCTGAATCTGGATCTGCTGCTCTCTCCGGTGGAGCAGCCGGAAACGGTGTGGGTGCAGGTGATGCCCGGGGATTCGGTGGCGAAAATTGCCAAACGGGCCGGCACCACCGTGGAACTTCTGTTGCGTATGAACCGACTTTCTGAACGGGGCACCATTCGGGTCGGCCGCCGTTTGAAGGTACCGATTGAACGGTTTTCGGTTGAGATTGATGTGAGTGAGAATGTGGCCGAACTCAAACTCGGCGGACGCTTTTTCAAACGCTATCCCGTTTCCACCGGCCGTGCGGAGAACACCCCGCTCGGAACCTTTGAAGTCACCGACCGGCTGGTGAATCCCGACTGGTGGCATCCCACGGAGAAACGTATGATTCCCTACGGAGATCCCGAGCACCGGATCGGCACCCACTGGCTGGGATGGAACCGGAAGGGATTCGGTATGCACGGGACAGATGAACCCGGAAAAATCGGACAGCCGGTGTCACTGGGCTGCGTCCGTTTCCTCAATCCCGATATCGCCGAGCTCTACATGCTGCTTCCCTCCGGCACCAAAGTCACCGTAACGCCTTAGCAGATCGTCCGTAAATTCTCTCGCAGAGACGCGGAGCAGGTCGTCTCACCCTTTATTCCCGTTGCCGGGGCGGTTTTAAAAAAACATAGCCGAATTCTCTATGACGGCCACAAAAAAGCAGGCCAGTATGGCTATCTGCGTCTCTGCGTCTCTGCGTGAGAAATCCACTTCCTTGCCTCATGCCGTTGGCTTGGTAGTGTTTGCGGCTTTGCGCGACTCCATCCACCTAAATGGTGTTTAATAGGCATTTTTTCGTGACGCCAGGGTCTTGAGGATAATTTTGAGGTCGAGGCCCGGTGACCAGTTTTCCAGATAGAACAGATCGTAGGTGATGCGGTCTTTGATGCTGGTGTCGCCCCGGAGTCCGTGCACCTGCGCCCAGCCGGTGATGCCGGGTTTATGCACATGGCGCCGCATGTACCGCTCGATTTCCTCTTTGAACTGCTCCACGTAATGCGGACGCTCCGGACGCGGCCCCACCACACTCATATGTCCCATCAGCACGTTCCAGAACTGGGGAAGCTCGTCGATGTTCCATTTGCGCAGAAAGGTGCCGATGCGGGTGCGTCTGGGGTCATCCTCCGTGGTCCAGCCGGGTCCGGTTTCCTCCGCATCCTGACGCATGGTGCGGAGTTTAATGATGTCAAATTCACGCCCCTTTTCTCCGCAGCGTTTCTGGCGGTAGAAGACCGGTCCGGGAGAGGTGAGTTTGATTAACAGGGCGGCGATCAGCATCACCGGGCTGACCAGCAGGAGGGCAAACAGGCTGAACCCGACGTCGAAAGCGCGTTTCATCAGGCGGGGGCCGACCCGGTCCAGTGGCCATTGCCCCAGCCCCATCACCGGAATTCCCTCCAGATGGCGGACCTGGAGGTCACTGGTCAGGATGCGGAAGAGGTCGGGAACCAGATGAAAACTGAGATAATGCTGTTCGCAATACACCACCATGCTCAGTAGAGCGGTCCGGTCGATGCCGATATCGGACAGCACGACATGGTTGACCTTCCGTTCCTCCACCACCGGCTGGAGGCGGTCGGTTTCTCCTAAGCGCTGGGAGTCAGGAATCTCCTCCGGCCAGTCGGTGGAGGGATCGGTGCGGAGAAAGCCGACGATCCTGGCTCTGAGGAATTTATCGCGTTCGATCGCGGCGGCCAGGCGCAGGGCGCTGGTGTCGGTGCCGACCATCAGTACCTTGTTCTCCACCGGGGCATGCCGTGCGCGGTGCAGCTCGATTCTATAGAGAAGGTACCGTTCCAGCAGCACACAAAAGGGCACGGTGCCCAGAGCGATAATCAGGGCTTTCCTGCTGAACTCCGGATCCATCCGCAGGGCGGCCTCCAGGGCGAAATAGAGCACGAAACTGATGAAGATTGCCCG
>CAZVCO010000184.1:0-1230 GCA_964625795.1 uncultured Verrucomicrobiota bacterium | reverse complement strand
TCAAACCGTCCCTGATGCGGCCGTTTGAAAAGTCCGAGGTTCTGGAAGACCACCAGAAATACCGCCGTGGCCAGCAGGATCAGTTGCAGAAGCTGTTCGGTGGCGGGAATGCCTTTGGCCGGATCCACCGCGAAGATTCCGGTATCAAAGCGGATCCAGGCCGCCCAACGCAGCCCCAAAAAGATCGCAACCGTATCCATCAACACCGCCAGCAGACTGGAAACGAGGTGTTCTGAAGTTTGGCGTATATGCATGACTCTCTTTTAGGAGTCTGAAGCACCGTTTACAAGGTTCCGCTTCCACGATATACTTGCCATATGAATCCGCCCGAATCCGATCCGGTCACCACCTTTAAAAGCAGGGGAGCTCCAGGGGCCTCTGTCCGTTCCCGAGGGCTCTCCCAGGCCCTGTTCCCGGTGATCGGCATGGTGTTTGCTTCGGGATGGGCCATCGGGGCGGTGGTGCCCCCCTCCTTTCTCACGCTGGGCCATGCGGCGGTGCTGCTGATCGTGCTGGCCTTTGGCGTCCTGATCACCTGGAAGCGGGCGCTGTCGCTGCTTTCCCGTCATGAGGAGGGTGCGCGGGGCGAGGAAAAAGTAGCCCGGGTCCTGGAGGCGCTGCCGGAGGGATGGCGGATTTATCACGGGGTGCCGCTGGCCGGAAAGACGCTGGACCATGTGGTGGTCAGCCCCGAACAGGTGTATCTGATCGAGACGGTTCACTGGCCGGGTCAGGTCCAGGTGCTCGACGGACATTTAATGCACGGAGAGGAGGCCTACACCGGATATGAGCTTGCCACCCTGCTGGGCCGCGGCGACCAGGCGGCGGACGAACTCGGGGTGCCGCGCCCCGCCGTGTCCTGTCTGGTGTGTATTGTGGGCGGAAGATATCATCAGCACCCCGGAGAGAAAGACGGTGTCTGGATCGGAGAGATTCAGGATCTGGGACCGTATCTGCTGCAGCATCAGGGGGCGGGGATCGACACCTCTCTGCGTCTTTCGGTGCTGGAGACGCTGGACACACGATTGGATAAGGAGAAGACGTTATGAAACGGGCATTGATTCTACTCGCACCCGGGTGCGAGGAAATGGAGGCGGTCATCACCATGGACGTCCTGCGCAGAGGCGGGGTGGAGGTGGTGGCGGCCGGATTGCAGGCAGGGGTGGTGCAGGCGTCACGGGATGTGAAACTGATGCCGGATGTGCCTCTGGATGACTGCCGCGACGCCAA
>CAZVCO010000183.1:5129-6514 GCA_964625795.1 uncultured Verrucomicrobiota bacterium | reverse complement strand
TTCCGGTCCGTGGCCTGAAGGCGCGACGGCCACTATTCGCAAACTGACGCATGGCTGATCTATGCTTGAAGACCTTCAGTAGTCAGCAATTCCGGGCTTGCCAGCCGGGGCGGGGTGCGCCCGTCCCGGTCGCCTTCAGCGTGTGAACGGTCACCTCCGGCGGACAGTTCAAGCGGACGTCGATACTGGAGCATCCCACCCCGGTCGAGGTATAGCCCTGAAGGTGATTCATCCGCCATTCTCCCCGGATACAGGCGCGGGGGGCCGTGCCAATATGGCCCATGACCGGAATGCCGCCGGGAAGACAGATCTGACCGCCATGGGTATGCCCGGAGAGCATCAGATCAAAGCCGGCCTCGGCCGCCTCCCGGCAGATGGCGGGCGTGTGGGAAAGTAAAACCGACACCGGGGCGGCGGCCACCTCTGCCCGGCAGAACGTCAGATCATGGGTCTGGTAGTACTGGGGATCATCCACCCCCACCATCAGCAGCGACGTTCCGTCCCGGTCAATCGGACAGAGCTCGTTCATCAGACAGCGGATGCCCAGTCGGTCGAGACGGGGGAGCAACTCCACATTGTCGTGATTGCCCAGCACGGCCAGCACCTCTGGTCCCATCGGCTTGCGGCACCGGGCCAGATGCTCCAGTGATTCCTCATACGGTCCGGTGGTTTCCCCTCTGAAATCCCCGGTCAGCACACAAAGGTCAAAGGAAAGAGTCTCCAGCAGGCGGTTGAGGAGTTCCGGCAGTTCCGGAATAAATTCGAAATGGAAATCACTGAGATGGAGAATACGGAATCCGTCGAACGCCTCCGGCAGGCGGGAAAGTATCACCGACCGCTCCACCACCACGGGGCGGCGGGCATTCTGTCTGGCCCGCTGCAGCAGTCCGGTGCAGGTCAGTCCCAGCCGCAGGGTCTCTCGCATGATCCTTTTCTGCCAGCGCAGCCCTCCCTCCCCGTTGCCCGTGCGATGGGAGTGATAGAGATCCAGTTGACGGCTGAGGCGCTTGCGGAGAACATCATCGCCCAGTTTCTCACGGAGTTCGGTATACTCCGCACCCTGATAATGGGAAATCGTATCAATTTCCTTAAGGCACTCCTCCAGTGAGCGCTCCTTTCTCATGACGCCTGGGAAGCAGAGGCGAGGATCTGGCCTGCAGACAGGGAATGTCCATTGAGAAAATCCTTTCCGCTCATCTCGGTTTTGCCGGGCGGCTGTACCCGGGTCAGTCGCAGGGCTCCTTCTCCGCAGGCCACCAGCGGACCTACTTTTTCTTCAGGAGATACTGATGGAGATTCTGAATTGGATCCGGATGAGGTCTGGATTTACACAGCAAGTCATGAAGCTACTCAGGAAGATGTGGACAACGGGCAGTTCACCAATA
>CAZVCO010000183.1:2711-5119 GCA_964625795.1 uncultured Verrucomicrobiota bacterium | reverse complement strand
GGACCCTCCCCGCTCACCCCGAGAACTTCACCGGGCGATCCGTTTCCCGGCTCGACCACCGCCTGTTTGATTTTCAGATTCCCGGAGTCTCCCAGCGGGAAAAACGCACCGGGCCAGGGTTGAAACGCCCGGATACGGTTGTGGAGAGTGGTGGCCGGCAGAGACCAGTCGACCGCTCCGTCCGCTTTGGCGATTTTTCCGCATTCGATGACCTCCGATTCATTCTGGGGGGTGCGGACCAGCCGCTCCTCCCGCAGGTCCCGGATCAGTCCCGGCACGAGTTCGGCCGCGAGATCAGCAAAACGATGATGGAGCGACTCATTGTCATCCTCAGGCTCAATGGTCAGGGGCACCTGCAGCCAGAGGTCTCCGGCGTCCATGGCCGCCCCCACCTGCAGGACGGAAAGCGCGGTTTCGGTTTTGCCGTCCAGCAGGGTGGACTGGATGGGGCTGGCTCCGCGGTATTCCGGAAGTCGGGAAGGATGGAAATTGATACTTCCGAAGGTCGGAAGATCAAAAATCCTGGACGGGAGGTACTGCCCATAGGCAAACACCATCCCCAGGTCCGGCTGCAGGGCCTCCAGATCCGCCTGCGCGTCTCCGATGCGTTCGGGGCAGAGGACATGCAGTCCGTGCGCCAGCGCCGCGGTTTTTACCGGTGAGGGTGTCCGCTTGCGCTTGCGTCCGCTGGGTCGGTCCGGCTGGGTGCAGACCGCCACCACCTCCACATCCTCCAGAGCGGCCAGAGCGTTCAGGGCGGGAACCGCAATTTCCGCAGTACCCATATAGATGACACGCTGGATCTTCATAAATGGCTCTTCGACAGATGCCGGTTCATTGCAGGCAACCGTGTCATTTTAGAATAGCAGGCAAGGTTCATCATCATGTGTTACCGATGCGTCGGGTAAAACACCCGGGTGATTTGGAGAATCAGCATCGTACTGATCACTATACCGATTCCCAGCGCTGGCTCCAGCGATTCCGTCCAGCTTGTGTATAAGGTGACAAAGAGATACCCTGTAATGACGACCAAACACCCCGCCACTCTGCGAACAGCCTGTTTCCCCGCAGAACCCAGACGGGGGTATTGAACGAAACAGGCAACCGGCGCATAAAGCGCAACAGAGCCCAGGACCGGAAAGACGAGTACCGCGGCCACTCTTGATATGAGCGGAAGATCCATTTCCCAGGGTTTAGTAAGGTAGAGAATGGGGCCCGTCAGCAGCAACAGAGTAAGAGGAAATCCCTTCCAGGACCCGTGCGGATTGCTTCCGGACTTTGGGCGGAGAGGCGTCAATGTTCTGGCCAGAGTGTCTTTCACGGATAAAAAACCTCCCACAGAAAGAGACCTTTGGCCGGGGCGGAGGGCGCCTCATGTGAGATGCGGGGCTCATCCCTCAGCGAAATCAGTTCCTGCAGGGTCATCTCCCCCAGCCCCACCCGCAGCAGGGCCCCGGTCAGCTGCCGCACCATCTTGTAAAGAAATCCCTCTGCCTCCACCAGGATCACCACCTCCTCTCCGGTGCTCTCCATCTCAAACCGCCGCACGGTCCGGACGGTGTTCTCCTCCGCATGGACGCGGATGGCGGAAAAGGATCGGAAATCATGGGTGCCGGACAGTTCACAGAGAGCCTGCTGCATCAGACCAAGATCCAATGGACGCCGGACGGAATGACGGATAAACCGCAAATAGGGCGGACAGGACGATCCGGTGTGCAGAAAATAGCGGTACTGCTTCCCGGTGGCGGAAAACCGGGCATGGAAATCGGTCGATACCGGCTGTGCCGCGTGGATGCGGATATCCTCCGGCAGAAGTCCATTCAGGGCGTTGCGCCATTTTTCCGGAGAAAACTCCCGCTGCAGGTCCACATGAAACACCTGGGCTCTGGCATGCACCCCGGCATCGGTCCGTCCGCTGCCGGTAATACGTGGCGACGCGTCAGGCTCCAGCACGGCCAGGGCCGATTCCAGTTCCGACTGCACGGTCCGTGCCCCGGGCTGCACCTGCCAGCCCTGAAATGCGGTGCCGTCATAGGACACCGTCATGCGGTACCGTTGTGACGTATCGGGAGCAGTCATCATCACCGCCCGGTCAGGAAATCATATTCCGCCCGGAGCTCCATATATCGCGCCTGCTGGGTCACCAACTGGACTTTGGCATTCTCCAGATCGTTCTGGGAGCGGACATACTCGAGAATATTGATTTCCCCGTTCTCCCACCGGTCCTGATAGAGGATGAGCTGACGTTCAAGCACCTTGACCCGCTGACGGCCAAGTTCCACGGATTTTTCCGCCTCGACCAGCTGGGCCGCGACGGATTCAATATTTTTACGCACATCCACCACGCTAAAGCCCACCAGTGGGTCGCCCTTCTTCAGCCCGATGGTTTCACGCAGCTGTTTTGGGTC
>CAZVCO010000183.1:0-2701 GCA_964625795.1 uncultured Verrucomicrobiota bacterium | reverse complement strand
CAGATTCCGTGAACGGGCCACCCGGGCCTCCAGTTCATTCAATTTCAGCGAGAGCCGGGCATTGAGGATGCGTTCATGATTCTCCAGCGCGTGATCGACATCCTGTTCAAGTGAGTAAGGGCGGACCTCGTACACCAGGTTGGTACTGACCGGTAACGGCTGCGACACCGGCAGGCCGATGGTTTCCGCCAACTCCAGGGTGCTGTCCTCGATAAACCGCTCCACCCGCAGGACATCCAGTTCACTCTCGGGGATACGCAGTTCCGCGGTGGCAATGTCCAGCGGATCCTCTTTGGCAATGGCCACTTCGAGATTCCGTCTGGCTCTTTCCAGCTGGAGTTCCCGAAGGCGTAGCGTGAGAAGATTGCGAACCACGGCGTAATAACGCTGGGCGACGGTGAGCTGGAGTCTGCGTCGGTCGAGACTGAGGGTATTGGCCTCCCGGGCCTCCTGTATCCAGGCCCGCTCCACCGGGAGTCTCGATTCGAGGAAACTGCCGCCGCCCAAAAGGGTTTTGCTCAGGTTGACGGCAAGGTTGGTAAGATCCTCGTCATTCCGGGTTTCGTTCCGGGCGGTGAGCCGGACATCCAGATCCGCCGGAAGGGTTTGACTGATAGTGCCGGTGGTGCGCTCGGGATCATCGGTTTCCTGCCATCCTCTGCGGATCTGGAACCGGGGATCATATTTGGTCTTGGCGATGAGTACCGATTCCACCAGATTGGAGTACGCCAGCCGCTGCCGGGACAGATCAGGCGAAAATTCATCCGCGAACGCCTGCAGCTCGGGCAGACTGAACGGCTCTGCCTCCCCGGCGCGGAGGACAAATGCCCCCAGAACAGAGGCCAAAAGAATCAGTTGTTTGCACATAAAACGCGGGGGAAAAGACATGACCATTCGGAGACGTGATCCTTTACTCCTTCATAGCGGAGGGGAAAAGACCTTTTTCCTTTGAACCTGTAAATGAAACAGTGGCCTTCTTTCGAACTGTCTGTCTGGAGTTCATTTTTTCAAAAAGACGGGTTGCGCTCCGTATGTTTTGCATGTAAATCAAATGTCAATCATGATTGCAGATGCCAAACCCAACTTAGATGTCTTTCACCATCTCCTCTATGAAATCAACCGGGGACTGCGGGACCTGGCGCTGTACACGATACAGCCTTCGGATCAGGAACTGATTCAGTCCCGGCTGGACCATGAGGGGGTGGCCGCTCATTTTCTGCCGATCGAAGACGGTCGCGTGAATGTGTATTTTGGTCATGAAACCTGCGTGAACGTGGTGAAGGAATTCGGCTCCTGTCCTCACTGTCTCCATACCCCCGAGCAGGATTTCATTCTGGGCATCATGCTGGGATACGACCGGACCAAACAATGTGAACGCTATCTCGACCGCCGGGAATTCTGCAAAGCACGGTCAACCCCCTGCGCATCCTCTTCCGAGTGCAGCCGGGAAACAGACGACATCCGTCTGCTCAACCAGAACGCGGGTTAGGACCCGGACTGAACCGGCTGAACACCCTTAACCAGGGGAGATTCCGACTGGTATTCTATTCTGGAACCGTGCTCCTTCGAAAAGCCCCTTCATAAAAAAACGCCCTCCGGAATGGAGGGCGTTTGTGCGTAATCTGAAAAGACTCAGTTACACAGTCGGCAGATGAATGATCGCGCCGGCTTCCGGACATACGGGAATACACCGGGGTCCGCCTACAATATCCACACAGTCATTGCAGGACTGGGGATCGATTTTGTAGATGGGCTCGCTTTTCTCCACCGCATTCACCGGACAGGCGGGGCGGCAGGCATCACATGCAGTACAACGGTCAGTAATTTGAAAGGACATTCAGAACTCCTGTTACAATGGTTAGACAATATAGAGACTATACCGCACCCGTAAGGGGATCAGCAAGAACTTTTTTACATAAATTACTATCTATCAGCATTTTACGTATATAGCATCCGAAAGCATATTGTGCATATGTTTCATATGGCAATCAGTCGCAACCACTCTCTTTCTGGCGTTTGCCGCAGACAGCAGACGGTTTGAAGTATTCAGAGCCCATAAGAATAAATGAAGGTCACCCTGCAACAGGTCTGACTGAAAAAGAAAGAAGTACCGGAAATATCCAGGGCTGAAAAGTAATCAGGGCTAAATGATTTTACGGTAAGGGCTTAAAGAAATTCACCACTACAAGAAACTTCTATCCTAATCGTAATCCTGATCGTAATCATAATCAAAAAACCGATTTTGTGGTTCGATTACGATTACGCGTACGATTACGAATACGAAAAAAGACTGAAACAGGTTACTAATGAATCGGAGTAGTGAAAATTTTTGTATAACCCCTTGTAACATGAGCTTATTGTAAAACTCCGAGTAACCCTGCGGAAATATCAGAGACTGAAGAAGCAGCGTTGAAACCCGGGCCGAAATGGTCTATAATCTATTCATGGCAACAAAATCTAAATCCAAGACGACCGAATTGAATGAGTATTTAAGAATAGTGGTGGCAGACAGTTATGCCCTGCTGGGGCAGACGCACATCTGCCACTGGAATGTGAGAGGACCAAATTTTTTCGCCCTCCACACCGCCTTCGAAGAGCAGTACACCGAGCTGTTCACAGCAATTGACGAAATTGCAGAACGGATCCGTGCCCTGGGGTCTCTGGCTCCGGGCGGATTAAAAAATCTGGCAAAACTGGCCGG
>CAZVCO010000182.1:1021-6516 GCA_964625795.1 uncultured Verrucomicrobiota bacterium | reverse complement strand
AGGGATTCTTGCATCCGACCGGAGTATTTCAAAGAACCTCTATACGGTTATCAGGTATCAACTTTCCTTGCTGCCAGCAGACCGGAGAGCATTGCACTTTCAATACGGGGGTGAAGATCTGCTGGCACGGACTCATCCCCGGCCTCGAATCCGTCGCCGGCCAGGATACAGCCATTGGAGAGCTGTACGAAAGGATGAGGGATCCGCCGGATGGCTTTGGCGAATTTCCAGCCGTGAATCTGTACGGAAAGGATGGAGGTATCCAGAATCTCCTGCAGGGCCGCGCGCATCACAGAGGCGGCGGTGGGACGGTCGCGATCGTACCATTCCAGGCTGAAAGACGGGGTGGCATGCGCGGTAAAGGTGGGGGCGTCGGAAATTCCTTTCTGACGATGGCTGATCACGGTTTCGAGCACACCGGTATTCACCCTGGCATATCCGGCATCGCCAATGGAAACAGGTTCAGCTGTTTCCGCCAGCAGGCTCAGGCACCGCTCATAGGTGACCTGCTGAAGAAGCTCTTGCTCGTCCTCCTGCAACGCCCAGCCGGAGGCCTCGGCCAGATCGAGAAGTTGCGGCATGGGCAGGGTGCTGATCACGTGGGGGGCTTCAAAAGAATGGCCGGACTCGGTGCGTGCGGTCCATTTCTCCCCTGATCGCTCAAGGTGGCAGACGCGTTCCGAGCGCTGTATGTCCAGCGGGGCGGCCAGCGCTTTGGCGAACGCATTCATGCCCTCAGCCGGGCACATTCGCATGAGGGTGTTGTCAGAATGGGAGGGCAGCCAGTCCTGCAGCACATCCCAGGCCTCCCAGGCCTTGAGAGCAGAGATCAGGTCCCGGCTGCGGAAGGTCGCGAACTGCGCCCCGTGGTCCCACCGTCCCTCAATGTGATCCCGGGTGCCTTTCCAGCGGGTAGCCACCCGCCCCCCCACACCGCGGCCTTTGTCGAGAATCTGTACGGAATGTCCCTTATCCAGTAAAAGCCTTCCGGCAGTCAGGCCGGAGATCCCGGCACCTAAGATCATAATTGAATTTTCCATGATGATAGTTCGGGTCGGATCTCAAGCCCTTACGGCCTAAACAGACGGAACCCTGGCTGTTCAAGGTGTGGCAACAGATGTGAGTTTCATCTCAACCCTTTCCCCGGACATAAAGGACCGGTGCGGGGTTCAGACGTACCGGCGCTGCGCCGCATCGTGCAGCCATTCTTTGGCCACCCAGAGGGCATCAGCTTCGCTGATCGCATCCTTGCTGACCTGTTCGTACATGAAATCAGCCAGAAGATCCTTCACCAGTTTGGTTTTGGCGTAGCACCATTCGATGCACCGTCCGTCACTGCAGAGGATGGTGCTTTTCTGTGCGGGCACGCCCTCCAGACGTTTCTGGAAAATCTCAAAATAGGTGCTGGGGCGGAAGTTGCACCACCACAGTCCCCCGGCATAGACATTGGGGAGAATCCGGCTGGCCTGTACCACGTCCATGTTCAGTCCCGGTGATCCGGAAACGAGTTCGATATCGCAGCTGTAGCGGTCGAAGAGGGGATACAGGTCGGGGACGATGTTGAAGTCCTCGATTCCCATGGGCATCACCCCGCCCGGCATCTGTTCGATTCCCAGAAAGAACTGGGCGAACATGCCCTCCTGTTCGCTCAGGGCTGAAAGAATGGCATGGCAGAGGAAGGCATGGATATCCTTGTCGTCCACGGATCCCTTGGGCAGTTCAGCTCCTTGCTGTACCGCCGCCTGATTGGCCTCGAGAGACCGTCCCCGGAATCCGTGCACATGCACCCGCATACCTCGATGGCCACGTTCGGCCAAGCCACTCACAAACTGACGAATGGCCTCTTTGGCCTCCTCTCCCGCCGCCCGGGGATCCTCTGCGGTCGATATGGTTTCAGTCCATTCCTGGTAGCCTCCCCAAATCGGAGCTGCGCATCCCACTCCGGGCAGGCCGGGGTAGTTCACATCCCGCTCGATGTTGGTGACGATGCGCTTCACATTCAGCTTGTCCACCACTTCACGGGGCCAGGTCTCCTCCTTTGCTTTGGCTTTCACCGCCTCATCCGCTTCCCGGATGCTGTTGGCGTCGTGGATTTCAACTCCATACAGTTCCATAAAGGTGTTTTTAACCACTTGGGCCCAGGTGGTGTTGCGGCATTTCGAGAAGGCGTCCACAAAGAGCTCAATATGCTTGTCCTCCGGTAAATCGGACACCGATTTGCCCGGATAGCCCACCGATTCGAGTTCCTGGCGGAACCAGAAATATTCCGCGATGTCCCAGACGCTGTGAGCCGCCACAGGAACGCCGGGTTTATTCATATGAGTATGGGTGTCAAAGACGGGCAGCGCCAGAACCGCTTCCCGCCAGTCGTGTTTGCTCTTTAATTGTGACATAAGGTGAATTGGGCGTGAGATTTCAAGAGATTTCAGAGTTACAAGACCGTGTCGTATCTTCAAGGATCTTCCATGAATTATGCGTAAGGCGGCCTCCAATCCGGCAGGGAAAACGTTTGTAATCCCCTCTTCAAATTGCATGATGTAAAATCTTAAATTATCATGGATTTATGAAGACAACACTGAAGATTAGACTCAATTTCCAAACCAGCCGTTTGATCATCCCTGCACTGTTCGTGAGCCTTTTTCTGGCTCCTGTTGCCCAGGGAAGGGTGTTTGTCCGGAGTTTCCGGTTTACGCCTGATCAGGTGGAGACTTACAAAGAGGTGGACGGGAAGAACCTGAAGCTGCATATCTTCTATCCCGGAGATGAAAAACCGGCAGCTCCCGCTCCGGCGATCGTGTTCTTTCACGGAGGCGGGTTCCGAAAAGGGATGCCTGACGTCTTTTTCTATGCCTGCGACTATTTTGCCAGCCGCGGGATGGTGGCCATATCGGTTCAATACCGACTGGCCTCAAAGGAAAGCAGTCGACTCAACTGCCTGAAGGACGCCAAATCCGCCATGCGGTTTGTGAAACAGAACGCGGCATCTTTCGGGATTGATCCGGACAACATCGTGGCCGCCGGGGGATCGGCCGGCGGTTCTTTGGCGGGCGCCACCGCCACCTCCACCCTGATCAATGAGGAGACCGACGACGAGTCCATCTCCGCAGTTCCGGCCGCGGCGGTGCTGTTCAATCCGATCGGGCTGGACAATTCCGACAAGGGGAGGTGGTCCGAGGAGTTGAACCGGGATTTCAAACCCGGCAGCGGAATCCGTCCCGGCCTGCCGCCCATGATCGTTCTCATCGGCGACCAGGACAAGTTCGTGAAACCGGATGGCGTCCGGGCTTTTCAGCAACGCATGCAGGATGCGGGCAATGTCTGTGAGATCCACATCTATCCGGGTGCTCAACACTCCTTTTTCGACAACACCCGCGAATGGGTGGTCACCACCCTGACTCACGCGGATGAATTCCTGATCGTCCAGGGAATTCTCGACGGTGAACCGGCCGTGAAAGAGTGGGCGTCAAACTATTAACCGGAGCTCCGGCACACTTCCATGAAACCTCAAAACACTTCCGAATGGCAAACCCTCCACGCCGCGAAACAGGATGCCCTGGATTGGTTTCGGCATTCCCGCTACGGTATGTTTATTCACTGGGGACTCTACTCCCAGCTGGGCGGGGTCTATCAGGGTAAACGGATGGAGGAGGGACGCCGTCCCCGGGTGGCGGAATGGATCATGCACGCCTTCAACATTCCGCGCGACGAGTACCGGACATATGCAAACACCTTTGATCCGGACCACTTCGACCCCGCCACATGGGTGTCCCTGGCCAAAGCGGCCGGTATGCAGTACATGGTGCTGACCTCCAAACACCATGAAGGCTTTGCGCTGTTTGATTCAAAGGTCTCCGGATTCAACTCGGTGCAGGCCGCGCCCTGCAAAAGGGATTTTGTCCAGGAGCTGTACGACGAATGCGAAAAGCAGGGCATGCCGTTCGGGCTCTACTATTCCCACTCCATCGACTGGATGGACGGCGGCGACGGCGGCAACAAGGACTATCGCCCCGCGGACAACGTCGGCGGATTCCACGCCTACAACGAATGGGATCCCGCCCCGGTCGCGTTCGAGGACTATCTCGACCGCAAAGCCCTCCCCCAGGTTCGCGAACTGCTCACCCGTTTTCCCAACCTCAAGCTGATCTGGTTTGATGTCCCGTATTTCATCACCGATGAACGCAGTTTCGAATTTTACAAAACCGTGTCGGAATTGTCTCCGCAGACGTTGGTCTGCGACCGGGTGGGAAATGACTACGGGGATTACCTCATTCCCGGAGACAACGAGATCCCCGCCGTGGGCGAAATCGAAAACAAAGCCTGGGAAACCGTCGGCACCATGAACAATTCCTGGGGGTATCGATCCTACGACCATGACTGGAAGTCGCCGGTCGAGGTCCTTTTCTGGATTCTCGACATCATCAGCAAAGACGGCAATTACATGCTGAACATCGGCCCCCGCGCGGACGGCACCGTGCCGGAGGCGTCTGTCCGTATTTTAAAAGAAGTGGGGACGTGGCTGGACCGGAACCGGGAAGCCGTCTACGGCACCCAGGCCCGGCAGATTCCAAAAGAGGGACCCACGCAGGTGATCATAAAAGGCACCAGCAGCCGGGAGGAAACCGGGTTCCAGGGTCAGTTCACTCAGGAGGATTTCTGGTTCACCTGCACAGACGAGAGCGTATTCGCGTTCAGCATGTGCGCCTCCCTGCCGGACCGGCTGACGCTTACCACGATCGATCCGGACACCGTGCGGACCGTCCATCATCTTGGCAGCGGAATGGAGATTCCGTTCCAGGCCTCCGAAGGCAACCTGATTCTGGACACCACGAAAGTTTCCGACACGGATCTGGCACATGTCTTCCGCATCCGCCTGATTTACCGCCAGTAACGGGGTGCCGACTCGTCACCATTCTCGTTATATCCCGGGCCCATCCATACCTGAGTGTGCTCCGCAACGTGCAAAAACCTGTTATGAACCCACCTGTCACACTCAAAGAACAAAGCTGCGGTATCACCCTTCACCACCCGCGCTTCCTGATGTCCGTCTCGGGAAAGGATGGGACTTGGTCGCTGTTTGACCTGAACCTGCCGGGGACCGACAAAACGTTACAGGATACCACCGTGTCAGCATCCATCCTCATGAACCAGATTTCAATTAGCGTCGATTCGTGTGTATTAGCGGTTAAAGAATGTCGCTTCTTGCATCATCTTTCTTGAGGATTCTAAGTCGTAATCCTGATTGCAGCCCCCCTATACTACAATGAAACCGAACATCCTTATGATCCTGATTGACGACCTGGGCGCGCGCGACCTGGGTTGCTTCGGCTCCACTTTTTACGAAACACCCCGGTTGGATCAACTGGCCCGGGAAGGCATGAGTTTTTCCAATGCCTATGCCAGCTGTCCGGTGTGCAGCCCCACCCGGGCGAGTCTGATGAGCGGAAAATATCCCGCCCGGGTGGGCATCACGAATTGGATTCCGGGTCAGGCCAGAG
>CAZVCO010000182.1:0-1011 GCA_964625795.1 uncultured Verrucomicrobiota bacterium | reverse complement strand
GCCCCCTTTCTTCATTATCTGCCGCTGGAGGAGAAGAGTGTCGCCTCCAGTCTGCGGGATGGCGGATACGCCACCTGGCATGTGGGAAAATGGCATCTTGGCGATGACGACTTTCTCCCGCAGCATCATGGCTTCGATGTGAATATTGCCGGCTGCCACAAGGGGAGTCCGGGCAAAGCCGGTTATTTTGCGCCCTATGATGAAAAATTCGGCCTTCCCGCTCCTGAAGGGGAATACCTGACCGACCGTATCACGGACGAAGCCATCACCTTGATCCGGAACCGGGGGGAGAAGCCCTTTTTTCTGAATCTCAGTCATTACGCTGTCCATACCCCCCTTCAGGCTCCGGCGGACCTGGTGGCCAAGTACGAACGAAAAGCCAAACGGCTCGGCCTGGATCAGCTTGATCCAATTGTGTTGGGCGAATCGTTTCCCTGTGCACATAAATCGGATCAGCGGGTGGAGCGGCGGATGTTCCAAAGTCATGCGGTCTATGCCGCCATGATGGAGAATCTGGACACCAATATCGGCCGGGTGCTGGACGCCCTGGACGAGGAGGGTCTGGCTGACAGCACCCTGGTCTGCTTCACCTCGGACAATGGCGGACTCAGCACTGCGGAAGGCAGTCCCACCTGCAATCTACCTTTCAATGAAGGCAAAGGCTGGAGTTATGAAGGCGGCACCCGGGTGTGCCAGATCGCCCGCTGGCCCGGCCGGATCCAGCCTTCCACTACCTGTAGCGAAAATGTGCAGACCTGTGATTTCTATCCCACCTTCCTGGAGGCCGCCGGGCTGCCCCTGATGCCGGAGCAGCATGTGGACGGTCTGAGTCTGATGCCCCTCTTCGAAGGTGAGTCGCATCTCGATCGTGAGGCAATCTACTGGCATTACCCGCACTACAGCAACCAGGGGGACCGCCCATCCTGCAGCGTGGTCAGCGGATCCTGGAAACTGATCGAATATTTTGAGGACGGGCATCTGGAGCTGTACAATCTCGAACAGGATGTCAGC
>CAZVCO010000181.1:0-6550 GCA_964625795.1 uncultured Verrucomicrobiota bacterium | reverse complement strand
GTTCATGGCTTTGCACATGATGCCGGTGAGAATGATACCGGAGGCTCCCACCAGAGAACCGGACACGATCAGCACCGTGTTGGTGATGATGAAGCCGGCGGCGCAGGCGGCCAGGCCTGAATAGGAATTCAGAAGAGCGATCACCACCGGCATGTCGGCGCCCCCGATGGGGATGACCACCATGATGCCGAAGGCGAAGGCGAGCAGGACGGACAGAATAAGCCAGGGGTTCCAGGTGCCGCCGGAATTCAGCACGAACAGGACGCCGCAGACCAGAATGGCCGCCAGCAGCGCGAGATTGACGATCTGCTGCCCTTTGAACTGTATGGGTTTTCCGTCGATTTTCTCAGACAGCTTCGCCCAGGCCACCAGCGAGCCGGTAAAGGTCACGCCGCCGATAAGCACGGCCAGAAAGAGAGGAATCTCGCTGGAGGTGGTCAGTCCGGCCGGGCCGGGATTCTGCTGGGAGGCCCAGCCCACCAGCAGAGAGGCAATACCGCCGGAGCCATTGAACAGAGCCACCATTTCGGGCATGCCGGTCATGGCCACCCGCTTGGCCGCGACGGCGCCGATGCCGCCGCCGATGATCATCCCGGCCAGAATCCATATCCAGGAGAAGCCGGATCCGGCCAGAGTAGCCACGATGGCCAGCAGCATGCCGATGGCGGAGAGTAGGTTGCCCCGCCGGGCGGTGGAGGCTTTGCCGAGCTGTTTGAGCCCGAGAATGAATAAGATCGAAGCAACAATATATGCGAGAGACTGCATGGGTTAGCCTTCCTTTTTGGCTTTGAACATTCCCAGCATGCGGTCGGTCACCAGATAGCCCCCCACCACGTTAATACTGGCGGTGATCACGGCCAAGGTGCCGAGCACGATCACCATGGGGCTGTTGGCCGGCACATTCTGAAGGGCAACGAGGGCTCCCACAATGGTGATGCCCGAGATCGCGTTGGACCCGGACATCAGCGGGGTGTGCAGCTGGGAGGGGACCTTGGTGATCAGTTCGATCCCGAGGAAAATTGCCAGAGCGAACACGAACAGGGTGAGTCCCATTCCGCCGCTGGAAACTGTTTCGGTGGCTTCACGGACCTGATCGACTTCGACCAGTTGATGAACCTGGGTCTCCAGCGAGTTCACGACCTGCCTGAGTTCGTCGATCCGAATGTGGATCGTATCTATGATGCGTGCTTCCTTGTCCATGTTAGCCGATCCTTTCTTTGATCATCTCGTGTACAACCTCACCGCCATGGGTAATCAGGGAGCCCTGAAGTATTTCGTCCTCGCGGTTCAGTTTAAATTCCTTTGCCTCCTCATCCCAGAAGTGGGTGACCAGATTCACCAGATTGGACCCGTACATCTGGGAGGCGTCCAGTGCGGTGCGTCCCTCCAGGTTGGTATCGCCCACGATGGTGACGCCGTGTTTAGTGACATCTTTTCCAGGTTCAGAGCCCTCCACGTTTCCGCCGGAGGCGGCGGCCATGTCCACGATGACAGATCCCGGCTGCATGGCCGCGATCTGTTCATCGGTGATCAGGCGCGGGGCGGGGCGGCCAAAGAGTTTGGCGGTGGTAATGACGATGTCGGCCTTGGCAATCGCTTTGCCCTGGGCCTCCTGCTGTTTGGCAATCTGTTCGGGCGTGAGTTCTTTGGCGTATCCCCCGGAGGATTCCCCCATTTCTCCCAGATCGATCTCCAGAAATTTTCCGCCCAGTGATTCCACCTGTTCCTTCACGGCGGGGCGGGTATCGAAGGCCTCCACTCTGGCCCCCAGCCGCTTGGCCGTGGCGATGGCCTGGAGCCCAGCCACCCCGGCACCGATAATAAAGACTTTGCAGGGCGAAAGCGTGCCGGCCGGCGTCATCATCATGGGCAGGCTTTTCGGCAGCTTAGCGGCGGCCTGAATAACCGCAGAGTACCCGGCCAGACTGGCCTGGGAACTGAGGGCGTCCATTTTCTGAGCGATGGTGGTGCGCGGGATCATCTCCATACAGATGGCACTGATGCCTGCTTCGGCAAAAGCTTTGATCGCATCGGTTTCCATGAAGGGATCGAGATAACTGATGTGAATGGCCCCGGATTTCAGCCCCTCCGGACTGTCGGGTCTGCCCAGACGGAGAACCAGGTCCGCTTTTCCAATGGCCCCATCGGAGGCAATGGTGGCACCGGCGTCAGTGTATTGATCATCTTCAATGCCCAAGGCGCTGCCGAGACCGGCCTCCACCTGAAGATCCGCGCCGAGTCCGACGAGTTTTTTCACCGCGTCGGGCAGGGCGGCAATCCGCGTTTCATTGGGGTCGTGTTCTTTACAGATCAGGATGTTCATACGTCCTTAGGGGTTGCGATTTTCATTACCCCTACGCTCATCCTGATCTCCCGCAAGAGGAAAAGAGATGAAATCATATATGATTTGGATTTCCGGGACGTTTCGGAGTTAGTCTTCAACCGGTTCCAGGGTGATCCCGCTGTCCGGCATGAGCCTGGTGACGATGTTCAACGTCAGCCGCTCCCGGTTCCGCACCACCACGAGTTCGAGGGGATCGCCCGGTTCACTCAGCCGGATCAGGCTGCTCAGCTCCTCCCCGGTACGGATGGAGCGGTCATTGACGGTGAGCAGGAGATCACCGGCCTGAAGGCCGCCCTCTGAAGCGGGGCTGTTAGGAAAGATCCGGCTGAACAGGACGCCGAAACGGGTGTTCTGCATCATTACGCCCAGCCAGGGAAGTTCTTCCGGGTTGGTTCCGTTGATGATGAGCTGGGCGGCCCGCAGGGCCTGGTTGGAGGGGACGGCGAATCCAATTCCGATGCTGCCCTGAGAGGCGGGGCCGCCGGTGCGGATCATGGTGTTGATGCCGATCAGATTTCCCTCCAGATCAATGAGCGGACCCCCGCTGTTGCCGGGGTTGATAGGGGCGCTGGTCTGAATGAAATCGACGATGGGGAGCATGCGTTCGGCGCGGCCTTTCTGACTGACAAGTCCGTGCGTCACCGTGCTGCTGAGGCTGAAGGGAGAGCCGATGGCGATCACCATTTCTCCCACCCGTATGGCATCGGAATCACCAGGGGTGATGGCGGGAAAGGTGCTGCCGTCGGGATTCATGATTTTCAGCACCGCGATATCGGTCTGCTCGTTACGTCCCACCAGTTCGGCCTCAAAAGCGCTCTCATCCTGCAGCACGACTTCAATCCGCTCACTGCCCTGCAGGACATGGTTATTGGTCAGCACGTAGCCCCGTTCGTCGATAATAACGCCGGAGCCCTGTCCCACCGGTCGTTGGGCCTCGCGCAGTAACCGTCCGAACCAGTCCACCACGTACTGGGTGGCCTCAGTGCGGATGACCACCACAGAAGGGAGAACCTTTTCCACGGTATCGGCCATGGTGGTATTGAGGGCCCTGGCCACCTGATGAGGCGGAGCGTCCTCCAGGTTCACCACGGTCTTTTCGATCACCACAGGCGCAGGGGTTGCCGCCCGGGTGGCGGCCTGAACATCAGAGGAGGCGGGCTGGTCCCTGCAGCCGGCCAGGAACAGCACCATCATCAATACGGCTGAAATTCGGTATATCGGACTCATACGTTTTTATCGGAGGGTGTGAATGGTTCCCGTTCAATCTCACCGTCTTTTCTGACCAGTTTTTCGATCCTCTGTTCAACTTCATTGAGTTTTTTTCCGCACTGCTCCACCAGCAGAGAGCCTTCCTCGAAGTGGGCGATCATCTGATCCAGACTTAATTCCCCGGCCTCCATTTCACCGACCAGCTTTTCCAGACGGGCCAGAGAGTCTTCAAAAGAGGGTTCCGCGGTTTCTTTTTTTGCGCTCATGAGGTCAGGGCGGATGGAGGCTGCGATTGATCAAGGAAGCTGCGGGCCAACTGATAGGACAGGGCCGGCTGTACCTGGTTGAGAATGTAGAGATGAATTCCCGGAACCTCGTTCCGGAGCAGGTCGAGAATCTGTTCGGTGCACCATAGAATGCCCACTTCGGTGCCGGCCTCTTTATTGTCACCCGCTTTGGCCAGACGGTTCAGCAGATCCGGGGGCAGGGAGGCCCCGCACATTGCAGCGATACGCTGGATCTGACCGGTGGACATGGCCGGCATCAGTCCGGGCAGGATGGGGATACGGATGCCGGCCGCGTCGCACTGATCGCGGAAGCGGTAGAAGGAGTCATTCTCCAGAAAGAGCTGAGTGGTGATAAAGCTGGCTCCGGCATCCACTTTTGATTTCAGATACTCCAGTTCCGCCCGGGGCCCTTTGGATTCCAGATGTCCCTCCGGATAGCCCGCCACGCCAAGGCAGAACTCCTGATGGCATTCTTTCAGCAGATGGACCAGATCCCGGGCGCAGGAAAGTCCGCCGTCCGCTGGAACAAAGTGTTCCTGCCCCTTGGGAGGGTCTCCCCGGAGGGTCATGATATTTCTGAATCCGTTGTCATAAATCATCTCCGCCACGTCCTTCAGCTCTTCGCGGGTTTTCCCCACACAGGTCAGATGCGGCATAACGGGTTTGAAGTTCTGTGCCCTCAGATCCCCGGCGATCTCAAAGGTTTTTTCCTGAGTGGATCCTCCGGCACCATAGGTGACGGTGACAAAGTCAGGTGAGGTGGGGGAAAGTCTCTGGATGGTCTGACGCAGTTTTTCGGCCGCACCCTCTGATTTCGGCGGAAAAAACTCATAAGAAAGCAGGGGGCGGTCACGCTGACGGAGCAGATCATCAATACGCGGGTCCACGTTGGGGGAAGGGGATGTCATGGGAAGGTCTATATGCGACGAAAAGAATCAAAAGGCAAAAAAAAACCCCGACGTACCGTCGGGGGTGATAGGAGCCGTGCCGATGCACGGCCAAACCCTATCCAGTTTAGCCAATGGCGTCTTTTGCCGCTTTGGCGATGCGGAACTTGAGAACCTTTTTGGCCGGGATGCGGATTTTTTCGCCGGTCGCGGGATTGCGTCCGTCACGGGCTTTGCGGTTCACGACCACCAGTTTGCCGAGTCCGGGAATGGTGAATCCAACTTTAGCTTCTTTGTAGGCCATCTGGACCATGCTGTCGATGACGCTGATCACCTCTTTCTTGGTAAGGCCAGTGTCTTCGGCCAGAGCTGCGATGATCTGAGTTTTGGTTTTTGGCTTGGCTGCCATATGTCTTCTTCTCCTGATAGGGTTAGTATTCGAAAGTTCCGTTAAGCTGAACCAGCTCCTCGGGATTCCTGATCTTTGTGTGCTGAAGCGGTATTGGCAATAGAAAAAACCGCGAAATCCCCTGTTTTATTGGGGTTATGAAAACGTGCTGTCGGACGCAGTGGGTTTCATAGCCGCGATGCGGTCAAGTACAGGAGGGTGACTGTATTCCAGAAACACCAGAAACGGGTGAGGGGTTAAATTGGAGAGATTGTCCACCGAGAGTTTTTTCAGTCCGGAGATTAGAGGATCCGGCCCCTGTGTGGTCGCCACCGCAAAAGCATCCGCTTCGTATTCAAATTTCCGGCTGAGGATATTCGTGAAGATGCTTACCAGAGTACTGACGGGAGTGTAGAGAAAGCCGAAGAAAATGAATCCGGCATAAATGGGCAGAGGGGGTTCGGCGGGAAGACCGAAGGCCTCATACAGTCCGGGGAACCGGATGGCGAGAGACAGGAGGAAGAACATCAGACCGGTGGAGAGGATGCCAAGGATAAGCTGTTTATGGATGTGCCGGCATTTGGCATGACCGACCTCGTGGGCCAGGATGGCGACGAGCTCGTCATCCGAATGCTTGTCGATCAGCGTATCAAACAATGCAATTCTGCGGTTTTTTCCAAATCCGGTGAAATAGGCATTGGCCCGGGTGCTCCGCCGAGAGCCGTCGATTTTGAACAATCCGGACAGTTGAAAGCCCTGTTCTCCTGCGTACCGCTCTAATTTTGTTCGGAGGGTGCCGTCTTCCAGCGGTTCAAATTTATTGAACAGCGGCAGGATATATGCCGGAGCCAAATAGAGAAGGACCAGCTGCACCAGCGTGACCACCAGCCAGCTGATCCACCAGGCATGCCCTCCAGCCGAAGAAAAGAACCACAGGAGAAGGCTGAAGAGCGGCGCGCCGATCGCCACGGTCAGTAAAAGCCCCTTGATGAGGTCCAGTACAAAGGTTTTGGGCGTGGTGCGGTTGAATCCATATTTTTCCTCCAGCACAAACGTTTCATAGGCTTTGAACGGGAGACTCCACACCGTGGTGATGACTATCAGAATTCCACCAAAGACCAGACCCTGAGGAATGAGGTCTCCGGACACCTCCACCGCCTGCCGGTGAACCCAGGAGAAGCCTCCGAGCAGGATGAAGGCGACGGTGGCGGCGGTTTGTATGGTGTCGGTCACCAGATCTGTTTTGGTGTGCTCTTTGAGGTACTGCTGACTTTTTGCATAGGTATCGGCATCATAGACCTCTTGGAATTCAGGAGGAATTTCAGGACGGGCCGCGTTGAGATTCAGCCAGTGTATCCAGCTGTTGAGCAGAAAGAAGCCCACGATCAGGGCGAGGATCACGATCAGGGTAGGAGATATCATAGGGGGCTCATAA
>CAZVCO010000180.1:0-6589 GCA_964625795.1 uncultured Verrucomicrobiota bacterium | reverse complement strand
ACAAGGCTGGTGCGGTCATCACGGGCGGAGAAGCGCTGGTCCGGGAATTGGCGAGGGCCCGCCGATACGGATTCACCCGCGCGGAGCTGGACCGGGCCGTGGCCAGACGTCTGAGCCGGGCCAAACGGGCTGCGGCGGAAAAGGACACCACCCCCAGTGCGGCGCTGGCCTCGGAAATGATCCGTCATGCCCTGGAGGGCGAGATTGTGCTGGGGCCTGAACGGGAGCTGGAACTGCTCGAGGCTGAACTTCCGGCCATGACGGTGGAGGAGGCCACCGGGATTCTGCTGGACTGGCTGAACACCGAAAACGTGGTGGTGATGGCGCAGGGACCCGAACATCCCGATCGTGACGCCATGCCGTCGGAGGCAGAGTTGCTGAATCTGCTCACGTCTGCGGAAGAGGAGGAGCTGACGCCCTATGAGGACCGTATGGCCGGAGCCGAACTGGTGCCGGAAATACCAACCCCGGGTGAGATTGTGACGCGCACCCACCGGGAGGATCTCGACCTCACCACCTGGGAGCTTTCCAACGGCATCGAGGTCATATTGAAATCCACCGATTTCAAACGCGACGAGGTATTGATGAGTGCCTGGAGTCCGGGAGGCATGAACACCGCATCACCGCAGGAATGGGTGGCGGCAAAGACGGCCGTTGCGGTCGCCGGGGAGACGGGAATGGGAGAGTTCTCCATCGTGGAGCTGGGAAAACTTCTGGCGGGGAAACGGGTGGAGCTGTCGCCGTTTCTGGACATGGACCGGGAAGGGCTGAGCGGCCGGGCCAGCCCGGAGGATCTGGAGACGCTGTTCAAGCTCATCCATCTCCGCTTCACCACGGTGCGGGAGGATGTGGACGCGTTTCAGGTATTGCAGAACCGGTTGCGCGAATCCATCCGCAACCGGGATTCCGATCCGAAGCAGGTGTTCCGGGACATTGTCAGCGCCACCCTCACCAATTATCATCCCCGCCTGCTGCCCATGACCCTGGAGGAGGTGGAGGCCATGGATCAGACCGCATCACTGAACTTCTTTGCCGAACGGTTTTCCAATGCCGGAGATTTCACCTTTTTCCTGGTGGGCAATCTGGAGGCGGATCAGCTGGAACCCCTGGTGGAGACCTGGCTGGCCTCCCTGCCGTCGGTGGACGCAACGGAGGAGCGGGCTTCATTGGAGACCGGATTTCCCCGCTACCGGCTGGAGCGTGAAATCACCCGCGGCGTGGAGCCCGTGAGTGAGGTCCGCATGGTCTGGACCTCAGAGGACTTTGACTGGACGTATGCGTCACGCCACGCGGTGCATTCCATGGTGGCGGCTTTGCGGCGTCAACTGCGCGAGGAATTGCGGGAGGAGCGGGGCGGCACCTATCACGTGTCGGTCTATCCGCAGCTCACCCATTATCCGGAGACCCGCAAACAGCTCATCATCCGCTTCGGCTGCGATCCGGAGCGGGTGGAGGAACTGATCGGAGTCGTGAAGGGAGTGGTGGAGGATCTGCAGACCGAATTGCTGGAGGCCTCCGATGTGGAGATTGTGCAGCAGACCCAACTGCGCCGCCGCGAGACCGATCTGCGGGAGAATTCCTACTGGGCCTACGTGATTCCCTTCTATGACTGGCACGGCGAAGACCCCTCCATCATTCTGGACTTTGAGGACTACGTGGACGGGATTACTGCAGAGACGATCCGCGCCACCGCCCGGGAGGTCTTCAGCACCCCGCATGTCTCCACCTTTATTCTGTTGCCGGAGGTATCGGCAGAGGAAGAATCACTTATGCCACCAACATCCGGGGAGGCCGAATATGGACCGATGGACTGAAGTACTGGAGCAGCCGAAATTCGGAAAAAAAGCCTTTAAGGAATGTGAACCCGGGCTTCGCCAGGAGCTGGTGGAGCTGCAGCAGCGGCTGCGGACCGCCAAGACATCGGTGGTGGTGGTGTTTGCCTGGATGGACCCCCGCGGGATTCAGACCCATGCCTACACCGCTCAGGAGGAGGCCGATGGCGGCCGTCCCCGCTATTGGAAATACTGGCGCGATCTGCCGCCGAACGGACAGATTGGTCTGTTCCTCAGTGCCTGGTATTCCCGTCCGTTGGTCGACCTGGCGCGGCGCCGGATCACCGACGAACAGTTTGACCGCGAACTGGAGAAAATCGGCCAGTTTGAGCGCACCCTGGCGGACAACGGCATTCTGCTGGTGAAAATCTGGATGCATCTGGACAAAAAGACCCAACGCAAGCGGTTGGAAAAACTGGCGTCCTCCCCCAAAACCGAATGGCAGATCAAGCCCGGAGCATGGGAGAACTGGGGGAACTATGACCGGTTTATGGAGGCCTCGGACCGAATTGTGGAGGACTCCGAACAGGCCGGCCGCCCCTGGTTTCTGGTCAACGGTAAGCGGAAATACGGCCGGCAGGTCCTGGCGGCCAATCATTTGAGAGCCGCGATCGAAGAGCGTCTGGAGAAGACGCCCAGTTCCAAGGGGCTGACGGAATCCGCCTGGACGAAAAAGATGAAATCCAAACGCGGATCTCTGGCGGCCCTGGATCTTTCCAAAGCGCTGGAGAAAGAGGAGTACAAGAAGAAGCTCAAAAAACTGCAGCGTGAACTGTATCAGCTTCAGCATAAAGCCGAGGTGCAAGGCATTTCCACTGTGCTGGTGTTTGAAGGGCAGGACGCGGCCGGAAAGGGCGGGGCGATCCGCCGTCTGGTGCAGGGACTCGATGCCCGTCAGTATCAGGTCATCCCGGTGGCCGCGCCCACCCCGGAGGAACTGTCGCATCATTATCTCTGGCGCTTCTGGAAAGCACTGCCCCGGGTCGGCCGGGTGGCCATCTTCGACCGCTCCTGGTACGGCCGGGTGCTGGTGGAGCGGGTGGAGGGATTTGCGGACAACGCGGCCTGGCAGCGGGCGTATCAGGAGATCCGTGAGTTTGAAACCTCGCTGGTGAATCACGGCATGGTGGTGTGCAAATTCTGGATCCAGATCGATAAAGACACCCAGCTCGAACGCTTTCAGGAGCGGGAGGACACGCCCTACAAGCGGTGGAAAATCACCGACGAGGACTGGCGCAACCGCGAGAAATGGGAAGCCTACGACACAGCAGTGGACGACATGATCAGTCTGACCGATCTGCCGGACGCCCCCTGGGTGCTGGTGCCCGGAACCGATAAATATCACGCCCGCATACAGGTTCTGGACGCCGTATGTGAACAATTGCGCCGGGCATTGGGTCTAAGTTGAATCGTTGTCCCGTCACCCCCACCAAAACTTCATGATGAAACTCTCCCTCCTGTTTACCCTGTCCTGCCTTAGTGCCTTCGTCACCGCCGATAAGCCGGACTACCCGGTCGCCAAGGTGAATTATGCTGATTATCAAGAGCTGGTGAAGGAGGTGGAGGCGCATCGCGCAAAGCGGTTGATTGATTTTGACACCTTTCTCGAGATGAGCAGTGAGCCCGGGGTGGTGATTCTGGACAGCCGGTCCAAATACCGCTTTGACCGCCTGCACCTCAAAGGGGCGACGCATCTCAATTTCAGTGATTTTACTCAGGGTCGACTCCGGGAGCTGATTCCGGATCCCGATACCGTGATTCTGATTTACTGTAATAACAACTTTGAAGGCAATGAGGTGGATTTCACCTCCAAAATGCTCGTTCCTGCTGCCGTGGAGTCCAGCATGGTCAGTCTTCAGGTCTCCCGTCAGGAGAAACCCCGGATGATGGCCCTGAACGTTCCGACCTATCTGAATTTATACGGGTACGGATACCGAAATGTCTATGAATTGCACGAATTGGTAAATGTGGAGGACCCCCGGGTTGAATTTGAAGGGTCGCAGGCGGAGCGCGGAGGCCCACGCCTGTAATCCCCTCTACAGGGCCGGGATGCCGGAAAACCTGAAGGGTCCAGCCGTTTTTCAAAAAGTGGTCCAGTCGGAAACACAATTTCACGATCTCCCATTTGCAGCACTTTCTTCAACAACGCCATTAACCGGGCGTTAAAGGCCTCAAAGCTTTTTTATGAATAGGCGTATATCGCCGAGATCACCGAGCAGGCGGAAACGAAGAAGGTCACTTGCACCCGGTCCAGAATCCTCCGCCGGTTGAGAACCCGAACACAGCCCCTGGCCAACAGGATGGAAACAGTAGCTGAAACGGATAAGGTAAATCATATCAGGGGTGATCCTTGGTGAGAGTATTGCCATAAAGTCCGATCAGAATTTCCATTTGTTGTTCCCCTCTCCGAATAAGAAGATCGAGATCCTGATCGGACATGGCACCGAAGTCGGTTGGATACCTATTTACCTGATCCTGGGTAACGCAATCGGATGGCTTGGTTTCAAGTTTCTGATCCTGTTGTCCAAGAAACGCATAGATAAACTGACAGCGACCGGTTTCCGCCCAAAGGTGGAGAACTTTCTTTTTGTAGTCGATGGATTTCTTGAAGACAGTTCCGAACGCGGCACCCATACGTGCGGGCCACCAGTAAGGACGGGCGGTGTCCGGGCGCATACCGTGCCCCGCGTCGCACACGATAAGAAATGATGTATCGTAGCTGACCCGGGTGTAGGCCGAATCACGTCCGGGCTCCAAGCAGGTGATGCCCAGGTTATCATACACTCCGCCGTCGGTGAGAATCACTCGTTTCCTGGAATCTCCATGACGTATTGAGTGAAAGTCATATACCATATCCAATGCGGGCAACAGGGGAGGAAAGGCGGCCGAGGCTGCCACGGCGGTCGCCACCCCAAGATTCTTATTTTTGATAACCTCACCATGCCTTGAGCAAAAAGTCAGTCGGTTGCCGAAGCGGAAAGCGTTGGAGGTGGTCAGATCGGTGGCGTTGATGACCACGTCCAGATCTTCTCGGCGCTTTACATCTGGAAGCTTTGCTCGCTGAAATAGCCTCTTGTTCAGGACGGCCTCAAAAGCGTTCGTGCGGGAATGGTATCGTCGTGGCATCCAAGGAATCCCGGGGATTCGTGCTTTGAGTTTCAGGAGTTTGAGAAGAAAGTTCAAGAGGGCAATCCCGAGATTGAGACCATTGATGATCAAGGCCGGTACACCGGAAAACAGAAAAGTCGCCAGGCTTTTCGGAAGATGGCCCAGTTGGAAGCACATTTTCACGATGTCCCATTGCAGCCCTTTTTTTAACAGTGCCACTACCCGTGCATCGAATTTCTCAAAACTGTCGTCCGTATAGGCATACATTGCTGATATCACTGAGCCACCCGATACGGAGGAGATCACCTGCACCCTGTCTAGAATCCCCCGCCGGTGGAGGACCCGGAGACAGCCCAGATGAAAGGCGATCGCCCGTGACCCGCCACCGGAGAGGGCGAGGCTGATTTTTTGATTAGGTTTGCTCATGGGGCCATTGTCCCGATGTAGATTGCGTTGCCTTGCTGCCCCACGATCATCATCAATGCGGGTAAACCCGCCTGTGACATATGTTGGGATAGCCATTCAAAGGCTTTTTGGTCATCATGACTGGGTCGGGTGGATGCGCCATCAGGATGCGAGTGCCATTCCCCCACATAGGAAAGGTTTCCTGCGGTCCTTTTCTCGACGTCTTTTACCTGACCCTCCAGACCTTTGCGTCCCCGGATATAGACAGTGGGCCACTCTTTGCTGTCGGGTGGAGACGGAATGGTGTCGACCAAGTAGAGAATTTTCCTTCTCATATCGTGTGAGCCCAATAAAATTCCGCCAGTTTCGTTGGGTAGCTTTCCACTACGTAGGTCGGCTAATCTTTGTCGAAACCATTTATCCGTTCGTACCCTCCATGGTCCACAGGTAAACGTTTCCATTGGCGATGTAGGAATGTGGTGAGGGGTCACTGCTCCGGATTCTCTGTCAAGCGACCAGATGCATGCGGATGCTGTCGAATCGGAAAGAATCTGCTTTATCCGATTACTGGCAAGAGCTGCATGCAGACTGACGATATCCTGTGGAATGCGGGAGGTCACATCTCTGCAAGATTGCCCATATCGAATAGGATCTCCCTCAATCGACAGGTGCTCGCGTAGCGCATCATTCGAAGAAATCTCTCGGTAATACTGCATCTCCAAGAGATCAAGCGGAGTCGTGCGATCTGGGTCTTCCGCGAGTACGACGGAGGCATCACCGGAAGGTGTGAAAAATGCCGACACCCGTCGAGCGGGTGAATCCGAATCCAAGGCAAGGTATCGCGCGACCCCAAGAGATGCAGAGGCGTCGATGATTACATTAGCTTGTGCAAATTCTTCTCTAAGCGCTTCGCCTTGATCCCCAGGTGCCAAGACATCCGCGGCCAGTGCATGACAAACAGGGTCACCATCAATCATGTTATTGGTAACACAGGCCATGTATTCTGATTTCAAGAAACCTTCAGCCCGTCCATCCAGCGCATGGCGTGCCACGTTGTTAGGCAGCAGACGGTCATTATCCACAAGAGTCCAGTCCCCGATTCCCGCTCTCGCCAAATTCTGGTGGAGGTGAGAACCTATCGCTCCCACGCCGACTTGAACGATTCTTCGCTCGTCAGGTGAATCTAAACCACTCAGCAGAGAAGCCATTTCACGGGAGAATGATCTGACGACTCTTATTGGTAG
>CAZVCO010000179.1:0-6623 GCA_964625795.1 uncultured Verrucomicrobiota bacterium | reverse complement strand
GTCACCTGAAAGATTCCCGGTTTGGAACCCGAATCTCCACCTGCGGCGAACGAGGAGGCGATTTCGATGTCGTACACCTTTCCAGGCTGCAAATTTCGCAGCGTCAGGGTGGCGGAATCACCGCTGTCCACCCACATCCGGTCGGAAAGCGCGTTCGGATCACTCCAGTCCGGCGCCACGGTGCGGGCACCCCAGGTGTCTGTCGAGTTGGAGAGTTTCAACCCGGATCCGCCGGTGTTCTCGTTTTCCAGCGCCACATTGGGAACCGGATCGCCTGAAATGGCGTGAACGAGATTCCCGTGCGTGTCCCCGGCGGCAATGGTGTTCCAGTTGCCCTCCGGATCGTCCACCTTGTTGCCGAAATCCAGCAACAGGTCCAGATCCGGAATCTCCTCGACCCCCAGGAGTATGGGCCCCGCCGTGGTGGTTCCCAGACTGTTGGTCGCCTCGAGGGTGTAGGACCCGGAGTCCGCAATCACCGTCTCGGTCAGGGTCAGGGTCGCGGAAGTCGTTCCCGCGTTCCGTGACGACGGTGCGACCGCCTCGCCGTCCCTGTACCACTGATAACTGTCGACGGGTGGCGTGGCGATGAATTCAGCCGCTAACTCCACCGTCCCGCCCTCGAACAGATTCTGATTGTCTGTCTGTGTGAGCAGCACCGGCGGCTGCGGAGGCGGCAGGATTTCGATGTCGATGGAATCGGTGCTGCTGAGCCCGCTTTCGTTGAGGCCGGTCAACGTCAAGGTGTGCGGACCCACACTCAGATCATTCACTTCCAGCGACGCTCCGGTACCCAGAGGACCCTCCACATCCGACACCCATTGCAGGAAAGGATCGTCCAGCGGATCCCCTCCCTGCAACGCTTCACCGCTTAGCACAACGGCGTCGCCGCTTTCGAAGACCGCCCCATTCGCGGGCGCGAGAATGGAGGTTTCCGGCGGAGCGTCGTCCGCGCCCTCCCGGTCGACAATCTGGAATCCGAGAAGGGTCGGCCGGGTGCTCTCATTCGGGGCTTCAATCGTCAGTGTGGAACCGGAGAGGCACGGCTGCTTCTGAAACCGTCCATGTGCCCGGATAATCTTTTTCATCTTTGAGAACATATCGTGACACGCCATTGGCTTCGACCGCCTGTGGATTCACGGAATCCGCACCGGCATAATACACATACACATTGTAGGTCTCGTAGGGAATCCCTTCCACAATCCAGCGAAGCCCGCGTCCCGAACCATAACTCTGGGCGGAACGGCCGATCTGGGCCAGGCGCTCATTGCCGTCCATGACGTCTGCCAACTCTTCGACCACCGTCACCTCGGACTGGGCAAGTTCCGAGGTTACCTGCAGGTCCACCGGTTCTCCCCGGGAATCGAAAATTCCCGGCGAGATTCCATAATTGAGGTTGTTCCAGTTCGCCACCGGCACCACGCCGGCCCCCAGCGCGGCTGCTCCACCACCAGCACAACCGATCGGTCCCGCCTCGGATCTAGGTTGATCGGGCACACCCCGCCCTCCGTGTCCGCATCCGCAAAGTTGAAACTGATCACCGGCCGTCCACCGTTGGGAGGAAGCACCTCGATGGTTTCGGTGTGACTGGACATCCGCCCCCGGTCGTCCTCCACGATCGCCAGCACATCGAACCATCCGGGTTTGTCGAAGGTGTGGCTCACCACCGCCCCCTCTCCTTTCCGTCCGTCTCCGAACTCCCAGCGCACGGAAAAGGAATCTCCGTCTGGATCGGCGCTTCCGGAGGCATCAAAGGTCATTTCCGTTCCAGCGGCGACCACGGCGCCGCTGGGCACGACACTCACCACCGGCGGCGCATTGGACGTGGCGGGCGCCACCGTGACGGTCCGGGTCGCCACGTCCGTGGCGCCGTTACCGTCCCGGACCGTCAATGTCGCGGTGTAGGTTCCCGGCTCGAAATATCGGTGCTCCGCGACGGATTCCCCAAGCTGGAAATTCCGGACATGGCCATCTCCGAAATCCCATCGGTAATACAGCCAGTCGTTGTCGGGATCCGCGGTGTCCGCGGCATTGAAGGCCACCCTGTGGGGCGCCTCGCCGCTCGGGGCATCGAGGTCGAACGAGGCCACTGGCGGCCGGTTGCCATTCACGGTGGGGTCGGCGTCCGGATAGCTGAACAGTTGAATCTCGGTGAGTTCCACCCTTCCATCAATCCCGTCGTATTGGTTTTCAAAACGGAACAGATAATGCGCGTACGCCTCCGTATTCGGCAACGCGTATACCGTGGGCATAATACGGGCGGTTCCGGCCTGATCCGTCACCGTGTCGATCAGCGTCCAGGAACTGTTCTCCGCATCCGGTGCCAGATCAAACGCCTGGGGATTGTTTGAACCGTAGATTTTCCAGTTTTTGGGATCGCGGTCGGAAGTCCAGGGAAGTCCGCCCGCCGTAAGGGAATACTCCGTGACGACGTACCGCTTGTCGACCCCGTCTTTCTGAAAATGAAACCACAGATACTCGGTGGGATTGCTGGAAACCCAGCGGGTCTGGTAGGAACCGTCCATGGTCATGGCCGCCCCCAAATCCGGACGAAGCTGGCTCGAGAAATTCAACTGGGTGCCGGGTTCCAACACATGATTGAACCCCTCCAGCATGTTACGGGCAACCGGACGTTTGTCATAATCATACCGATCCGTTTCCACTCCACGCCTGGGTTCCATGACCAGGGTGGCATAGCGGGAAACCGTGACTTGCTGGCCGACGAGTTGGCTGGCCCCGCTCCCGTCTGTCACGGTGAGCACGGGACTGAACACCTGGTGCGCCATATCCGTAGTCATGACTTGGGCTGATTTGTGTGCTGCTATTGCCGTCCCCAAAGTCCCAGCTGTACAGCAGGGGCTGCCCGTCGGGACTGGTCATGGTGGCCTCAAACATGACGGTTCCGCCGTCGTACACCTCCCCAGGGGTCGCGGTAAACCTCGGCTCCAGCAGATTGATGTTGGAAAAGAGCAGGTTTTCCGGAATCGGCCGATAGAGGTCGGTTCCGGGAGGTGCCCAGGTGAGGTCATTGGTGTTCCACTGCAGAAACGTGCCTTCTTCGGGATGGTAGGCGGTTTCAAACCGATAGGAATGCAGCCCCTCCTCCAGGGCAATCAGCCGTTCGTGCACATCGTTGTGGGGATAGTCGGTTTCGAACACCAGGGTGTCGGACAAGTAGAACCGGGTGCCGTTGCGGTTGCGCATGCGGAAGGCATAGGCTCCGGTTTCCGGAATTTGCAGGTACCCCTGATAAACAATGACATACAGGTTGTCCCGCTCCGCGATAAAAAAGTCCAAATGTCCGATCCGGCCGTTTTTGATCGGCGTCAGGGTTTCGAGGCGGGGGAGGCCGTTCTCGACGGAGGGATCCCCGAGAAACACCCGGTAATTCAGCCCCCGTGCAACCTCTCCCGGATCCGGATCCGCAGACACAATATCCGCGGGTCCCAGCGCCTGGATGGTTTCAGACCGGGAATCCGTTTTCCCCGCGTTGTCCTCAACCTCAAGCACGACCCGGAATTCCCCGTCGCTGACAAACTCATGTGACACCGAAGGCTCCGTGGTTTCGAGTATGGGACTGCCGTCGTCGAAGTCCCAGCGGTACACCAATGCGCTGTCCTCCGGATCGCTGGATTCAGACGCGTCGAACTGCACCGTGAACGGTACAAACCCGCCGAGGGAATTGATGTCGAAACGCGCACGGGGCGACTGGTTCACCACTTGGATGGAATCCCGGGCGACATTGACGTTTCCCGCGGCGTCGGTCACCCGAAGCTGAACCCGATAGGAATCCTCCACCGGCCAGGAGGTTTGCACCGTCGCTCCGGACGCCGTGCGCCCGTCGCCCAGATCCCACTCGTAGGTCAGGGTGTCGTTTTCAGGGTCGGTGGAGCCGGAACCGTCCAGCGTGACGCTGGTGCCCGGCAATACGATGGACGCTCCCAGGGCGATGTCCGCCGTGGGTTCCCCGTTGCCCACGAACACACGATGCATCGCACGGTCGGATCCTCCGGACCCATCCTGAACCTCCAGCAATACGTTATAGATACCCTCCGCGCTGTAGGTGTGCGTCGGTGCGGACTCCGTGGAGCTCGACCCGTCCCCGAAATCCCAGACATACCCAAGCGTTTCCCCTGCGTCCGACGTCGCGGACGCGCTGAACTGAACCGACAGGGGCGCGGAACCGCTGGACGGGCTGGCGGTAATGTCCGGCCAGGTGGGCTGGTTCAAATCCGTCAGGGTGGACGACTCGATCCGTCCGGTTGTTTCGTTCAGCGTGAGCACACTTCCGCCGAGGGTCACCGTTGCGCCGTTGCCGGTGCCGCTGATGGACAGGGCCGGAGGCGTGCCGCTTCCGGTGGCCATCACTGTCCAAATGTCCAGATCCTCCGTCTCCGGATACCGGTAGGCCACGTTGCCGTTTTCGAGGTCGAAGGTGCCTCCGGGGGTGATAAACCAGATTTTGAGGTAGGCGTCTCCATCGGTCACCAGTGCGTAATCCACCCCGCTGTCCGTCCCGGTGGCGATGGTTTTCTCCGGCACATAGGCGTTCCAGCCGTAGGATACAGCCTGACTGGCCCGCATCTCGTCCAGGGTGGACACGATGTCGAAGCTGGCGGGGGAAAAATCGGTCAGGACATGGCGGATGGCCTGGTCCACATTCAGCGCGGAGAATTTCGATCCGCCATCCACCCGCGCGTATCCGCCGGTGGGTGACGTTTCGCTCCCCAGGGAGGAGCCCGATCCTGTACTGACCCGGGACACCCCGTCCACCTGGATCTGTGAAAAGGCGTTTTCGAGTCCCGAGGTGGCCGGGCCGGGTCCCGCGGTCCATTTCACCCCCGCCGACATGATGCTGATCTGTCCGGCGTCCGCCTGACTCCAGGACCGGTCATAGCTGGTGGAATCCGCCCACAGCCCCACGATGGTTTCGTTTTCATCCTCCCAGCCGGAGCGCAGGATATAGCCCCCGCGGCTGTCGTGCATGACGGTGGGGTACGAACCCGCTGGACTGACCGGCGTCACGTCCTCGGGATAAAACAGCAGGGTATAGACGGTCCCGGCCGCGTGGTAGTCGTACTTGTCCGCCGGGGCCGCGGGATTTTCGATCCCCCGCGCCCGGTCGAAGAACCAGGTGTACGCCGGAAGTTCACCCGGCGGAATCAGCGCGAACAGTGCGCTGGTGATCCCCGCATTCGGAATGGTGTCTCCGCCCACCCCCCAGGTGAGGGAATTCTGTTTGGCGTTGAAGGCGCTGGCGTACATGATGATGTGATGAATCCGGCGGCTTGCGAAGGTCGAAGCGGCATGGGGATCCCCGATCTGAAGCATCGCGGCCATGGCCGGCAGGGTGTATTCGGTGGACAAGCCAAAATAGAAATTCCCCTCCTGCGTCCAGCCCCGGTCTCCATACGAGGAAATATGACGCCGGACAATTTCCCGGCTGCGCTGGTAATCGCGGCGGCGTTCGACCACATGCTGGTCCATGGCGATCAGCGACATCACGTGCGCGCCGGCCACCACCCCGTTCCAGTTGGAATTGTGGGACTTGTATTCGATATTGGGATGCCCCAGCGCGTTGCCATAGCTGTCGAATCCGTCGTTGGCTTTCTGCGCGATCCAGTCGCGCTGCGCCTGGGTGAATCCGTCATACCCCCAGTTGTAGGCGATGGCGAAACTGGCCAGGGTCTGGGCCCGTCCCAGTCCGGAACCCTCATCCGGCGCCGCCTGTCCGGCGGGCACACTCACGGAATAAATCTCCTGCAGCCGGGTGTAGGCGATATCCAGATAGGAGGCCTCGCCGGTCAGCAGATACAGCAGGGTCGCCTCGCGCGCCATGTACCCGCGCTCATAACTGCCGATTCCCGGAATGTCATTGGCGTCCACCCGCGCTTTCATCGCCTGAAAGGCTTCATAATGCGTGGTGCCGGGCACCGTGACCAGGGTCTGAAGTTCCGTCAGACGGTCCCCGTCCATCAGGAACAGGGGGGGACGGGGAGAATGAGAATTCTGGGCCGAAAGATTAAAGCTCAGAAATAGCAGATAACCAAGCGTAACGAACTTGCGAAACATAACAATTACTCCTTTCTAATGTGAAATATACAATTCTAATAAACAGCAATTCGGCTGAAAAACCCTGAGACGGGTTATTTAATTCTGCTGAATTGTAATACGAAGAAAAAAGACATCCGGGGCCGGGTCGGCTGTAGAACGGACCTCTACCCACTCCACACCGTTATCGGTTGATAAAACCATCTCACTTAACAAATCCTCACGCCAGTTTTCACCCGCGCCCAGTGCGCCACTCCATTCCGGTTGAAAGGTAATATCCGTTAATTCCGTGTCTCGGCGGTAACGAAGTGCGACACCAGTAGTGGATTCTTCTGTGTGGTGCAGAACAGGCAGTCCCGGCTGATTCGCAGTTCCCCTTTTCGACCCTGCTTCCGCATCCATCGGCTCCAGCCCGAACGCGTATTTCAGTAAATTTGGAATACCGTCCCCGGCCGGATCGGCCATGGGACCTTTGTCCGCCTCATCCAGTTCCGAATATGCATCGATCCAGGCAGAGAAGGTCTCTCCCGGAGGAATCACCTCCACCGGATTGCTGAGATTCTCTCCGCCGT
>CAZVCO010000178.1:507-6648 GCA_964625795.1 uncultured Verrucomicrobiota bacterium | reverse complement strand
GGTCATGGTGGCCACCGTCCGCGCGCTCAAGATGCACGGTGGTGGACCCAAGGTGTCGCCGGGGGCACCGCTGGACAAGGCGTATACCGAAGAGAACCTCGAGCTGCTTGAGGCCGGTCTGTGCAACCTGGGCAGGATTGGATAAACTGAAACGGGTCCGCACGGTCAGTCCGGGGAGGGTGACGGTCTGCATGCGGGTGGGTTGCAGATCCGCCGGCGGTACCGAGAGCGTCTGAGTGGGCGGCGGACCCTGGAGAGCCATTGCGACCCCGATCCTGCTCTCGATCCATTCCGGTATCGGTTGGGAATGACGGGAATTTTTCTTCCGGAGTACCTCGGTTTCCGCAGCCAGCAGTTCATCCAGCCCGGCGGCATAGAGATAGGTGAGGTAGGTCGCATGTTCGGCCAGAGACCGGTTCGGAATACGCAGGGCGTCGTAGAGGCGGATGCATTCCCGCTGAGCCCTCAGCGCCTCCTCCCAGCGTCCCTGGTCGGCCAGCAGCGAGGCGTAGAGCTGATAGAGTCTGGGCTCATCAATTTTCAACCCGCGGCTCCGCTTGTACTCCAGTTGCTCCATCAGCAGGCTCTCGAGATCCGGGTGGGTAAACACGCCGGACTCATAGAGTTCAATGGCACACTGACGGAAATGGGGGGCATCCGCTTGCATCCGGTCGAGCATCACCAGGGCCTGGTCGGAATCGCCCTCTTTAAACAACCGGTATACCTGATGCCGGATAGGACCATCAGGGATTCCTCCATATTTGCCGGACTGCAGATAGACCTCGTTGGCCAGCAGCCAGCGTTCCAGGCCGTGCGTGGTGTTCCCATTCATCCGCAGGGCCGACAGTTCCCTCATATGATCATGATTCCAGGTGCGGTAGACCTCGACCGGATAATGCTCCACCAGATCCTCCAGCAGATCGGCGGACGCCCCGGTGTATCCATGAAGCCACAGGATCTCGGCCAGCATCCGGGTCCCTGTGGCGTACACCGCTTTTCCGTGGCGCAGTTTATTCAGAGGGGGTTCGGACTCGAGGGGCTCCCAGAACTGGCGTCCAAATTGCTGCAGCCAGTCGGCGTATTGAGCCGCCTCCTCCCAGTTTCCCCGCTGAAAGGCGACATCCATCAGGGTTTCATGCAAATAAAACGGATAATAATCCAGGGGCTGGCTGAAGGTGCGGTTCTGCCGTCTGCTGTGGTAGGTGCTGGCGATGGCATACTGCCTGGAGGGAAGGTCGGGAAACTGGGGCAGCAGATTGCCGGTGACCGGATAGCTTTCCAGGCGCGCATCCCGCAGATGGTAAAAGCTGATGCGTTTTCCCAGTTCCACAAGTTCTCTTGACTTCTGCAGTCTCCCTTCCTCAATGGCGTTGTGGGCCAGGGTGTGAATGAGTCCCATGCCGCTGTAGGGGTGGGTTTTTCCGGAGGTGTCTCCTCCCAGGGACGCATCCAGAATGAACTCATAGATCGCGTTGCTCCAGGCGGGCTGCGGGGTGTGCAGCTGTGCCTGTATCCATAGATTTGCGTAGATCTCGTTCGCGCGGCTTTTTTCGTTCCGGCCTGCCGTTGCCATTTCGCGGCCGTAAAAAGCCTCCAGCTCACGGCGGCCGCCTTCCAGGCCTCCCTGTTCAAAGGCTGGAATCACCTCTTCACGGATCCGCTGACGCATGGGATCCTGATAATTGTCGTACCCTGCTGCACCGGCCGTGGAGCACAGGAGAAGGATGAGAGCAGGTGCATACAGGAAGCGCATAAAAGTGGGATTTCCTTCGGTCAGGATTGGGCTTTAATTTCTTAAAAATTAGTGCTGTTCTCTGTTCTATGCGAGATCTTTCTCTTTTTTCCCTTCTGGTGTTCGCCGGGTTGACCTTCTCCGTCCGCGGGGATGTCCGGGTCACGCTGACGGATTCCGGTGGAGAGCCGGTGGAAGGGATTCAGGTGTGGCTGCTGACGGAAGCCCCGGATGGGGTGGCCTATTCAAACCGGGGGCACTATGTGAAACAGGAGCCCCTGTTCACCGATGCGAAGGGGACGGTCACCGCGGATCTGGAGGTGCCGGAGTCGTCCTCCCTGCGGGTGGTTGTGGTGGATCCCGAGGTGGAGCCGGTGGATGAGCATTACCCCCCGGAGCAGGCGGCAGGAGTGAATATCCCGGTGCAGCGCACCCGGTTCCATGGCGCGCTTGCGCTCGATTTGTCTTCGGTGGAAGACACACATCCATTCAAAGAACGCTGGATCAAACTCCCGGAGGAAAAATGGATGATCAGCCTCCGGATGCGGAACCGGGAGGGGGATCTGGTCATGTCCATTGCCAAATTTCATGAAGGCTCACTGGGGATCTATGGCCTTCTTGATGGGGATTACACCCTGGAGTTGGTGGTGTTCACCAAATACCGGTCCGGCTCCGGGTTCCTCTATCCGGCGGACGCCGAAACGGCCAGTCTGCGTATCCTCGATGGAGAGCTGTCGGGACCCACATCCTTACTGATACTGGCTGCGGAACCGTTCACGCGCTGATGCGGGCAGGGGCATTTCTGCCAAACCCCGTTCTGTGTGGAGTTCATTTCTGAAATGTCGCAAGGTACAGCCGTTCCACCTTGGATCGCGCCCAGGGAGTCTTGCGCAGAAATTTCAGTGAGGAATTGACCGATGGGTCGTTCTCAAAGCACTTGATGTGAATCCGTTCCGCCAGGCCCTGCCAGCCGTAATGGGCCTCCAGTTGGGTAACGATCGTTTTCAGCGTGATGCCGTGCAGAGGATTGTTGGGTTGTTCCTGACTCATGAGCTGCGTTTTACCTGATCCATCAGGGGCTTGTCGCGTTCGGTGACAAAATTCACCACCAGCCCGGGCCGCCCGGCGCGGGCGGTCCGTCCGGCCCGGTGCAGATAGTTGTCCATCTCCTGAGGCAGGTGATAATTGATCACGCACTTCAGATCGTCAAAATCAAGACCGCGGGAGCCGAGATCGGTGGAGATCAGAATGTCGACTTCGTTGTCGGTGAACCGTTTCAGATTCTTCCTGCGCTCCAGCCGGTCCATCCCCCCGCGGAAGATGGCACAGGGTGTGCCATGCGCTTCGAGCAGCTCCGCCAGGGTGTCGCACTGTTTTTTCGTGTTGGTGAAAATCAGAATCCCGCCCTCATTTTTCTTTTCGAGCCAGTTCTGAAGCACCGGAAAGCGTTCGCCATTCACGACGGTCAGATTTTTGGTGGTGAGGGTTTGGGTCACCCGATGACTGCCGGAGCTTTTGAAGACCTGGACATTGGAAAACAGATTGCGGATCAATCCATCCACCACTTTGGAAATCGTGGCGGAAAAGAGAATCATCTGAGGGTGGGGTGGACAGGCCTTGACCAGACCCGTCGCGGCCTGGATAAAACTGTGATCCAGCATCTGGTCCGCCTCGTCAAACACCACGATCCGCACGTCATTGAGTTTCAGGCCATGTTCCACCAGCTGATGCAGCCGGCTGGGAGTGGCGACCAGCACTTCGAACGATCCGGACACCGTCTGCTTCGCCATTTTTATTTTGGTGCCCCCCAGCACCGAGCGGACCCGGAGCCGGGTGGAGTGGGTGAACTCTTTGAACACCTTCGCGACCTGCTCGCCCAGTTCGCGGGTCGGTACCACCACCACCGCGCGGGGACGGCCTTCCTCCCGGATCGCATCCCCTTCATTCTCCAACGTTTTCAACTGCTGCAACACCGGCAGCACATACGCCAGCGTCTTGCCGCTTCCCGTTTCAGAAAGCCCCACCACAGATTTCCCCGCAAGGAGCTCAGGCAGGGTAAGGCTCTGAATCTCCGTAGGGGTCCTGAACCCTTTCTCCTTAAGGGTCTTTCGGAGAGAGGGGAGGAGATTGAAATCGTTGAAGGTGTTCATGTGGTTGTTTATAAAGGCTTCTGCCCCGGAACCCCGACGGCTCTCGGGTAGTTGGCGGGGGTGGGTTTGTGTTTGCGGTAGTCGAGGAGGATACCGCCTCCGGGTTGTTCGCTGCGTCGTTTGAGGCTGACGCCCAGGGTGTGTGCGGCCCGGCGGGCCTCTTTGGCTTCGAGGTCCGCCTGTTCGCCTTTCATGGCCAGAAGGTGGCCGCCGATCTGGAGGAGGGGAACGGTGAGTTCGATGAGGACATTGAGCCGGGCCACGGCCCGGGCGGTGACCACGTTATAGAGCTCGCGGTGATCAGGATCGCGTCCCAGCATCTCGGCCCGGTCGGAGAGGGCTCGGGCATTCTCCAGTCCGAGCGCATCGATAGTCTCCTGCAGAAAGCGGGCCTTTTTGCCCACCGAGTCCACCAGAGTCCATCCCATGTCCGGACGGGCAATGGCCAGCACCAGTCCGGGAAACCCGCCGCCGCTGCCCAGATCCAGGGCATGCTGATCCGGATCGGCTTTCAGCACCTTGAGCAAAAGAAGACTGTCGAACACATGCCGTATCCAGACACCCTCCGCCTCCCGCACTGCGGACAGGTTCATCTTCCGGTTCACCTCAAGAAACAGACTCACGAAGCAGGTGAGCTGCTCAAGAACGTCGGGGGCAGGTTGGATATTCTGCTCTAGGCAGGCATCCAGAAAAGAATCTGGCGGGCGGTGCATGGGGGTCCATTAATCAATACCGCCCGGTTTGCCTAGAGAACATGCGCGTTCATTTTTCACCGCCCGGCGTCCCGCCTTGAGACGCGGAGGACGCGGAGCAGGTCGTCTGCGGAGTATTTTTTTGTGCCTTTTCCGGTAGGAACAAAAACACGTTACCATGTTCCAAATGCATGGCCTCCGTGTCCTCAGGGGCCCTCGAGGCGGGGACGCCGGTTGTGAATAAAATCACGTTTCTGTGATCACGCGCCTTGACCCGAAACGGGAAAAAAAGTATATCGGATATCCTATATCCGCTTAATGCGGACCGTTCGAATTGCCATGTCCACTACTCCCGTCGAATCCCCGCCCGCTGCTGATGCTCCCTGTGTGCATTGCGCGACCCTGTGCGGCACCACCGGGGTGACCGAAGAGGGCCGGGCGTTTTGCTGCCGGGGCTGTGCCATGGTCTACCGTATTCTGCACGGCAGCGGACTGGAAAAATTCTACGAACTGGATGATCAGGCGGGGGTGCGGGCCGGGGAGGGGACCGAACAGGGACAGTACGAATTTCTGGCCGATCCGGAGGTGAAACGCAAGGTGATCGATTTCACCGACGGACGCACCACCCGCATTACCCTGACCCTGCCGCAGATTCACTGCGTGGCCTGTGTGTGGCTGCTGGAACGTCTTTACAAGCTGAATCCCGGCATCGGCCGCACAGAAGTCAATTTCACCCGCAAGACCATCACCGTTCCGTTCGAGGAGGATCAGGTGTCGCTGGTCGAGGTCGCCACCCTGCTGGCCAAACTCGGATATCCGCCCGAATTCCGTCTGCAGCAGATTCAGGAAACCGCAGTGGACAGCACCCGCCGCCGGGAACTGATGCAGCTGGGCGTGGCCGGCTTTGCCTTCGGGAACATCATGCTGCTTTCGTTTCCGTCCTATCTGGGACTGCACATCACCGAATCTCCCGCCCTGGTGCAGGTGTTCGGCGGCATCAGCTGGTTTCTCTCCCTGCCGGTGCTGCTGTTCAGCGCGCGTGACTATTTCCGTTCCGCCTGGATGGGGCTGAAACATAAAGAGATCAGCATCGATGTCCCTATCGCGCTGGGCATCCTGGCCCTGTTCGGACAAAGCACTTTGGATATTCTGTTTGGCTGGGGAGAGGGATATCTCGATTCCCTGGCCGGACTGGTGTTTTTTCTGCTGATAGGAAAATTCTTCCAGCGCCGTACCTTTGATGCGCTGTCGTTCGACCGCGATTACACCCATTACTTTCCACTGGCGGCGCAGCGGGTGAATCAGGATGGTTCACGTGCCTCGGTGTCGCTGGACCGGCTCCGTCCGGGTGACCGTCTCTGCATCCGCAACGGCGAGCTGATTCCGGCGGATGCCATTCTGATCAACGGTCCGGCTTTGATTGACTACAGCTTTGTCACTGGCGAGTCGGTTCCGGAGGAACGCATCACCGGAGAGACGCTGTATGCCGGCGGACGCCATCACGGCGCAGCGATCGAGGTGGATGTGATTAAAGAGGTCAGCCAAAGCTATCTGACCTCGCTCTGGA
>CAZVCO010000178.1:0-497 GCA_964625795.1 uncultured Verrucomicrobiota bacterium | reverse complement strand
TCAAACACCTGCCGTTTCTCACGCCGTTCTTCTGTGACCTCACCTAAACAACTCCGGCACTGCTGACACACATTCACATTATACACCTTCACATGATCCGGATGCTCGACCTGATGAAGGGTCTGACCGGGATGACCTGGCTGATCCTTGACGCGTCACACGCCCTGCGAATTGTGGCCTCGGTGCTGATCGTGGCCTGCCCCTGTGCGCTGGCGCTTTCCGCCCCCTTCGTGTTCGGCACCGCCCTGCGGGTGGTGCGGCCCTTTGGTCTGTATCTGAAAAACGGATTTGTGATCGAAGGCATGGCCCGGGTACGGCATCTGGCCTTTGATAAAACCGGCACCCTGACCAAAGGCGGTCTGGGGGACGTGAGTTGGCAGGGAGAGGCGCTCAGCCCGGAACTGGAGGCGGCCGCAGTGAAGCTGGCCTCCAATTCGACCCATCCATTGAGCCGGGCGATTTGCAGCCGTAGTTCGACGAGCCTGCCCCGCTACAGC
>CAZVCO010000177.1:0-6673 GCA_964625795.1 uncultured Verrucomicrobiota bacterium | reverse complement strand
GGAGAATGTCGTGCAGAATACGGAAATCATTCACACAAATGGAGGCCGGGGAATCCCGGTGATCAAAGTCCTCCATATAGGTGCTGAACGCCTCTCTTGCCCAGGGAGGAAGATAGCAGTGCACCAAAGGATGGGTGAACACATCCCGAATCGTGACCTGTTTTTTCTTCGTCAGGGGGTGATCCGGACAGCAGATACACATGACCTCCTGCGGCGGTAAAGGCGTCACCACAAAGTCCTCCTCCAGAGAATCGAAGGAAATGTCCCCAACGATCAGGTCTGCATTCGGATTGGTGTACAGGGATTCAAGACTGTCCCAGCCACAGGTGTTATGCACCAGCCGGGAATTTGGGAACCGTTCTGTAAAGGCTTTGGTAAACCCGGGCAGGATCACCCTGGAAGTATAGGCCCCCCACATGACCGTGATGTTGTGGTTCACGAGATCTTTGAGTTGCAGAATATGATCCCGCAGCTTCCGCTCACCATCCTGAATGCGCCTGGCTTCCTCCATGATGGACTGTCCAAATGCCGTGGTTATTAATGGCCGGCTTTTTCGGTCAAAAATTGGAACCCCGTACTCTTTTTCGAGCACCGCAATCCCTTTGGATAGGGCGGGTTGGCTGACGTTGCATACGGCGGCAGCCGCTTTGATGCTCCCGCATCGTTCCACCGCCAGGGCATATTCAAAATATCGTGTATTGGCCATAGATTCAAAATCGGGTTGTTTGCAAAATGCCTCAGACGTTCCGGAGAGCATTTGTTGGTTATTCAGACAGTTGACAGCGCATCCCGCTTTGCAGGGTTCCATCCGGATTCGGGACCGACAGCCGGATCCGCTGGGTCTGACTGGCGGGGTCGATGAGAGGTGAAATGAAGATCACCTCTCCCTCCACCTTCAGACCAACCTCCGCCTCCACCTTCAACCGCTGTCCCATCTGGAGCGGCTTTGCCTCTGAGGTGGATACAAAAAACTCGATGTGCATAGGATCCAGCGCCACCAGGGTCATGACCGGGGTACTGGAGGGCGGCACCTGTTCCGCCGTCTCCAGATGAATGCGGGTGACCACGCCGGCAAAAGGGGCCCGCAGGTTCCGTTCCTCCAGCTGAGTCTGAATCCGCTTCTCCTCCAGCCGGGCAATGCGCAGATCCGCTTTGGCCCGTTCGAATTCCTGGGGGGAGAGACGATTTTCCTGATTCAACCGCTCCATTTGGGCAAATTTCATTTCCAGCAGACGGACATTCTCCCGGGCAATCTCCAGATCGACATCCAGCAGTTCCTGATTGAGGCGGGCCAGCAGTTCACCGGCCTCCACCACTTCGCCCTCCCGGACATCCACGGAAGCCAGAATACCGCTCTGCGGAAACGCCAGTTCCGCCTCCCGGCTGGGGCGGGCAAAGGCAAACGGCGTCTGGGCCGTCATCCACAGCGGTCCTAAAACGGTGATCAGGCAAAAGGCCCATCTGAAGGTTATGTCCATACCCACTTCCTATGCATGCGCTTTGAGTTTATCCAACCATTTATGTTCACGCATCACCGCCCGGCGGCGGCGGGCCGACTCTTTTTCCCGCATGCGCTGGGCCTGACGGAACTTGCGCAGGGACGGCACTCCGCGGGGAGAGAGATCCCGGAACAGATCGTCTTCGGCCGTGAGATAAAACCGGCTGCTGCCCGGAGACCCCTGCCGTCCGGCCCGCCCCACCAGCTGTCGGTCGATCCGGGCCGCATCATTCCATTCAATCCCCATCACATGCAGACCTCCCAGCTCCTCCACTCCGGGTCCCAGAGGAATATCCGCTCCCCGGCCTGCCATATTGGTGGCCACCGTGACCTGCCCTTTGCGGCCTGCCATGCCGATCCGCTCCGCCTCCTCCTGATCCTGCCGGGCGTTCAATACGGCATGGGGCAGCCCCGCCCGGTCCAGTTCGGTGGAGATCCGTTCGCTCATCTGCAGACTGCGGGTGCCCACCAGCACCGGCTGACCTGTACGTCGCTTTTCCCGGACGTCCCTCACCACTGCCTCCAGCATCTCCTTCCGGCTGGCAAACCGGTACGGAGGCACGCCGCCGCAACGGCCGATGACGGGGAATGGGCACCACCTTCAGGTCATAGACCGACTGCAGTTCCCGCCGTTCCTCCCAGGCTGTTCCGGTCAATCCACAGAGGTTGGGGTACATCTGATACAACTGCTGACGGGAAATGGTGACGTCGGAAGTGGTCTCATGCGTAATGGTCACCCCCTCTTTGGCCTCCACCGCCTGATGCAGGCCGTTCCGCCATTTCCGATCCTTGAAACGCCGGCCGGTGTTGAGGTCGATAATCTCCACTGCATCCCCGTTCACCAGATAATGAATGTCCCGCTGAAAGAGGTGGTTGGCGTGCAGGGCGTTTTCGATGTAGTGGTGCCAGGCACGCCGCATGGCAGCTTCGTGAACTCCGGGTTTGTTTTCGTATACCGCCCGGAGTCCCTCCCGGGTCAGGGTGGGCGCGCCGCCGGCGTCACTGGGTTGCAGATGCCGGCCCTCCTCCAGTTCCCGGATCTGCCGCTGCGCCTCCTGATAGAGAGGCGCGGCGGGATTTTCTCCGGGAGGAGTTGGGCGGCTTAAAATCAGCGGGGTCAGGGCTTCATCAATCAGCACACTGTCCACTTCATCGATTACTCCGAATGCAAAGGGGCGTTGCAGCGACCCCGCAGTCTCCTCGCGGCGGCCGGCCCCGCTCAGGTCCCGCAGCCAGGCCTCTCCCAGGCGGGGAGGCGGCCGGCCCAGTTCCTGCAATCGGTCCCGGAGAAAATCAAACCCGAATCCGTAGCCGGTGGCATAGGTGATATCGGCCTCATAGGCGGCCTTTTTTTCTGCATGGGACCCCTGTTCCGGCACACAGGCCGAACGCAATCCCAGAGCCGCATAGGCCGGACGGAGGATTTCCTCGTCCCGTTCCGCCAGGTAGGCATTGACGGTGGCCACATGCACCCCGTTCCCCTCCCGCGCACCCCAGGCCGCCGGGATGGCGGCCGCCAGGGTTTTTCCCTCCCCGGTGGCCATTTCGGCAATCTGTCCGCGCAGCATCACCAACCCCGCCTGTAACTGCACATCGTACAGACGGAGGTTCAGCGTGCGCCGGATCACCTCCCGTACGCAGGCCAGGGTATGCGGTTCGTCCCGGCAGCACCTGAAATAACCCGGGAGATCTTCAGGGGAGATCCCGGCCACCTCCTCCTCAAGCGATCCGGCCTCCGCCACCACCTCCGTCAGCGAACGCTGTACGGCGAGCCCCGGTCTCATGACCGTCTCGCCTCCGCCCGGGACATGAGAAACTGCCGCAGCCGCTGAAACCATCTCCGGCTTCTCACCCAGAGGGTCTGCCGCTCAAAATCGGTGAACCGGATATAGGCCCGCTCTCCGGCGTGAATGGGCTCGGTCTCCGGCCAGCTGCTTTGAATACGCCCCACAAACACCGGCCGGATCCATTCCGCTCCGTCCGCGGTATTGCGGACCGCGATGGGCCCTCCGGCCGGCGCGGTCAGTTCGGGTAAGTCCGGATTCCGGGTGGCTCTTCCCGCCATCCCGGTGAAGATGCCGGTGTTCCGGCGGTTCCCACTCTCCAGCAGAATATCCACTTCCTGCCCGATCTGATCCTGATAGGCCTGCAGATCTTCGGGGGGGATGGCAATACGCAGTTCGAGATTGCCCGGACGGATCACCCGTACCAATTCGGTCCCGGCTCCCACCCACATGTCCTTACGGGATGACAGATCACGGGTCAGCACCCTGCCCGGGGTGGAGGCGTGAAGTTGCAGACTCTCCACCTGTGAACGCAGCTCCTCCATCTGCTCATTCAGACTCTCCAGTGCGGAACGCTGCACCATGACCTGAGGCGCCTCTCCCTCCAGCACGGCCTGACGCAGCTGAATTTCCCGGATCTTTTTCCGGATACTGAACAGTTCCAGGCGCAGCCGTGACTCCGGATTTTCCAGATCCAATAAGCGGACGCCCGGCTCCACCTGATCTCCATCATCCACATAAATGGACTCCACCCAGCCGCTTTGCTCCGGACGGGGAATGTCCTCCTCCAAATACTGGAAGACACCGGTGGTCACCACGGCGTGCCGGAACGGAAAGAAGAAAAGGGCCAATCCCGCCGCCACCAGCAGCGCAATCCGCAGCAGAGTGACCGGCCAGCGGATCTGATCTCCCCACCCGGCCTCGGCCATCCGCCTCAGAGCCAGCAGCTTCCCTCCGGCAAAGGCCAGGACCGCCAGAACCGCAAAAACCAGCCCTCCCCCGCCGAACATTCCGACCGCTGCGGTCAGGAGGGTGAGCAGAATCACCACCCGCCACGCCAGCGCAGCCAGTCCATACAGCACATAGATCCAGATCCCGTGACGATCTTTGGGAGGCGGCGTCTGATTTGGAATTCCCAGCAGTACGGATTTGCCAAGATAGCTCAGCCAGGCGGTGGAGCGGCTGCCCAGATTGGGAATTCCCAGCAGATCGCAGAGAATGTAATATCCATCGAACCGCATGAGGGGGTTCAGATTGAACAACAGGGTGGCGACGCTGCCCAGCAGGGCCACATTGAAGAGAAGGTACCGGCCGGTGCCCGGATCCATGCGGGCCCAGCACAGAAGGGCAATCGCGGCCAGAAAGAGTTCCGCCATTACCCCGGCCGCTGCCACATGAATGCGTTTCCACCTGGACGAAAAGGCCAGACTGGCACTGGCATCCACATACCCCAGCGGCAGCAGCAGAATAAACAGCACCCCGGCCTCCCGTACGTGTCCGCCATAATACACGCAGGTGAGCGCGTGAGCCAGTTCGTGCCAGATTTTCAGACCCACCCAGATCAGCCCCAGGGCCAGCCAGTTGTGAGGGGCCAGAACGCCCCGGCCCGCCTCCGTCAATCCGGCGGATTCCCGGTGAACGGTCATCAGCGCTGTCAACACCACCGCCAGCCACAAGGTGGCCATCCAGCGGCTGCAGACCACGTTTGCCAAAGGACGGAGGCGCTGCAGCCAGCGGTCGGGAGAGCCGAAGGGAAAACGAAGGCTGATGACATTCATGCCCTGCAGCAGCTGTTGACGCGCCCGCTGGGTGGTTTCATTGCGCAGCCCCTCCTCCGGCACGGTGCCTCCCAGCTGCACCAGACGCTGATCCAGAAGCCATCCCAGAAAACGCACCGCCTGTTGCTCATCCAGCGCCTTTTCCCCACTCCGGATCGATGCCAGGGCATACGCCTCCGAAAACATCCGCTGTCCGTCAAACTGCTGAATCAGCTCCAGCTCGGCCTGCCCCAGCCGATGGAACCGGGAGCGGAGAGGATCCTCCAGCACACATCCCCGGGCCTCACCTGATTCCGGAAAACTCAGCCGGAGATCGTCCCGGAGGCGGGGGCGCAGACTGTTCAGTTCCCGTACACGGTTCGAATTCATGACGTTACCTGAAAAAGAAAAGCCGGGCCTGATCGATCCAGGGCTGAAAGAGATGCAGCACCCGGGGCCGGGTTTCCCCCAGAATCACTGCCCGGGCCTGCATCCCGGGACGCAGCGGCAGATCGCCAATGTCCGACAATGGAACCTGCACCAGGAAGGGGTTGTCCGGATCGGTACTGAGTGAGCGGCCATGGATGTGACGGATTTCGCCCTGCCATTCCCGGTTCGGGTACGGGTCCAGCCGAAGCTGAACCGGCATGCCCACCTTCAGTCCGGACATTTCCCGGGAGGGAATTCTCAACTCCACCTGCATGGTGTCCAACGGCGCCAGCTCAAACAGCAGATCCCCCTTTTCGATGCTGGACCCCAGACGTCGGCTGAGATCCCCAGAAAGAAGCACCCCGGCGATCGGCGCCTGGATCTTCAGCTGCCCGAGCTGAAACCGGATGAGATCCAGCTGACGCTCCGTCTCCTCCAGCTCCAGAGCGGCAATCTGGCGTTCCGCCACATCGGCCTCCGCCAGTCCGGCCAGCGCATCCCGTCGTTTAAGCCTTCGTTCCCGGGTGGCCATAAGCTCGGCCTCCCGCAGCCGGAGCTCACGTTCCTCCAGCCGGGCCAGCAACTGACCTTTCTCCACCACGTCCCCGGGCCGCACCGAACTCTCCATCAAAAGCCCGGAGCCCTTGGCCGCAATCATGCGGCGCTGTATGGGCTCCAGCTGCCCCTCCACCCGTAACCGGGAGGGCACCGGCTCCAGCAGCAGCACCAGAGCCGAAAAGGCGGCGGCCCAGAACAGAGCCTTTTTCCAGGTGGTTTTCTCTCCAACCAGTTGATCCGCCCATTTCCGAGGCCCCCTCAGGCGGGTTGCGTACTGCGTGGTCAACAACGCACTCAGTGGCTGACTGAGGGCCTGCATGAATCCCGATTCGGACGTTTTTCCCAGAATGATCAGGTGAAAACGCCTTTCCGGGCCCACCTCCCCCAGGGGAAGCAGAGTGGCCTCCGGCACCTGCAGCTGTTTGCGCACTTCTTTCAGCAGGGGAGAGATGGAGTCGGAATCCGCCGACTCTGCGTGGTCCGGTTCCTGATCGTGCATGGACACAAAAAGGGTTTTCATCAGTTCGGCGATCCGCCCGCGGGCATCCACCTCCGCCATACCGGTCATGGCATGCAGTCTGCCCTTTTTAGCAAAGGTGGAACTGCCAACCGCCACCCCCTGTACCTGCAGGTGACGCTGAAGCTGT
>CAZVCO010000176.1:5545-6684 GCA_964625795.1 uncultured Verrucomicrobiota bacterium | reverse complement strand
AAATAGCCGCAGGCCGCGATGGGCAATCCGAGAAAGGCGGGAATGAGGGCGGTGGGACTTTCAAAGCCGGCGATGACCCAGGAAAGGACACCGAGTACTGCGAGGAGAAGTCCGAGACGAAGAGATAATTTTGCCATAAGAGATTTTCAGGTTGAAGAATTTCTATTTTCACCCGTAAACAGAAAATGGCAAGCCCGCTCCGGATGATCTTTGCTCTCGAATTCTGCATGTTCTGTCATAGGGCTACTTTATGATCTCCACCTGTATTGACCTCCTGACCGACGCCCTCGCCCTTCCCTCCGTGAATCCGGCCCATGGGGATGATCCTTCGCTGTGCGGAGAAGAACGCATGGCGGACTGGCTGCAGGCGCAGTTGGAGGAGCGGGGATTGCAGGTGGAGAGCCTCTCTCCGATCGGTCCCGGCCGTCCGGCGGTGGTGGGGCGCAATGCCCCGGCCGATCCGGTGCGCTCGCTGATGATCGAGGTCCATCTGGACACGGTGGGAACGTCAGGAATGACGGTGGATCCGTTTAAAGCGGAGATCCGTGACGGCCGTCTGTATGGACGGGGAAGCTGCGACATGAAGGGATCCACCTGTGCGTTTCTGGCCGCCCTCACGGTCGAACGCATCCAGGCCCTCACGGATCGCGGCATTCAGCTTCTGGTGGTGGGGGCTCCCGACGAGGAAACCGGACTGACCGGATCGGAGCAGCTGGTGAACGACGGCCTCCGGGCTGATGACGCGGTCATTCTGGAACCCACCCGCTGTGCGCCGGTGATCGCCCATAAAGGGGCCTTCTGGTACGAGTTGGTGCTGGAGGGAGTGGCCGGTCATGGCAGTCAGCCGGAAAAAGGGGTCAGCACCATCGAAGCCCTCACGACCTTCCTGCCCGAACTCTACCGGATTCACCGCGAAGAGGCCGAGCGCTATGACCACCCTCTTCTCGGCTCCTCCACCCTGAATGTGGGCAGGATTGAGGGAGGCAAAACCTTTAATGTGATTCCTGATCATACCCGGCTTGAGCTGGACCGCCGGGTGGTGGCGGGTGAGGACCCGGGAGAATTCGAAGACAGAGTGACCGATCTGCTGTCGGGGATGGTGGACCGCGGCACCCTGACCAAAGGGTCGATACGGCGGG
>CAZVCO010000176.1:1254-5535 GCA_964625795.1 uncultured Verrucomicrobiota bacterium | reverse complement strand
GGCCTGATTGTTCACCATCGGACACCCGCTGCCTACCGCCCCGACTGCGATGCACCCAACCGCCACCGATCCGCCCCGACGCCTGTGCGTGCTGCGCCTCTCGGCGCTGGGGGACGTGTGCCACGTGCTGCCGGTGGTCCGCACCCTGCAGGACGCCATCACCGGGGAATGTCCCGCCTATGGAACCTCCTGGGTGAGCGACGCCTCCATGTTCAGCCGGGTGTGCGCCAACACCGTGGTGTTCGGTCCCGGAGATATCGCCCAGGCCCACACGGTGGATGAGTATATCGAGCTGGAACAACTCGAAAAAGGTTCCGCCGTGTTCGCCCGGTTTCTGGAGAGATACGGTCAGAAATGACGGTAAAGTCGGCCATACGGGCAGCCCTTCCCCTTTGCCTGCTGCTGGCGGCCACCGCGCTGTGGTGGTCCCCGCTGAATCAGGACGAGGGGTGGTATCTGATGGCGGCCGAACAGACTCACGAGGGACATCTGCCCTACCGGGACTTCGCTTTTACCCAGCCTCCGGTCTTCCCGCTGGTCTATCAGGCCTTCACTCCGTTGGTGAAACAGACCGGACTCCTGGGCGGCCGCAGTCTCACCCTCCTCTTTTCTCTGGCCGGCCTGGGACTGCTGTTGCACATCGTCCGAACCTCCGCCCCTCCTGACGGGAAGGCGCTGGGCATATTGCTGATTCTCCTCCTGCTGGGACTGAATCCCTCCTATCTGCAATTTTCCGCCACGGTGAAGACCTATGCGCTGGCCGGTCTGTTTTTGGCAGGTGCCTGTGCCTTCCGGTATCAGGCCGAACGCCGTGCAGGCCCCCTGCCCTTTATGTGTTGCGGAATCTGCTGCGGCCTGGCGGGTGGCACCCGGATTTCGCTCCTACTTTTTGCCCTGCCGCTTTTTCTGGAACCGCTCTGCCGACGCCGGAATAGAGACCTGTTCGCGGCGGGGGGTTTTCTGGGCGGATTTCTGGTCACCCTGCTCCTGATCCTCGGTCCGTTTCTCTGGAAGGCACCGGAAGGACTGTGGTTCGGATGCTGGGACTTCCATACCGCACGTGTCCTGACCGGAGGCCTGGCGGTGCGCGGGGCCTTTGTGCTGCGCTGGCTGCGGAGTATCCTGCCGGTGGCAGTGGGGCTGGCCGCACTCTGGCCACACTGGAAATCACTCTCCCGCCCGTCCATGACCCTGTTGACGGGGGCCTTGCTGGTCACCCTGGTCCACCTGAGTGCCCCCTTCCCTTATGATGAGTATCAGACCGTGCTGCTTCCCGTGCTGATACTGGTCCTTGCATTGGAGGGACCGAAGCTTCTGCCCGGAGCCCTGCGGTCCCGGGCACCGGCCTGGGCACTTGGATTGACGCTGCTCTTTGCCGGTACCTCCCCCACGCTGGAGACCTGGTTCGGCGGGAGACGAGACCGTCTGTGGTGGCCGGTAAAGACTGAGTCGGAGCTGGCCGGACTGCGGGAGGCCGCAGCGAAGATTGAACAGCTGGATCCGGGCGGAACTCTTCTGCTGACCCCCGACACCTATCTGGCCATCGAATCCGGACGCGATGTTCCTGCCGGCCTGGAGATGGGTCCCTTCAGCTATACCCCCGGACTCACCACTCCGCGCGCAGCCCAACTGAACCTTCTTAATGAGCACCGGCTGATCGACCTGATCCGGACCACCCCGGCAGAGGTCGCGGCCCTGAGCGGATATGCCTTCACGCTGCAAAGCCCCTCACTGACCCCCACACCGGCAACAGAACTCGAACGTCTGGAAGAGGTCATTCAACACCGGTTCACTCTGACAGATGAGATCCCCGAATTCGGGCAGAACGGAACGGCGCTCCGCCTGTACCGTCGGTAAAACTGTCTTTATGACAAAAAAAATCTACCCGAAACCCTCGTAATCCTAATCGTGCTCGTAATCGTAATCGAGCCTTACAAAAGAGTGAGAAAAGATCCGTCATACGACGTACCGGAAAAACTCGGTTTCATGTTTGCAGGAAATCTGCCCTTCTTGCAGGGGTACAGGTGTCACATCAGACGAAAATTCGTTTACGATTACGGGCACGATTACGTGGAAAAATATTTCACATCTCCCCATATCAACCTCAGGCCTTCATCCTGACTGGAATTTTCTTCCTTTCCTGCATGGGTCCGCGTTTGTCCGCGTCGGTCCGCGGTTGTGTTCTTCCCCCATACTGTCACTAATAATGAGATGCGCCCAGTACCCGGTGCTTTAACATTGATCCTTAGGGGGTTTTGTGGTTCTTGCTCTCCATGAATCTCCTGAAGTTTATTCAGCCTGAATGCATTCTCACCGGTGTGAAGGTGAGCAGCATGGAGGAACTGGTCCGGCTTCAGGCGGATTCCATCATCGCCCACACCCCCGAGCGGAACATGGAGGGACACTCTCCCGACAGCCTGGTGGAGATGCTGCTGGAGCGGGAACGGAAACAGAGCACCGGGCTCGGAAACGGCATTCTTGTGCCCCATGCCCGGGTACCTCAGTTCGGACATCTGGGTCTCTCCATCGCGGTGCTGGCTGAGCCCCTGGACTACGACACCATCGACGGCAAACCCATCACCATCTCCTGTATGGTGATGGCTCCGGCGGAAACCCCCAATATTGTGATCAAAATCTGGTCCGGTCTGGCCAAACTGCTCAGCGACCCGGCGGTCAGCAGCTATTTCCAGCACGCGGATGATGCTCAACTGATCTATGACTATCTGAAGACGCATGACGTCGATCTGAAACTCAGCGTATCCGCCTCTGACATCATGACCCAGCCGCGTACCCGTCTGCAGGAGGACACCAGTCTGGAGGACGTGACCCACCTCATGTATAAGTACAAAGAGGCCTGCCTGAGCGTGGTGGACCCGGAGGGCAGGCTGGTGGGCCAGGTCACCACCGATGATGTCTTCCAGTTCGGTATGCCGGAGTTTTTTCAGCAACTGCAGAGCGTTTCCTTTGTGCGGAACTTCAATCCACTGGAAAAATACTTTCAGCACGAGGATGACCTCACGGCCAGGGACATCATGTCCACCGATTTCGCCGCACTCCCCCCCACGGCCACCCTGATCGAAGTCATTTTTCAGCTCTCGGTGAAAAAACGTCTGAAAGTGTTCATTACCAAACCCGACGGCACCCTGATGGGGGTGATCGACCGTCTGGCGGTGCTCGACCGCGCTATTAATTTTTAACCCCTCCGGTCCCCGTGCTCCCCTTTATTCCCTCCCTTTTCGTTTTCCTGGTCTGCTACTACTTCATTGCCACTGAAAAGGTGGACAAGACCATTGTGGCCGTCCTGGGCGCGGCGCTGCTGGTCGGGACGCATCAGATAGGATACATGGAGGCATTGGAGAAGATCGATCTCAACGTGGTGTTCCTGCTGATCGGCATGATGCTGTGCGTGAATATTCTGGCCTCCACCGGACTGTTCGAATGGATCGCCATTATCACCGCCCAGATCGCCAAGGGCAACGGCCCCAGGCTGTTGATCCTTATGCTGATCGTGACCGCCTTTCTGTCAGCCTTTCTGGACAATGTCACCACCATCATTCTCATTGCCCCCATCACCATTCTGATCTGTCAGCTGTTGGAAATCCCCACGGTACCGTTTCTGATTCTGGAGGCCATCTTCTCCAACATCGGCGGCACCGGCACTCTGGTGGGGGATCCGCCCAACATCATCATCGGGTCCCGCACCCACCTGACCTTTAATGACTTCCTGTGGAATCTGGGCCCCATTGCTCTGGTGATCCTGGCTATTGTGTCGGTAATCGTGGTATTTCAGTTTTCGAGTATGTTTGCGGTATCCCCGGAGGCCAAGGAACGCCTGATGCAGGCGGAACCGAAACTGGCCATCATTCATCCCGGCCGACTGAAACGCGCCCTGCCCTGCATGGGTCTGGTCCTGATCGGATTCTTTTTCAGTCATTCGCTGCAGCTGGAAACCGGCATCATTGCCCTGGCCGGCGGCTTCCTGATGTGTCTGGTCTGCCGACAGGATCTGCATCACGCCCTGGAGCGACTGGAATGGAACACCATCCTCTTCTTCGTGGGTCTGTTTATGCTGGTGGGGGCCCTGGAGGTGAACGGACTGTTTGAACTTATGGGGCATGGGCTTGTGAACCTTACCGGCGGCAGTGTGCTGGTCACCGCCATTGCCATCCTGTGGTTCAGTGCCATTTCCAGCGCGTTTCTGGACAATATCCCCCTGGTGATCTCCTTCATTCCGATTCTGGAATCCGTCATCCCCGAGTTTGCCGGCGATGCCGGACTCGA
>CAZVCO010000176.1:0-1244 GCA_964625795.1 uncultured Verrucomicrobiota bacterium | reverse complement strand
TTATCGAGACCAGGCCGGATGCATTCCTGGAAAAACCGATCGAGCCGGAAGCCCTCATGGCCGTGATTCATGATGTACTGATCACTTTGGAAGAGGTGGTTCAAAAAAAATGCAGCCAGATCAATGCCCTGCGCACCATCGCCGATCCTCTCTACTGGTCACTGGCCCTGGGAGCCTGCCTGGGCGGAAACGGCACCATCGTCGGCGCATCGGCCAATGTGGTGGTCACGCAGATTGCCCGCAAGAACAACTACGTCCTGACCTTTGGCGACTTTTTCCGTATGGGGTTCCCCACCCTGCTGCTCAGTGCCGCGGTGTCGACCGTCTATATCTGGCTGCGGTATTTCCTCTGATCCGCCTCAGTCCCCGCCGTTGAGCAGACGGTCGAATTCGCCGGATTCGATCATGGGCTCCAGCTTTTTCCAGCCGGCCACATGGGTGCCATTGATAAACATCTGGGGCACAAAATCAAAGGTGCCGATCTGCTTCTCCAGTTCCTCAAGATTCCCTGAAGGCAGCCATTCATCGGACTCTTTGTCATATCCGATACAACGGGCGTCGAAATCCAGGCCGCGGGAGACAAAAAACTCAATGGCTTTGTGGCACAGGCCGCAAATGCTGGCGTAGTAAATGATAATCGGTGCTTTCATACGATTGGGGGGTCAGGTTTTCAGGATTCAAGAGAAGCTTCCACGAAGCGGTACGGAGTCTGCGGCACCTCGCCTGAACGCAGCAGGTGATAGCCTGCGGAGGTCAGGGCCTCCTTTACTTCACTTACGGAGTGAACATGGGAGGTGGGTCGCATCAGACGCATGTTCAGATCAAAAAGAGCGGCATAGACCGGTGTCGTGCGATCATCATCCAGAAGCAGGTCGACCACCAGCAGCGTTCCCCCGGGTTTCAATACGGTTTTGATACGCTGCAGGAGATCCGGCACCTGTTCCGGCAGCTCCTGATGCAGCGCACCGCAATAGAGCACCGTGTCCATCCCTCCCGGCGGGTCGTCCCGGTGATAGTCTCCGCCGGTAAACGTCAACGCGCCGCCAAAGGGGTGATCCCGATGAATCTCCTCTGCCGCCTGCACCACGGGGGGCAGATCGAACACCGTAATCGACAGAGTCGGATCCCGCTCCAAGAGCCGCAGACTGAAGGTGCCGGGACCTCCGCCGCCCCAGGACTCGACGCTGCCCCAGGAGAGCTCCAGACCGCTGGCCGCGGCGGGATCGGGATCGTACGCCCCGACC
>CAZVCO010000175.1:5081-6713 GCA_964625795.1 uncultured Verrucomicrobiota bacterium | reverse complement strand
GTCTTCTTCACCTGCCAGGCAAGCTGGCAGGGGTCGTGGGGTGCGGGAAGGGGGACGGCAGGCTAGCCACAGATCTTGCGCTCCTGCGGGGCAAGCCCGCAAGGGGGCGGTGTGGGGGTGGGTTGGAGGGATCGGGGCTAAACCCCCTGCCGGCTTCCTGTGGTGAGCTTGTCGAACCAGCCCGGTAGGTGAATCAGATCCCTGGCTAGACAGGCCCACTCCCTCAAAAAACAGACCCCTGCCAGCTTGTCTGGCAGGTGAATCAGACCTACGGCTAGACAAGCCCGCAGGGACGGTATGAGCAAGACCCCTGCCGGCTTGCCCGGCAGGTGAATGAGACCTTCAGCTAGCCAAGCCCGAACCCAAAAAATAGACCCCTGCCGGCTCGCCCGGCAGGTGAATCAGATCCCTGGCTAAACCCTTTCAATCGACGCTTGACCTTCCACCTTTCCTTTCAAAACCTCTCCCCATGCCCCCTCCCTCTTCCCCACGCTACGCCTATCAGCTCCGTTTTTCATGGACAGGCTGGCCAAGAAATGGAGAACGCTTCCCCGAAACCTTTCCTGAATCCACCCGCACCACCCTCACCCAGGCGTGGCAGTCCGACGGCCTCCGCGCCCTGGAATGGACCTGGAATCCGGATGCCGTTCGGATCCTCTTTTCCATCCGGCCCGAGGCGAGCCCGGTTTTTCTTTGCCAGCATGCAAAGGGACGGTTGCAACACGCGCTCAGAGAACGTGGGAATCCGGTACGGTTCAGCCGGAAAATCTCCTGCGTTTCGGTCGGGAATCCGAACCGGACTACGGTCGAGAATTATCTAAGGAATCAACTTGATGGTGGGGACTTCGCCGATTCGAAATACCGGGAGGCGCTGGCGCGTCTGGCCGTCACGAATCCGGAGGTGCAGCCGACACAGCCCTTCTCCACCCGCAGCGGACGGTATGTGGTTGCCTTGCATGTGGTCCTGGTCACTGCAGACCGGGTGCGTCTGCCCAGTCAGGAGCTTCAGAACATCCGGGATGCCTTGATCCGCAAACCGGAAACAGGGCGGGTATCGGTCATGCCCGACCACGTGCATCTGGCCGTGAAGGGTGATCCGGCCCGGAGTCCAGCGAATCTGGTAGAGGACATCCGGCAGTGCACCGGCCAGGCGGCGGGTACGCAGGGACTGTGGATGCCGACCTCGTATGTGGGGACCTTCAGAGAGTACGGCATGGCCGCGGTGCGGAAGCGGGTGAGGCAAGAGAGATAGCGCGGATCCTCTTCACCTGCCGGACAAGCCGGCAGGGGTCGGTGTGGGATGGGTTTGAGGATCGGCTAGCCACAGATCTTGCGCTCCTGCGGGGCAAGCCCGCAGGGGGCGGTAGTTTCCCCCTTGCAAGCTGACCCTGCAAGTGAAGGAGATCTTTGGCTAAGACCCCTGCCGGCTCGCCCGGCAGGTGAATAAGACCTCAGGCTAGCCCGTACCCCCCCGCAAAAAAAATAGTACAGACCCCTGCCAGCTTGTCTGGCAGGTGAATAAGATCTACGGCTAGACAAGCCCGACACCCCAAAACAGCAAAACGCCGCGGAATTCCTCTGCGGCGTTTTGACGGTGACCGGAATCCAGTCCTTCGGTTCCGGTTACTTCCG
>CAZVCO010000175.1:0-5071 GCA_964625795.1 uncultured Verrucomicrobiota bacterium | reverse complement strand
TTCAAAATCCGCCGACGGTCAAAGGGGTCAGATTGCAGGAACTTTTGAACAAAATTGCCAAAGAGGGCTCGCTGCATGATACCTTTTTGGAGAAGTTAAGCAGCAGCCATTTTCTGGAACGTGATCTGAACGAAGGGCTGTCCGGCGGCGAAAAAAAACTGCAGCCAGTCCCGCCATAGTTCCGCCTCAGGCGGAACGACGGCGGAAGAACAACACGGCCAGACCCGCCAGACCCAGCAGAGCGAAGGTGGAGGGTTCGGGGACCATAGACACGTTATCAATTCCAAGAGTTTCATCTTGGTTAAAATTATTAGCTTGAAACCCAACAATGATCCAATCGTAGCCCGTGCCTAAATTTACGTTTGAAATAGTCTGTCCCTCCCAACCAGAAGTGTCGGTACTATACGATTGTGTAGCGAGCGACACTGCACTTTCACTGTCCACCCCGAAGCTGGGACCAGGAGCGGTATCAAAATTAAAGGTGGCCCCTGCCTGATTTTCGACTCCCCAAATCCCGACGACCATAGTGTTCGATCCTGTAGTGACTAAATTAAGATCAAAGTTGAAATCCATAAGACCCGTATTCACTTTGTCATCTGTAACGAGCTGAAACATTGTTCTTCGGTAGCTATCTGAATTGCCTAACGTCCCATCTGCATAACCGAGTGGATTTCCTCCTGTACCTTCCATGGTCCATTCTCTTATCGTAGCACCACTATCGGCCTCACCATCTTTTGATACCCACTTGTCGAAATGTGCACTGTCTGTTTCATCAAACGGATCACCAACAGCAGTGAATTCACCACTAAAACCTGGGTCATTGAATATGACAGCTGCATTAACTACAGCGGAAACGAACATAATGATAAATGTGAGGAAAGAAGTTGTTTTGGAAGTAATCTTCATAGGATCACCTTGAATTTGAGGATGAACGTTTGTCAGTCATATAATTATCCACATACTCTACACGTTACACGACCCCTCGTCACCCCGTTACAGCGTATTTAATTTAAGCTAAAACGACATGGCATCCTGAATTTATATCTCTGGATATTTAATAATGACCTAATCTGACCCCCATACATGGCTGCTGCAAAGGGGTTGGATACCAGACTCGAATACGGAAGCGTTTGGTGAATATGAGATGTCTGCGGAACGGAAAAGCGTGAGGGAAAAATATCGACAGCACGGTTCTTTTTCAAACGCCAGGCTGATTTCGACAAGCACACCACAGGAAGCTGGGAGATGAATGAGCTCTGAGGTTACAGCGTTCCAGCAGTCCACTCTGAAAAGCAAAACGCCGCGGAATCACTCTGCGGCGTTTCAACGGTGACCGGAATCCGGTCCTTCATTTCCGATTACTTAAGGCGGCGGACACGTCACGACATAGTTCCGCCTCAGTCGGAACGACGGCGGAAGAACAGCGCGGCCAGACCGGCCAGCCCCAGCAGGGCCAAGGTGGAGGGTTCGGGGATGACGGATAGCGTGTTGCCGTCAAAGTCAAACGACTCGCCCCCACCTAGCCCACCGGCGGAAGTAACCGACGTCCAATTTCCTAGTGTGGAAGAATCCGCACCACCAAATGTAAGTCGCCCATCAAACCAAAGTTGTTCGGCCCAATCTCGACCTGTTTCGTCACCAACATTCATCCAACCAATATCGCCGTCTGTATTATCTCCAGACTCGACAGGATTTGTCAACGTCATGCTCATTAGCGTGCCACTCAGGAAATCAATCCCAATATTATCCACATCATGCCGGTTCCCATCAAAGTTCGCAATTGTCAGGCTGCCAGCTGTCGCACCACCGAATGAGAGATTCAGACCTCCCGTACCGTAGGTAAGAAATTCGGCCGAAATGGTCCCTCCGTTCAAACTAAGGCTGCCTCCGCTATGAAAATTTCGACTGCCAAGATGATTTGAAATTGTGACTGTGCCACCATTTACGGTGAAATCACCGCCAGCAAGAAACTGGTGACGACCTACTTGGTAAACACCGTCATTGATGGTCACTGAACCCGCGCTCTGAACAATGCTGTCTCTATTGTTTTCGGTGAGATTGGTCGTTCCCGAGTTGAGCGTGTACGTAGCCCCGTTTACATTAAGCCCTCGGGTTCCCACAATGTTTCCTCCACTTTGAACCCAGGTCGTTCCAGTTCCAAATGTCAAATTTGTGTTACCAACAGTATCAAGATTCCCACCGTCGTGAGTGACATCATACCCGTCTACAGATATGGAATCTGATGCGTCAGCATCGATAGAGATCGTACCGGGGTTCGAGCCTCCCGTTGGAAGCCCACCATCCCAGTTATCCGATGTCGTAATTAAGGAATCTGTCGTCGTGTTTGTAGGCGAAAGATGGTTACCATCAGTGAAGTCAGTATCCGCCGAAACGGTCAGAGCCACAGCAGCCATCAGGCCGATCAAGAGGGTTTTGCAGAGGGTTTTTATGTTCACGTTGTAATCCATTACGTATTGTTCTATAAAATTATTAAACTTGCTAATTACAGTACATCTCTTGCCATGCTGCTGTCATCACGTTAAAGCGTTTTTAATTTAAGCTGAAACGACATATTTACTTTTCATGTTTTCTTTTTTGGGTTAATCGTAAACTATTCCGCCATGCCCTCAACCATCTCATCCTCCACCGCCAAACGCATCCTGATCTGCAGCCGTGGCCTTAGCGTCCATGTGGAGGACACGGTGCAGATGGGGATACGGCGGTTCGCGCTCAGCCAGCCGGACTGGAAAATCGGGTATCTCTATGCCTCGGAAGTGGATGCTACTCATGTGCGGGACATGCTGGCCTGGAAACCGGACGGAATTCTGGTGGTGAACCCGCCGTCACGGGTTCCCAAACTGTTTGAACTGGACGACATCCCGACCGTGGTGACCAACCTGCACCATGAATCCCTTTCCGTGGCATCCAGTGTGGAGCCGGACAACCGGGCGGTCGGGCGGCGGGCGGCGGACTATTTTCTCCGCAACCGCTTTGAACATTTCGGCCTGCTGCTCTGGCCGGGGAACCCTCCGTTTTCCCGCCTGCGGGAGGAGGGCTTTGCCCGGCGGCTGTGGGATGAAAAGCGGGAGATCCACCGGTTTGAAGTGCGTCACATCACGACACAGCCCTGGTACCGGAACACGGAGATGGAAACCTGGCTGAAGGAGCTTCCCAAACCTGCCGGGGTGTATTGTGTGAATGATATTACGGCTATGCGGTTGCTGGAACTCTGTGATCAACAGAACATTCGGATTCCCTCGGAGATCAGTGTGCTGGGCACTGATAACCATAAACTTATCTGCGAATCGGTGCGGCCGAACATCAGCAGCATCCCCCAGCCCCTGGACCAAATCGGCTTCCGCGCGGCGCAACTGCTGGATGAACACATCGATGCGCGGCGGGCGGGCGAACCTTTGTCTCAGGTTGCCGAGACTCTCGAACCCGGGGAGGTGGTGGAACGTCAGTCGACCCACCTGCGCGCTCTCCCCGATCCCGCCATCGCCAAAGCGGCGAATTACCTGCACGATCACGCGCTGCTGGACGCCTCCATCGCCGAGGCCGCCCGCGAAGCCGGACTCAACCGCCGCGCCCTGGAGCGTGGCTTCAAAAAACACCTGAACACCACCCCCGGCGGTTATGTGCGGGAGGTGAAACTCCAACATGCCAAACAATTACTGGCACAGACGGATCTTCGCATGTCGGAAATCGCCGAAACCTGTAAGTTGACCCAGGAACACTTTGCCAACTTTTTCAAAACCTCCACCGGCCAGACCCCCAGCGCTTACCGACGGCAGAAGAGAAGCGGGCGGACGGAATAGAGGGTGGGGGAAAGACGAACCACGCCTCCGGCGTGGCAAGCGTCAAACATTGAACATCCAACATTGAAAGAGAACGGGGACCGATCCGCCGCCGTCCCGCAAGCGGGACTATGGCGGTCCAATTATACTCACTGCACAGCAGATACCCTGGCCCCCTGGGTTTCAGAGAGCTGTTGGGCGGTGTCCCGCAGGGCCTCCAGCACCTCGTCTACCGGCACCGGCTCGTTGAGAAAGCGGATGTAGGGCACCGACAGCACTGCCAGGGCCCGGCCTTCATGATTCAGAATCGGGGCGGAGAGATCGGTGAGCCCCCGCACGGTGGGACTGGGCCGCTTCAACACTCCACGGCGGCGGATCCGGCGCAGTTCCGACTCCAGGCCGTCCCCCACCTCCGTTTCCGGCTGAAAGGCCAGCCAGGTGAGTCCGGAGGAGGTAGCGGTTTTCTCCAGCAGGGTGCCGGTCCGCACCGCAAACCCAAGATTATCCGGCGCATCGGACTGGGCCACCACCAGCAGATCCTCCTCCCGGGCAATCGACAGATGACAGGACTGATGGCAGCGTCGCGACAGCGCCTGCATGCAGGGAACCGCCGCCTCCAGCAGACGCCGGGTGGGCGGATGACGGTGGGACAGCACAAACAGTTTCGGCGTGAGGTGATAGGTATCGCCGGGACGCACCCGGTGCAGATACCCCCGCTGCTCCAGACAGACCAGAGGTCGGAACAGCTGATCGGAGGAGCGCCCGAGTTTCCGGGCGATCTGGGTTAGGGTCAGCCCTCCCGGCTCCTCGGACAATAGTTCCAACACCTCCAACCCCTTTTCCAGAGCGGGGACGGCATATTTCCGGGAGGAGGGGGCGGATCTCATAATTGGGTAAACGCACGCGGACAAAACGGAGGTTGGGCATTCCTGCCCGACATATTCACCGTGACGGCCTGGAAAGGCCATCCTCCTTTGTCTTCGGTGAAGGTGATTCTTGACATGAAGCCATGTTTTTGCATATAAAATATGTTTTTACAAACAAAAACAGGTGATCGGTTATGCTTTTAGAAAACAATGTCATTTTTCTTACCGGAGGCTCCACTGGAATCGGACTCGACTGCGCGAAAGCCTACGCAGCAGAGGGGGCGAAGGTCGTGTTCTGCGCGCGCAACGGTGACAAGGCGGCGGAAGCGGCTGCCGCCCTCCCCGGCGAACATCACGGTATCCGCTGCGACGTCTCCAAAGGCGACGAGGTGGAGAAGGCCATTGCCT
>CAZVCO010000174.1:3667-6773 GCA_964625795.1 uncultured Verrucomicrobiota bacterium | reverse complement strand
TGTGCCGCTGGTAATCTGCCAGAGCCTGTTGTTGCCAGTTTTGGCGGGAGCGGGGAATATCTGAATCTGATGGGTATTCGTGAAACTATCCACAGTCCAGAAAAGGTTCATGTGGGTAATTTCAGAACCGTTGTCTTCAAAGGTGTTCACTTCGAATCCCTCAATATTAAACGTGCCACCTGCGGTGAGGGATCCAAATCCATCTGCCAATTGTGGGTTTATTCCGTCATCCGGTCCCGTGGTCTGAAAAAAAGTTCCACCATCACCGACAATATAGTTGTCCCCGAAAAATCCCGTTGCAGCGTGGGTGGTTAATGCAACAAACAAGGGTACCATTAAAACAATAATCTTTTTCATAACTCAGTCTCCATAATCACAGTTAATTTTCAAACATATGAACCGTTAATTTAAAACGTTTTAAATTTATCTCACATTGTTAGATTCCCGCAAGGAGAAAAATCAAAAAAAATCATTTTTCTTTCTGGGGGCCTGAGCTTGACGGGAGGAGGCTTTAGCCGCATAAAAGTCTTTTTAAATCGTTTTAACTCATTTTCTGACCTCATATGAACTTTCCCCGTCGATCCGGTCTACTGCTGCATCCCACCTCTCTGCCCGGGCCGTATGGTATGGGAGAAATTGGTCCTGCCGCGCGGCGGATTCGCCCTACCAGTGCCTGTCGACGTTTGCGGGCAATCCGATGCTGATTTCGTTCGACGATCTGCTGGTGGAGGGGCTGCTGACGCCGGAGGAGTTGTCCGATTTCCCCTGCTTTCCCACCGAGCGGGTGGACTACGGTCCGGTGCTGCAGGCCCGCGGCGCGGTGATCGACCGGGTGTGTGCGGCCTTTGCCGACCGGGCCGATGCGAAGCTGGCGGAGGATTTCGAGGCGTTCCAGGCGTCCGAGGCGGAATGGCTGGACGATTACGCGCTGTTTGTGGCGCTGAAGGAGCATTACGACCTGCGGCCCTGGACGGAATGGGAGTCGAAACACATCCACCGCAACGCTTCCGCCCTGCGGTCCTTCCGCACCAAGCACGCGGAACGCATCCGCTTCGCGAAGCTGCGGCAGTTTCTGTTCGACCGTCAATGGAAACTGCTGCGGGACACCGCGCACGCCCATGGCATTCAGCTCATCGGCGACATTCCGATTTTTGTGGCCCACGACAGCGCCGACGTGTGGGCCAACCAGAAGCTGTTCTATCTGGACGACGACGGTCAGCCGACGGTGGTGGCCGGAGTGCCGCCGGATTATTTCAGCGCCACCGGGCAACTGTGGGGCAATCCGCTGTACCGTTGGGATCTTCACAAAAAGCATGGCTACGCCTGGTGGATGCGGCGCATGAAGCATATGACCCGCATGGTGGACATCGTGCGGATCGATCACTTCCGCGGTTTCGCGGCCTACTGGGAGGTGCCGGCGGATGAGGATACGGCCATGAACGGACAATGGGTGGACGGGCCCGTGCACGACTTTTTCCACGCGCTGCAGAAGGAACTGGGCGATGTGCCGGTGATCGCCGAGGATCTGGGGCTCATCACCGAGGACGTGGACGCGCTGCGCGACGATTTCGAGCTGCCCGGCATGCGGATTCTGCAGTTTTCGTTTGCCGACGATCTCAAGCCGCATCTCCGTCCGGAGGGTTTCCCGGAGAACTGCGTGGTCTACACCGGTACCCACGACAACGACACCACGGTGGGGTGGTTTCGGCGCGAGGCCGGGGTGGATAACACCGAGTCGCCTGAGGAGATTCAGGCCGAACGGAACAGGGTGCTGGGCATGGTGCACACCGACGGCTCCCAGATCCACTGGGACCTGATCGCGCTGGCCCACAAACTGAAACCGCATACCGCCATCGTGCCGCTGCAGGACGTGATGGGCCGGGGCACGGAAGCACGGATGAACATCCCCGGCCGCATGCAGGGCAACTGGTCCTGGCGTTTCCGGGCCGAGGATCTGCACGATTACGATCTGCAACGGCTGCGGGACATCACCGAATGGGCCGGGCGGCTCAGATGAACCTTTTTCCTGTCCGTTTGTCAGAATACCACGTAACCTTTTCATAACCCAACCAACGATTATGTCTCCACGTACCTCCCGAACTGTGACCATCAAAGAAATCGCGGCCTTCTGCGATGTCTCCCCCAGCACCGTGTCCCTGGTGCTCAACGGCAGTAAAAAAATCAAGAAGGAGACCCGCGACCGGGTTCGCGAGGCCGCGGAGAAGCTGGACTACCGTCCGAATGAGATCGCCCGCGGCCTCGTATCCAAACGCAGCCGCTGTCTCAGCGTGACGGTTCCGAATTTGACCCACGTGTTCTCAGACGTGTATTTCGGCGAGATTATCAGCGGCATCTACGAGGAGGCCAATGAGGCGGGGTATAAAATCATGCTGGATATCGCGCAGGAGTCCTACATTGCGGAAAAAGAGTATCTGAACCTGTTGCGCAACCGTCGCACGGACGGCATGCTGTACATCGCATCCACTACTGAGGACCGGTTTCTGCTGGAACTGGAAGGGCCCGAATATCCGGTGTTGTTGGTGAATCATTATTTTCCGGACAGTTCGCTGAACTACCTTTCTGTAGACTATAAACGCGCCGCGGAGATCGTGGCGGATCATCTCCTGGAGCTGGGCCATCGCAAGATCGGTCTGATTATCGGCACCAATACCTACACCGGCCTCGATTTCCGGGATGCCTTTTTGGAGGGGTGCCTGGCCCGGGGGCTGAAAAAAACCGATCTGTACTGGCACGGGGCGTCGGAATGGGACGAGCAGGATGGGTACGAGGGGACACGTAAGCTGTTCTCCCGGCATCCGGACCTCACGGCCATTATGGCCGGCAACGACCGGATGGCCATCGGTGCCATGCGCTATCTGATGGGTAAGGGGCTGCACGTGCCCCGGGACGTGTCGGTGATGGGTATGGACGATATTCCCTCCGCCAAGTACACCACTCCGGGGCTGACCACGCTGCATATGGACCTGTACGAACTGGGCAAACGGTCCTGCCGCCGCCTGCTGGAGATGCTGAACGGGGGACGTGACTCCTGCCGGGAGACCCGTGAACCTCATCTGGTACTCCGGGAATCCACCGCGCCGGTTCG
>CAZVCO010000174.1:2284-3657 GCA_964625795.1 uncultured Verrucomicrobiota bacterium | reverse complement strand
CGCGAGCCCGGCCTCGATGCCGCCCACCAGGGCCTCAATGGCCTTGGGCACCGCGCCGGTTCGTTCCCGTACGACCTGACTGAGCCACCCCCACCTAACCTCAAGGAGACACCCAAGATGAACAGTAATTCCTCCATGCAGAAGCGTGCATTCACCCTGATCGAAATGTTGGTCGTGATTGCGATTGTCGCTATCCTTATCTCCCTCTCGGTAGTGGGTCTGGGTAAAGCCATCCGAACCGTGAGAAAAAACACCGCGGCCACAGAAGCCAAGGCGGTGGCGGCGGCGATTGATCTGTTCTTTCGGGATTATGGCTACCTGCCTGTAGCACCGGAGGATCAGGGGTATCGACCCGGAACGGCCGCTGATTTTTCCGACTCTCTGGAGCAGCAGGCCAAATACTTCACCAAGGATGTCAGCAAAGAGATCATCCAGACGCTGATGGCCATCCCGGAAGGCCCCAACGCCGGCCATCGGATCAATTCCCGGCAAAACGTCTATCTGGATATCGATGTCACCTCTGACGATGGCACCCTGCTCGATCCCTGGGGAGAACAGTATATCATCAAGCTCGACCGCGATTTTGATGGCCGAGTTGAATATTACACCCTGCCGGACCAGCATCAGGTCAAGGCGGTGGTGGTGTCGGCGGGACCCTCCGGCTGGAAGCAGAGTTCCGGCGGAATGGAGCCGGAGGATGCTGGTGATCTGGTGGCAAACGTCCCGTTGCCTAATGCCGAATAACGGAAGGAAAATATGACGATGCCTAAGATACTTGCGGTTAGTGGAATCGTTCTGGCTGCAGCGTTGTTGCCGGCAAAACAACCCGTTGCACCGGAAGCCGGTGCCGGATGGGAGGAGGTGTACAGCCTTTCGAATGAGTCCCTGGAGATTTCGGTGGCTCCGCGTGCCGGCCGGATGATTCACTTTGCCCCGGTTGGCGGGAAAAACCTGTTGACCCGGAATGAGGCCATCGCGGGTCAAGTCCCTGAAAACAACGGAGGAGACTGGTTGAACCACGGAGGAGACTGGCTCTGGCCGGTCCATCAGGGACAGTGGGCGGACATTGGGAAGAGTGACTGGCCTCCGCCTGCGGTGATGGAGGGGTCCGACTGGGTGGGCTCCAGCTGGCGGGAGGAGGATGATACCGGGGTCATCGAGCTGCGACGCATCATCGGGGATCCGATCTTTGTCGAAGTGGTCCGTCAATTCAGGCTGCCGCCGGGTGCCGTACCAGAATTACAAGTTCTTCAATCGATCCGCCGTATCAATGCCTCTGAGTTTCCGGTTACCCTTTGGCAGATCAGCCAGATTCATGCGGCCGATGAGGTGATTCTCGGGGTGGCGGAGAATTCACGGTTCGAGGAAGGCTT
>CAZVCO010000174.1:0-2274 GCA_964625795.1 uncultured Verrucomicrobiota bacterium | reverse complement strand
CGGCATATTCAATTCGATGCTCTGGAACCCGATCTTATGACGCTCTGTTCTGCCGGGCTGTCTTATCTTCCGCTGAGAGGGGGCGAGCATAAAGCCGGGTCCGACGCACGGTGGATTGCCGCGCGTAAGGGCTCAACCATTCTCATGCAGTGGACGGAAGGGGGCCGGGCCGGAGGCGAGCTGCCGGATGAGGGATGCGGGGTGGTGTTCTATGCAAACTCCGGTCTGGGGTACGCCGAAATCGAAACCCAGAGTGCAGAGGTGGCGCTGGCGCCAGGAGAGACCTTGAGTAATACGGTGGTGTACCGGCTAGTGGATGCGGATCCGGATGCGGACCCCTGCCAACGGGCGGAACGGCTGGCCGGGTTGGCTCCTCAGTCCGGAACGGTCCGGTTCACGCCTTCATCGGCGACTTTTGGGGATTTCGTAGAGGTCTCGGTGCTGAATTCTCTGGAAAAAGGGATGCTGCATTGGGGCGTCAACGGTCCGGATGGCGACTGGGCTCTGCCGCTGGAGGCCTATTGGCCGGAGGGATCGACACCCGCTGACTCGGGAGTCGCCGTGAACACGCCGTTGCCACCGCCGGTGGACGGAGTCTCCACGCTGCGGCTGGGACCGTTCGACAGCCCGGAACAGGTTGTCCGTTCTTTACACGCCGCAGTGCGCTGGGGAGATACCTGGGACAGCAACGACGGGAAAAATTATACGGTGACCTTTTCAGCCCATCCTGATGCTTCAACTATTTCCTGGACGGATTCCGCGTCGGAAACTGTGAGCGGGAAAATCAGCCTCGGACTCGAAACCGCTCCCGATGCGGACCGCCTCCGCCTCCTGCTGGACGGACAGGAGGTTGCTGCGGAGGACGGCCGTTCCCTGACCGCCTCGCTGGATACCTCGGATTGGGGATATGGACCACATACCTTCACCGCCATCGCTGTCAGGAATGGCCATCTATCTGTTTCAACCCGTGACGTTTGGAAACTTCCGGATCTGGAATCCGGCCCTGATCTCCCTGTTGATTATCCGTATGGGGCCACAGAGGAAGACGGGTACATCCGCCTGCATCTGCTTGCGCCCAATGCCCGGTTTGTGGAGGTGGAATGGCGATCCGGACAGAAAGAGGGAACCTCACTGATGCAGAAACTGGAGGGTGGACGCTGGACGCTGACCTTATCCTCCGATTCCGACGATACGTTGGCATATCGATATGTGATCAATGGCGTCAACCGGTTTGCAGATCCCTGGAGCAAAATGGTGGACTGGCGGAACCCGGTGACCCGGAGAGAATCCCATCTGCCGGAACACGCATGGACCGTGGTGGGAGGTCTCCCGGAAGCCTTGCCCTCCTGGACTCCGCCGAAACCTGAGACCTGGGTGATTTATGAACTGAGTATACCCGATGTCGCACCGCCGGGCAGCTATTCGGGACTTGAATCCAAGCTGGAGTATATCCGTGACCTGGGGGTGAATGCCATTGAACCGCTCCCGGTTACTGCATTTCCGGGATCAGAAAGCTGGGGGTACAATCCCGCGTTTCATATGGCGCCGGAAGGGGCGTATGGCACTCCGGAGGAGCTGGCGTCGCTGATCCGTTCGGCCCGAAGCCACGGCATTGCCTATGTCAAAGACATTGTGCTGAATCATGTGGACGGCTCCGGCCCGCTGCATGCCATGCATGGTCCGGCCGAGGTGAATCCTTTCACCATGGTCTTCGAGAGTTTTAACTGGGGGTTTCCCAAACTCGATCAGGAAAGCCCGGCCTTTAAACGCTACGTGAAGGATACCTTGACGCATTGGGTTACCTTCTGGGGGGTGGACGGATACCGGTATGATGCCACGCAATGGATCAAATGGTCCGGGTACAAGGACTGGGGCGCCTCCTGGATGAGTTACGTGGTGGATCAGGCCAATCCCGGAGTGTTTCAAATGGCGGAGAATCTGCCCAGCGAACCCGCAATGGTGAAAGGCACCGAGCTTGACGGCGAATGGGATGGGCATTACCGCTGGCGGATGCGGCGGGTCTTTTCGCGGGGTGAGATTGAGGAGCCGAATAAATTCCGGGAGATTCTGGATCCCCGCTCACATGCCTACCAGTCAGGCTGGCAACGGGTGCCCTACATTGAAAGCCATGATGAGGAGCGCTTTATGCGGGAGCTGCAGCAAGCGGGTTATTCCGAGGAAGAGGCCCTGAGCGTCCTGCAGGAGAACTGGGAAATGCGCTACGACCCGAACGTGATCGAACAGTTCATTGCACTGAAGCAGGTCGACCAGGGC
>CAZVCO010000173.1:3063-6801 GCA_964625795.1 uncultured Verrucomicrobiota bacterium | reverse complement strand
TCACGCAACAGCTCCCGCAACGCCAGCGCCCCCCCGGGATTGTGCGCCACGTCCAGCAGCAGTGGCGGACGGACGGAAAGGATCTGACCCCGCCCGGCCCATGCGGTTTCCGACAGACCTTTTTTCAGCACATCAGGCTGCATCTCCAGTCCAAGCTGATCGAAGACCGCCTCGGCCAGCGTAACCGCCGTGGCCACGTTCTCCATCTGATACGCCCCCAGCATGGGCAGGCGTACCCGCCCCACGTCCAGATCCGGGGTGCAGACCGTAAAACGCTGTCCGTCCATCCCCGAACGACGTCCGGAAATCACGATACGGGAGGCCGCATCCCAGAGCGGACAGCCCTGTTCCTCCGCCCGTGTCTGCAGCACCGCCAGCGCCTCCGTCTCCTGCCGTCCGATCACCGCCGGCCGGCCCGGCTTCAGAATGCCGGCCTTCTCCCCCGCGATCAGCGTCAGAGTGTCCCCGAGATATTCCCGGTGATCCAGATCAATGCGGGTGATCCCGCACACCAGCGGCTCCACCACGTTGGTACTGTCCAGCCGTCCACCCAGACCGGTCTCGATCACCGCGATCTGAACCCCGGCCTCCCGGAACGCCAGAAAGGCCATGGCGGTCAGCGTTTCAAAAAACGTCGGCAGCCGGCTTAACCGGCCCTCCATCTCCTCCACCCGACTGAGGGCACTCAGCAGACTGGAATCCGGCAGAGGCACTCCATCGACCCGGATGCGTTCATTCACGCGGACCAGATGGGGCGAGGTGAACAGACCGGTTTTCAGACCCGCCTGGCGCAGCACCGACTCCACCATGGCACAGACACTGCCCTTGCCATTGGTCCCTGCCACATGCACACAGAGAAAGGAACGCTCCGGATGGTCCAGCGCCTCCACCAATTCCCGCATCAGCTCCAGGCCGGGTTTCATACCCGCCGTGGTGCGGGCAAACAGGGAGATGAGACGGTCAGTCGACATGCCGCCCTTCTAGCAGAAACCCCCGCACGGTGCCACATCTTCCGAAGGTCGGAAGCGCTGTAGTCTTCGGCTTCCGACCCTCGGAAAACTCATCAAATCCCGCCCATCCACACAGGTATTATTTCAGCCCAAATCGGAATGAAAGGCTTGGTACACATGCACTCATGGTGTAATCTTATACATTCTATAAGCGCTACAAATGAAAATAAATGCATAACACTCCAGATCGTCCGTCAAAAGATTCTGAGCTTGCTCGGCTGAAGCGGTTATTGGAACTGGAGCGCTTCAACCGTACGTTTCATTGGGAAGTGAATCAGGAAGGACTTTTCACGTATGTGAGTCCGACCATCCAAGACGTCATGGGGTATACCGCAGAAGAGGTAGTGAACCGGGCTCATTTCTATGACTGGTTTCCCGAAGAGGCGCGGGATGCTCTCAGACAGGAGGCCTTTGAGATTTTTGAGCGTAAAGAATCCTTCCGGGGATTTGAAAATCAGAATCGGACGAAAGAGGGGAAGCTCGTCTGGTTGTCCACGAACGCCCTTCCGGTCTTTGATGATGATGGCGAACTAAAGGGATACTGCGGCACGGATACAGATGTGACCGAGGCCAAGCAGATGGAGGAGCACTTAAAAGAGAACCGCAACGTGCTTGCGCAAATCCTGGATCTGACGCCAACCGCCGTCACCGTGGTGGATTCCGGAGGAAAGATCGTGATGGCGAACCGAGTGGCGACCAACATAATCGGACTCCATCCGACCGGGTTGATGGGGAAACATTTTGATGACCCGGATTGGCAGATCGAGGCTGTCGATGGCGGGGAATTTCCAGAGGAGGATCTTCCTTTCAACCGGATCAAAGAAAGCGGAACGTCTGTGAACGAAATCCGACACGCCATCCGGTGGCCCGATGGGTCGCGGAAAATCCTCTCGATCAACGGTGCCCCGCTGGAGATGACGGACGACAAGGTCACGAAATCGATTTTCACCATCAACGACATCACCGAGCAGGAGAACACAAAAAATCAACTGAAGCTTTTTGAAGACGTGCTCCTGCAGGCCAAAGATGCCGTGCTGATTACCGACGACCAACTGGAAGTCCCCGGCGGCCCCCATATTATCTACGCCAACCCCGCCATGGAGCAGATGTGCGGGTATTCCCGGTCCGAGTTACTCGGCAACTCACCCGGAATGCTGCAGGGGGAGAAAACCGACCGGGCCATGTTACGGAAATTGAAACAGGAGTTGCAAAAGGGGAACACGTTCCGCGCGGAGACAGTCAATTACCGCAAGGACGGGTCGGAGTACCTGGTGGAATGGACCATCGTGCCGTTGCTGGACGAAGAGGGGAAGATCCGCCACTGGGCCTCCCATCAGCGGGATGTCACCGACATCCGGAGAAGGGAACAGGAGGACTTGAATCAAAACCGGCTCGACACGCTGGGGAACCTGGTCGGGGGCGTGGTGCACGATATGAACAATATTCTGGCCCCCATCCTGATGGGGTCGGAACTCCTGCTGCACAGTCTGCCGGAGGAGGCGGACAAAGAGACGGCCGAATCCATTTTCCGCTCCTCGAAACGGGCCGGGGATATTTTGAAGAAACTGTTGCTGTTCTCCCGTGGAAGCAGCGGTGACCGGAGCCTGATCCATCCCGAGCATGTTCTCATGGAAGTATATGACATCACCCAGGAAACCTTCCCGAAAGACATCTCCGTGGAGCCTTATGTCCCGGAGATTCCCTGGCCCGTCCGCGCGGGGGAACACGAATTGCAGCAGGTCCTGCTGAATCTCGCCCTGAACGCACGCGACTGCCTGGAGAACCGCGAAGACGGAATGATCCGGCTGGAACTGGAGAATCAGGAGTCAAAAGAACCACGGGTGCTGATTCGGGTGGTGGACAACGGGCCGGGAATGGATCCGGAGATGCAGGAACGTATTTTTGAGCCCTTCTTCACCACCAAGGAGCAGGGAAAAGGAACCGGCCTGGGTCTCTCCTCGGTGCGGGGCGTGATTCAGTCCCTGGATGGAGAGGTGTCCGTGGATTCGGAATTGGGCAGAGGATGCACGTTCACGATCTCCCTCCCCGCTTTTCCGGAAGAGGCTGTACAAGAAAGCGAAACTTCATCTTCTTTGCACCGTGGAAACGGGGAACGCATTGTCATTGTGGATGACGAGGTCCCGATGGTGGAACTGCTGGTAGGAGTCCTCAAACAATACGGATATGCTCCCAAGGGATTCACCTCCTCGGTCGAAGCCATTAAAGAATTCAGGGGGTGTGACCGGAGCGAGGCCCCGGATCTGGTGCTGACAGATGTCATCATGCCCAAACAGGACGGTCTGCAGGTGGCCATTGCCGCCCAGGAGTGCTTCCCGGGGGTTCCCGTGGTGGCCATGTCAGGATTTGTCGGCCATGAAAAACAGGAGGAACTCCGGGACCGTGGCGTCACCACCCTGCTTCAGAAACCTATCAGGATGGAAACCCTGCTGAATACCCTGCAAGGTGAGTTGCAGGGATCATGAGTGAGCAGAGGGTCACCAGATCTCCGCCTCCTCTAACTGAGCAGTCGCGGTCCCGGCCCAGTCCCGGTTGGCGGCGGGGCTGGCGGGACTGGGATGCAGAATGCGGGTGACTCGCGATGGGGTACCGGTGGCGTCGATCGCCCGCCGAAGGCACGCTTCGGCATAGGCCTGAGCATGATCTCGTCCACGACCTGCTGCTCGGGCATTCCGTGCGCGCGCGCCTGCGCCGCGATCTGGGCATCCAC
>CAZVCO010000173.1:0-3053 GCA_964625795.1 uncultured Verrucomicrobiota bacterium | reverse complement strand
CTGGGATGCAGAATGCGGGTGACGGTCTGTCCGGGGCGGACCCGCTGCAGGGCGGTCTCGGCGTACTGGCCGATGGCCACCAGATGCCGGGGACAGAACAGCGCCAGCACCTCCGTCAGAGCCCGGTCGCAGATCTCCTCCAACGGCCGCCGTTCCGGGACGCGGATCTGATTGGGCGGTAGATTCGCGCCGCTTTCCTTCAGCCACATCAAAGGACAGAAGGCCCACACCACCTGATCGGCCAGACAGGCCCGGACATCCGGAAAGCGATCGCGCATCAGCCCCCAGAACCGTGAGCCGCTGACCTCTCGCCGGGTACAGGCCATGCCCTCCACCGGCCGCTTTGGGTGCTCCCCTTCCGGCGGGCTCACCTTCGGAGTCAGCCCCATCCAGTCCCGCACCATCCCCACCTCGCCAAAGGGAATCCCGGTCTGCGCCATGCCCCAGGGCCCGGGGTTCATCCCCAGAAAAAAGACCCTCGGCTGATCGGTCAGTAAATGAAGATACGCATCCCTGCCCTCCCGCGCATAGTCCCATGGATTCACCACCGTATGCACCGGAGCGCTGAACTCCAGTTCGGCCAGCTCGTGATTCCAGCGATCAAGCCGCCGGGAGATCTGTTGAAAGAGAGATGAGGTCATATGTTTCTCCCTGTGCATCCGGGAGTCCCGACGCAAGGGGATTCGTTTCCCGCTTGATTTTACCTATTCCCTTCGCGAATACATTTTTATGGCCGAAAAAGAGAAAGAATCATGGAACAGCCGGGCCGGCGTCATTCTGGCCGTGGTGGGCAGTGCGGTGGGACTGGGAAATTTTCTCCGCTTCCCCGGGAAGGCGGTCCTGAACGGGGGCGGTCTGTTCATGATCCCCTACGTGATCGCCTTTCTCATCGTCGGCATTCCGCTGGCGTGGTCGGAATGGGCCCTGGGCCGCCACGGCGGCAACCGCGGCCACAACTCCGCTCCGGGAATCTTCCGGGAGGTGCTGGGGGGCACACACGGTTCCTTTCTCGGTATGCTGGGCACCATCATGCCCATGCTGATTTACACCTATTACGTTATCCTGGAGGCGCTCTGCCTGTTTTTCGCCTGGAGCTTTCTGACCGGAGCCATTCCCGAACTGGGGGCGGATGCGGGGCGGATCACCTCGTTTGTAGTTGAGTCGCTGGGCATGGCGTCCAATGGGGCCATGTTCACCGGTCCGCAGCTGGGCATGCTGGTGTGCATCGCACTCTGCACCCTGATCAACTTCGCCCTGATTTACCGCGGGTTGAGCAAGGGGATCGAGACCTTCTGCTCCATTGCCATGCCGCTGCTGGTGGTCTGCGCGCTGGTGGTGCTGGTGCGGGTGCTGACCCTGCCGCCCAATCCGGCCGCGCCGGAACAGAACCTCATCAACGGCCTGGGCTTTATGTGGAATCCGGTGGCCGAGGGGCGCACCCTGGGCGACACCCTGACCAATCCCACCGTCTGGGTGGAGGCCACCGGTCAGATCTTTTTCTCCCTCTCTCTGGGGTTTGGTCTGATCCTGACCTACGCGAGCTATCTGAAAAAAGACGACGATATCTGCCTGTCCTCGCTGACCTCCGCCGCAGGAAACGGCTTCTGTGAGGTGGTGCTGGGCGGCATGATCGCCATTCCGGCCGCCTTTATCTTTCTGGGACCCGCTTTCCTCAGCAATTCGGCCAACGTGGGCACCTTCAGCCTGGGGTTCATGACCCTGCCGAACGTCTTCAATCAGATGCCGGCCGGGGCCTTTTTCGGCTTTCTGTTTTTCTTTTTACTGTTTCTGGCCGCCGTCACCAGTTCCCTCTCCATGCTGCAGCCCTCCATTGCACTGCTGGAGGAGGGCCTGGGCCTCAGCCGTAAGCGTTCGGTGGCGCTGCTGGGGGGCATCACCCTGCTGGGAACCGCCTTTATCACCTGGTACAGCAAGGGACTGACCGCATTGGACACCGTGGATTTCTGGATGGCGAACTTCTTCATCTTCATTTTCGCCACCCTGCAGACGGTGATTTTCGGCTGGGTGGTGGGGAAAACCCGGGGATACGAGGAACTCTCCAGCGGAGCGGAAATCCGCGTGCCCCGCTGGATCATGTTTGTGATCCGCTACATTTCCCCGGTCTACCTGATCGGGATCTTTGCCCTGTGGGCCCGGGAGGAAATGCCCGGTCGCATTGAGAGCCTGAAGCTGGTGGACGGAAAACCCACCGTTTCACTCCTCTCCCTGGTCTTTATTCTGGTGGTGATCGCGTTTTTCAGCTGGGTGGTGGTCACCTCCAACAAACGATGGCAGTCCCAGGACAGCAAAAAGGAGATCGTATGACCGCAGGCGGATGGATCATGATGTTGCTGGCGATCGGCGGAATGACCGGCCTGCTGGTGTGGTGCGTCTGGAAGGTGGTGTCCACCCCGGGCAGTACCGAGCACCTTCACAGTCCGGTGGATATCGATCCCCACGACGACTGATCAAGGGGATCCTGTGCGAACCTTTACTGAGGCGCCGGACCTGAGCCCTCTGCCTGCCGCCGGGGGACGAACAGACTGTTCGAGAGTTTGAGCAGGATCCAGAGCACCCCGGCCGGCAGCAGGATCACCTGTATAAGGAAGACGCCGATGTACAGAAACGTCAGAGTCAGCAGGCTCTCCACCACCTCTCCGGCATGGGTGGTCACCGCGATCAGTCCCTCTTTGAACGCCACCGATTTCGTTTTCACGAAAGCCACACTGTTATCGAGGGTGCCGCGCAGCCCGTCGATTTCCGGCAGGGTGAATTCCTGCAGCTCTTTCAGTTCGCTGACGCCAAGCGCCAGCCCTTTGCGGGTCTCCTCGATTTGGGGCTGGAAAAAATTCCGGTTCACATAGGCATTGGCCATCGAGGAGAGCGGGAGACAGAAGCGGGCAATCAGCAGGATCAGCAGCACCTGAACCCCGGTCCGCTGCACCGGTCTCAGCCGGGGGTGAGGAATCCATAGTGACACGGAGAGGATCAGCAGCAGCCCGCCCAGCAGACCGGGGGCGAGCGCGACCGACATCTCGTACACCAATTTCTGC
>CAZVCO010000172.1:0-6822 GCA_964625795.1 uncultured Verrucomicrobiota bacterium | reverse complement strand
TATTATTGGTTGAAGCCAGTAACATCGGTGCCCAACTTCAGCTTTCACTGTCGCAGGAGTATCAAAGAATGGATATCCGGTATCAAATGGAGTTATCGGAGGATCTTGTTTCCTGGGATCCACTGGCCGTGGCTGTGGCAGGAGGTCCTTTTTTGCCGGCAGAAAATGCTCCGGTTGAATTCGTAGATCGAAACAGTGATTCCGTAAGTGTGTTTCTTTCTGAAACAGCCCCTGATCCTGGATTTTTTAGATTAAATGTGGAGGTGTACCCATGAATTTGTTTTTCCGAGTTTTTTTTATGGTCTCTGTTTGTTTGGGAATGTCTCTGACAGTTCCGGCGGAATTAACTGAACTCCCGGCAGATCTGTCATCGTTCAAGGGAGATCCGGACCGTGGGCCGGAACCACGGGCCAAACACGCGGCCACCCGGACCTATCCCACCCTGGAACCCATTCGCCTTTCCAACGGGGATCCAATCCGCGATTATGGACATTTCAGGATGTCGGAAAAGGTGGCGAACCGGAAAAGGAGTCCGTTTTACGCGAATCTCTCCAAAGAAGAGATGAAAGCCGGTGCCGAACACTGGGAACGGCACGCCTTTGAAGACGGGAAAAAACTCCACTATTCTCTGGCACGTCCGGATGCGGGGGCCCGCAGGCCTCCCAACGGATTTCCCTTGGTGGTGCTGCAGCCCGGGATTGGAGGGATCGGCAAGAAGAGCGTGGGCGGCAACGCCTGGGTGACGGAGACCTACCGGAAACATTTTCCCGCATATGTGGTTTATCTGCACCCGCAGGACCGCACGCACGAGTACACGACCCGGCCGGACGGGGTGAACAGCGCCGACCCCACGGAAATGGTGGATGCGTATATCGCGGCGATTGAGCATTTGTTGAAAACGCTGCCGGATGTGGATAAACGACGGGTGTACCTGTTTGGACACAGCATGGGGGGCTCCTCCACCTGGTTCATCATGGATAAGCGGCCGGATCTGGTGGCCGCCGCGGTGCCGATGGCCGGACTGCCTCCGCTGGACATGGAGCAGGCGGAACGGATGAAGAACGTGCCCATCTGGATGATCGTGGGGAACGACGATCCCTGGAGCGGATCCTTCCCCTATATCCGTGCCTACCAGAATCTGGTGGCGGCCGGGGCGGACAAGGTGCGGTTCTGGGAAATCCAGGATATTGGACACAGTGGCCGATTTCTGAACGCCTGGCCCCTGGCGGCCTGGGCGTTTCAACAGAGACGCTGAAACACAACCGGAAACGCGTCAGCGCGTACAGTCGATGAGAATGTGGATGCTGTCGTCGGGACCCTCGTCCCGCTGCTGGAAGGCCTCCTGAATTTCCGACAGCGGAAAGGTGTGGGTCACCATTTCGCTGAGGTTGATCAGACCCTGTTCCACCAGCCGGACGCCTTCGGTGAACCAGCGGCGCATGTCGATGTCACGTTTCGGCTCGGTGGTGAGAATGTCCACGCGTTTGCGGTGCAGTTTGAGCCAGTCGAAGTCGGTGCAGGGAGCGATGCAGCCGTAGAGAACGAGGCGTCCGGGGATGACCGCTTCGAATCCATGCGGAAACTCCTCGCGAAGGCTGTCCATGGTGGCGGCGGCGGGACCGGGAAGCTTGTAGGCGTGGGTGGCACCATAGCGTTTGGCACGTTCGAGATTTCCGTCCTTCAAATCGGTGACCACCAGGTTCCGCGGACTGAACAGCGCGGCGGCCTGGGTCATGACCAGGCCGCTGACGCCCTGGCCCATAATCAGCACATCGGTATTCGGGGTGATCTCCGCGCGCTCCACGGCATGCAGAATCCCGGGCAGCACTTCGATGGGACTGATGTCCTTGTCGGCCAGAGTGTCGGGAACCGTGTGCACGTTGAAGGGTTTGCACACGATGTATTCGGCAAAAGCGCCCCAGACGTACCGGCAGGCGACCCGTTGGCCGACCTGGAGGCCGCGGACCTGTTCGCCCACTTTTTCGATTACGCCCGAGACTTCATGGCCGAGGCGGGCGGGCGTGGAGAGGAACTCCGGGCTGCGGATCCCCCGGTACGACTCCAGGTCCGAGCCACAGATGCCAACATAGCGTACCTGAATGCGGATCTCGCCCACTCCGGGCTCGGGGATTGCCGCGTGGGCCATTTCAATTCGGAAGGGTTCACGGAGGACCGCGACCCGCTGGCTGTCGGCGGTGGCCTCCGGCAATAGGTCCAGATCGGCGATGGACATGGTGTTGGGCATGGGCGAAGGGGGGAGAGGGTGAAAAGAACGGAAATGAGGGTCAGGGGGTGGTGTGCTTCCGGCGCCAGTCCCGGGGACTCATGCCCTCGACTTTGCGGAAGGTGTTGGAGAACGTGGTGGTATTCGCATAGCCGCAGCGCCGGGAAATCTCGGCGATGGGCTGATCGGTGTCGTGCAGCAATTCCCGGCCGAGTTGAATCCGCATGTCGGCCAGAAGCGTACGGGCCGACTGGCCGAGTTCTTTTTCGAACCGCAACTCCATGCTGCGCAGCCCGAGTCCGTTTTCCCTCGCAAGGTCTGCCAATGAAAGACTTTCTCCCCGGCGCAGGCCGCCCCAGATTTCCCGCACCAGTTTGGCCACCACGGGATCGCCACAGGCGCGGCCGGCGGTGGAGGCCCGTTCCAGGAGGCTATCGGGGGACATTCGCTCCGTGATGTTCCGGATGTCGCGCCCGTCTTTGAGCGCGTCGAGAATGAGGCGCAGACCCGTCGCGCCCGCGGCGGGGAAGCCCGGAAGAATGGAGGAGAGTCCCGCAGTGCGCCGGGGATCGAACAAATGGTCGTGGAGGTTGTCGACTCCCAGAAGGCCGGTGGTGAACTGGCGTTCGGGATTTTTGCTGGCGAGCGTGTTGAGAAGGGGCCAGGCGATCCAGTCGGTGCTGACGAAGATGCCGGTATCGAGCGGGCATGAATCGAGCTGGGGGCGCACTTGTTCCCAGATGGCCTCCATGTAGGCGTCTGGGGTGTTGGCGTCCACGTTGATATCCATGTCCACGTCCACCGCGAAAACAGGGCGGTCCAGCTCCTGCAGTTGGCCGATGAATCCCTTCAGCCGCTCATGGCTCCAGCGCCGCCCCGTCTGCCCAATGGCGAGGAATTGTCGATAGCCCCGGTGCTCCAGATGGGTGGCGGCCAGACGGCCCACCGCCCCGCGCAGGTCGGCGCCCTTCCCGCCGTCCAGCTGGAGGGTCACCATCCCGTCCGCGTCGCCGGCCAGACGGCCCACCGCCTCGTCGTCACTGAGCACGTTGGCCATGCCGTCCAGCGGTCCGCTGTTGTTGGAGAAATTAACCACGGGAATTCCAAGTCCGCACCAGATACGCCGTTGCCGTTCCGAACCGACCAGGCCCATGAGGCCCAGGCTGCGTTCGATTTCGATATCGACCCGGGCATGCTGCACAAAATAAGGGCAGTGAAGGGTCTCCGCCGCCTCATACACTCCGCGGCTGGCCATCCTTAGAACCTGTTCTGATCCGGGACTGATATTACGGGGAAGATAGATGGCTATGTATGATTCCATGGTGAGAATGTTATCGAAAAAGGAAGTACCGACAAGATTATGTTGCCCGGCTTATCCGGCTGTCAATGACTTGATTTTTACTGAAATTTCAGAAGTGAGCCTCATAGAGTGCAAAACAGATTCAGGTGTGGGCGACCAGGAAGCCTCGCCACGAAGAGATTTCAGAAAGGCTATGGTTTCGCCCGTCGTCCATGCTCCTTCCACCCCTGCCGGGCGTTCAAAACCATCGGGTTCAGAACCTGCTTTCATAAACGTGGCACTTTTTTGAGGAATAATGTGCATCAAAAACCCATCACCCGAAAAGGTATATTCCTCAAGCCATTGACCACATGAAGGGAGTAGCTCGAGTACGGCCGTGGCCGTAGAGAATTGAAGGTGGGCAGTGACGGCCTCTCCACAGTCAGGCTGTATGGCCGCAACATCTCTGAGCCGACCTCTCCCAAGTGCCTTCATTAAGAGATCAACCGCATGCAGCCCTGCGTCTTCGATGAATTTTTCCTCTTTGCGGTTTTTACGTCGAATCACTGCCCGTGCGTACCGCGGGGTGTTCTCCACAAGCTTGTCCAGCGCCCATCGGACCACCGGATCATGCTGGCGGTTCATTCCCACCATCACAGGAGTACCGGTTATTCGGGCGATTCGGACAACCTCTTCCCCCTCGCTCAGGGAAATTCCCAAAGGCTTTTCCATCAGGACGGGAATTCCGGCCTGAAGAATTTGGCAGGTCAATTGGCAGGTCATCGGGGTGGGGGTGACGGAGATGATCCCGTCCAGCGTCTCTTCCGTGAGCATATGGTCCAGGCGGGTGTATACGCTGTTGAACCCCGCTTTGGCGGCGGCCGCTTCCGCAGCTTCACGATCGAGGTCGCAAACCGCTGCTGGGATGAAATTCATGTCCTGGGCGTTCAGTAGGTGCCGCAGTGCAGGGAGGTGTTCGTTGCGGCAATGGCTGCCCGCGCCGAGGAGGCCGATACGGAGGGGGGATGAGGTCATAAGAGTAAAGGGGAGTCGTTTACCAGATGGAGACGGGTGATATCGCGAGGTTCAGGGTGCCGAGTTCGGTAGTGGTGTAGACCATTGCCTGACCGTCCTCGGAGAAGTGGGGATGGGGATCCGGATGCCAGGCGCGCCAGTCCCCCCGTCCGAACGGCGGGGGAGGCAACGGGCTGGCGATGCGGACCTCCCGTCCGGTGGGCCGGTGGAGGGCCCACACCGAACACGGGGACTTCTCGTTCCATGCATAGGTGTTTTCGTCGCAGACGATCCAGGTTCCGTCCGGCGAGGTTTGCCCGTGAATGGAGGGACGGGACCAGATCAATTCGCGTTCACGGGTGTAGGGGTTGGCCTCCCAGATCCCACTGCGGTATTCGCAGAACTGGATAGTGCCCTGGCGGGTCCACCATTCGTGACAGTTTTCCGCGTTGTGGCCGAACCAGAGATCGGGGGTCAACGGTTCCAGCCGGTTGCCGTGGATATCCATGAGCCAGGTCCGGCTTTCTATGTTGATCCGGGTGCCGGTGTAGGGATCGTTACCGGGGCCCTGATTGATGAAAAACAGTTCTGGATCGTGCAGGGAGAACATGGCGTGGTGCATTTTCCGCGGAAAACAGTGTACCACGCGCGGTTCCCCGCTCTGCCGGTCGTGCAGCCAGACAATAAACTCGTCGCCGACATGGCTGTCGAAAAGAAAATACCGCCCGTCGCTGGAGGAGGAGAGGTTGGCGCAGAGCCCGAAAAGATGGCGTTTGCGGACCAGCGCGGGATCGATGCGCAGGATCTCCTCCACGTCGCCGTCCACCGGCTGCCGCAGCACCCGGTCGGTGGCCGGGACAAAGACCGCGTCACCCGCCGGATCCACCCAGGGGTTTCCGGTCATGCGCAGGTGGGGGAATATCCTGATCTCCGGTCGGTCGGGATCGAGACGGAGCGCGCAGACAATCCAGGATTTTTCAGGCGGATGGGCGGCCCGGAACCACAGCCACTCTGATTCCCCGCGGATGGAGGGGCTCATGAAGTAGAACGCCTTGTGAAAGGGCGCGGCCCTTTCGGTCAGGATATAGCGGATCACGCCGCTCTCCGGATCCGCTTTCGGGCTGAAAAACGGGTGGCGGGCGAGGCGGGAGGCGAGGGATTCTGTCATACGTGTTCCGGGAATGAACTCTGAAAATTATGAAGCATGCGAGGTTTATGATCGTAAAGGGAAACGGGAAACCTGTCTATATCATTAGAATCGACATATATAATCATTATGGACATACTCTCTCCACGATTATGACTGACCGACTGATTTGCGAGAGTCTACGATATCACCCCCATGTCTTGTCGGGCTCTGTGGGCCGGCGGATGAACGGGCGGCGGGCGCCGGGCTTGGCGCATCCGTATGGTTCCCATCCCTGGTATTCGACCTGGGTGATCGACCAGGGGCCGTACCGGGTCAAAGAACATGCGGGAGGCTGGGTGAAAGGGGAAGGGCCCGCCGCCGTGGTGTTGCCGCCGTTTTCGGGAGGCAGGATCGATCTGCCCGGCAGTACGCTGTTCAGTTGGTTGGAATGGGGGGCGGTCGCGATGCCGCGGGTGGCCCGGCAGGGTGGAGGGGGCGCGCATAAATATCCGCCGGGCCGGGCTCAGCCAGAGCCAATGGAGGTGTGGGGGATGAACGTGCCCATGATCGTGCCGGAAGCTCTGGTGGATGCGACAAGGACCATGCTGTTCCGGGTGAACACCCTCTGGTGGCGGGAAGGGGCCCACCGGTTGCGTGCGGATGCGGAACTCGCCTTGTGGATCAGTCAATGGCTGTTGGCGGGATCAACCGTCGATGCGTCGCCGCGCCGGGAGCCGTTGGAACCCGACATCCGGGTGTTGAAGGAAAACCTGGATCAGGGGATCGGCGTGCGGGAGTGGGCGGCCCTGCTGGGAATTCACCCCCGTAAGCTGCACCGCCGCTGCGAAAGCGTGACCGGGTGCACCCCGCATCGGCTATTGGACCGGATCCGGTTGGAGCGGGCGGAATCCCTGCTGTTGGATTTGGGGGAGGAAATCCCCACCATCGCCAAACAATGCGGATTCAGTTCCCGGGAGGCATTCAGCACGTGGTTCGCCAAGCGGACCGGGCAGCCTCCGGGACGCTGGCGGCGGTATTTTCTGAAGCTTGAGATCGATAGGCGTTCCTACCCGCCCGACGTGTCCCAGGAGTGAGCTGAAAACCAGAGTCTGTCAGAGCGGCATGCAAGAACAGTAGAACATACTGCTAAAGCAGTTTGGAAGCGACCGAAAGCAT
>CAZVCO010000171.1:1891-6885 GCA_964625795.1 uncultured Verrucomicrobiota bacterium | reverse complement strand
TCATTGACGTTCCTCTATTTCCAGGAGATCAAGGTCTATCTTGGACTGAGCTCTTCGCCGTCTGGATGCTGCTCCCGCCAGATCTTCCAGATGGTATTTTGGGTTGGAATCCATGTGGATTCGCTTCCCGCATAAGGGTCAGCAGGTGATTTTTCCGGATCACTCACCCACCAGCACACAGAACGGTTCTTCGGCAAAGGGATTGCCGGTGACGGCGAAGGCCCGGGAGCGGGAGCCGCCACAGGTGTCGCGGTATCCGCAGGTGGCGCAGCGGCCCTCAAGCTTTTTGGGGTCCCGCAGGTCCACAAAGAATTCATCCTTGCGGTAGACGTCTGCGATGGAGTCTGTGCGGACGTTTCCGCGCACTTCGGGAAGAAATCCACTGGGCTGAATATCGCCCACGTGATCGACGAAACAGAAGCCTTTACCGGCATTCACCACTTTGCTGGAACGACCGATGGACCCGGGGTGTCCGTGGGTTCCCCGCATCTCCTGTAACGGTCCGGCCTGTTCTTTCTTCTCCGCCTGGCGCTGCACATACCGTCGGTAATGCTGGGCCTCGGTCACCTTGACCACAAACGGTGCGGTTTTCGACACGTCATAGAGATGGGCGAAAATGGTTTCCATTTCTTCGGCCGAACATCCCTCCAGTTCGCTGCCCCTGCCGGTGGGCACCAGAAAGAAGACCTCCCAGAAGACCACGCCCAGACGGGCCACCAGTTCGGACAGTTCGGTTATCTGATGCTGATTGCCGCGGTGAAAGACGGTGTTGATCTGAAGGGGGATTCCCAGTTCAGAGGCCCATTCGGCTCCCTGCAGGGTGAGGTCAAAGGATCCCGGCACCTGACGGAAGGCATCGTGATCGGCCGCATTGGGGGCGTCGATACTGAAGGCCAGCTGATCGACCCCGCTTTCCCGGATGGACTCCAACCGCTCGCGGGTCAGCCGCGGGGTTCCGGCCGGGATGGTGCCCATGCGCAGGCCGAGCTTTTTTCCGTATCGGATCAGGTCCTCAAGATCGCTCCGCTGCAGCGGATCTCCGCCGGTCAGCACCACGATGGGCGTGCCCATGGCCTGAATATCCTCTAAAAGAGCTTTGCCCTCCTCCAGCGTGAGTTCGTTGGGGTCACGGAGATCCAGCGCACTGGCGCGGCAGTGTCTGCAGGCCAAAGCACAGGCGCGAGTGACTTCCCAGATGACCAGGAGCGGAGCCTGATTAAAATCGACGTTGAAGCGGTTCATTTTAAATAGGATAATGCGTATCTGATATAAACCTATAAAGCAAGTTCACTGAATCGCCACATTTATTTAACCGCTAATCCTCGCTGATCGGACGCTAATACGTCACTGGGGAATACATCCATGCAGCGGAGCGACGGCCGGAAGGCTGAAAATTAGCGTGAAATTAGCGAGGATTAGCGGTTTAACCTCAACATGACTTCTCAGTTGATCGCCTGGATTCGTTTTCTGCGGTTACCCGCAGTGCTCACCGTGCCGGGGGATCTCTGGGTGGGGGCGGTGATCGCCGGTCGGACGGCGGGCTGGAATGAACTGGCTGCGGTTTCATGTGCCTATCTCTTCGGCATGGGGTTCAATGATTGGCGGGACCGCAAAGAGGATGCCCGGGAGCGCCCGGACCGGCCCATTCCCTCCGGAGCCGTCTCCGCAGGAGCGGCGGCCGTGGTCTGTGCCGGGCTGGCAGTCGCGGCGGTGGGGTTTCTGCCGACCGTGAACCTGCTGCTCCTCCTGATCACCATTTGTGCCTACACTCTGCTGAAAGGACAATACCCCCTGGCGGGAGCGGTGTTAATGGGGCTGTGCCGGATGCAGTCGGTGTGGATCGGCACTGGAGCGGACGGCGCAGAATCTGCGCAGGAATGGGCGGTGGCGGTAGGGGCGGGAGTTCTGATTTTTCTTCTCACCCGGCTGTCCCAGGTGGAGGGGAAGGGAAAACGCGGCACGCTCCGCTCCGGTCTATTTGCGGCCGGGCTGGTCCTGGCGGCCGTGGCGGCGGTGTGGATGGGCGGGAAGCAGGGTCCGACCTCTTGGGCGGTATTAGGTGCGGTGGTGGGGGTGGCGATTGCCAATCATGCCGCGATCGAACGTAAGGGGGAGGTGCCTCCATCGGCTATCGGCGTTTATCTGGGCATGTGGATTCCGCTGCAGGCCCTCTGGGTGTTGGGTGCGGGCCGGGCCGCAGAGGGGGCCTTTCTGATTATGGCCGCCGCCGCACTGCCCTGGCTCCAGCGGCAGATCGCCATCTCCTGATGTTATTTCTGTGAAGGTGTTTTTCGGTCGGTCCTATGAAAAGGCCTTGGAAATTTGAGGATTGATTATCTCACTTGATCCCATTTCTATACAGGTATGAATTCTTTTACTTTTCCTATGCTTCTCTCCGGATTCTTTTGGTTGCGTGCAACGACGTTCCTCTTGTGCTTACGTACCCTGATGCTGCCGCTGCATGGTGAACTGCTCGAGAATCCTGATTTTGAAGATGAGATGGAGGGATGGAGTACCCCCAGGGTGGGTGCGGAATATCCGGATCAAGTGAATTCGATGATTCTCAAGGGCCGGAAGGGAGAGCCCAACGTGGTGGAGGTGGAGGTGCCGCACCAGTCCCAGTTTAATTATATGAGACTTGAGCAGCCCATTGTGATTGAGAATGGAGCTGTCTACCGGGTATCTTTTGAGGTGAGGGGGGAGGAACCGGAGAATGAAATCCGGGTATTGGTCAGCCAGACGATCGGGGTCACCTGGAAGCTGAATGGACTTCGTCTGGAAATACCTGTCACACCGGAATGGACACGGGTTGTGATGAGGTTCAGGGCGAGGGATATTCTACCGCTTGATGAAGAGCAGAAGGTGAGGGACGTGTACCTGCGTTTTGCTTTGGGGGAAGCCAAGGGAGCCATTCAACTCAGGAGGATTTCGATGGTCAAAGATGAATTTCCGTTCCCCTCCGGAGAAAAACGAGGAGTCCTGGAGGATCCGGAAGACCCCCGCTTCCTTCCGGTCGATTTGAAGGAGCCCCGTACCTGGACCAGTACCCAGGGAGGAACCTTCTACGGGGTGCTGACCTCTCACATTGGAGGTATGGTTGTATTGCGGGAAGTTCCTTCCGGGAAAATCCTGCGGGTGAAAGAGGATCAGCTCAGTGATGTGGACCGGGCCATTTTGAATCAGGATGAACCGCGGTAGACCGCAGCCCTTCTGATGATTCCCTGCGGAGCTGGGTGAATTTGAGGAGCGAACGCTTTTTCAGGTTTAGTTGAACCTCCCGGGCCTGAGCGACGTTGATCCGGTTATGAGACGTTTCTTTCTGTTGTGTATTTCCTGTATCCCTGGGGTCATCCTTTCCCAGCAACCCGTCACCCTTTCACCCGTTAACGTGACCGGCACCCGTCTGAGTGATCCGCCTTCTGAACAGCCCTATGCCTTTTACCATTTTACGGAGGAGAAACTCGATGCCCGGGTGGGCCGCACCACGCTGGACCGTTTCAATTATGCCCCCGGGGTGTTTATTCAGAACACTGCGCCGAACCAGGCCAGTCCGTTTATCCGGGGATTGACCGGAGAGCAGAGTCTGCTGTTGCTGGACGGGGTGCGGCTGAGTCATGCCATGATGCGGCCGGGGCCGAATCAGTATGCCGCGCTGGTGCCGGACGTCAGTATCGGAGCGATCGATGCCATTCTGGGCTCCTCCTCGGTGGTGAATGGCTCCGACGGACTTACCGGAGCGCTTGATTTCCGCCTGGCCCCTACAGGCCGGGGCGTGAGCAAAGGTGCTTCGCCCTGGTTCTCCTCGCGGGTGGATACCGGAAATGGCGGCACCCTGCAGGGCGGGGTGGACGGTGCCTCCGGCAACTGGCTCTACTCCGTTGAGCTTTCGGCCACCCAGTACCACGACCGGGTGGGCGGCAAGGATTTCGAGGAGCGGGTGTTCGGTCCATCGGTCGGGGCAGTTGAGGAGATCCCCAACACGGCCTATGACGAGTACGCCACCGGATTGCGACTGGCCTATCTGGGCCTGGAGGACCGGGTGCTGGAGATCAAGGCCGGACACAACCGTCAGGAGGATGCGCCCCGACCGGACGGGTATTTCGAAAACACCGGAAACGAGTCGAGGATCTCCCGCTATTTCGATCCCATGACCTTCAGTTATCTGCATCTGCGCGATACCTGGGAGGTGAATTCGGATGCGGTCGACCGTCTGCAGACCACCTTGTGGTGGCACCAGTTCGGTGAGGAGCAGTTCCGGGAGGATCTGCGTGACGGGGGAACACGGTATCGCCGCCGTGAAGTTGACGATACCCTGGATGCTTTCGGTGCGGATGTGCAGGCCACCACCCTGTGGGGGGACTCTCATGAAGTGACCTGGGGTGGTACCTTCCTGTTCGAAACCACCTCCAATGACTATCGGGAATTCCGCTCCCCGGCCGGGTCGGTGAATCCGGCGGCTGCGGTGGCCCACAACCCGGAGGACTGGGGCAATAACACCACGGTATCAGATGGAAGCGACTACACCACGCTGGGGCTGTTTGCCCAGGATGACTGGCAGATGACCGAATCGTTCAGCCTGCTGACCGGCCTGCGCTACAGCCGTATGGACTGGTCCTTCGGCGATGTGGAGGGCGATGCGGATGATGTGACCGGAAGTGCGCGTGGGATTGTGAACCTGACGCCCACTCAGCGACTCTTTGCCGGCGTCTCCAAAGCGTTCCGTGCTCCGAATCTGCAGAATCTGGACGGTGCGGTGGACCGCGGCTCCAGTGGTCAGGCGGCACAGGGGAATCCCGATCTTGAGCCGGAGATCAGCTGGACCACAGAAGGGGGCTGGCGGTGGAAGGATGGCGGTGACGCGCTCGCGCTCACAGTGTTTCACACCGAGATCGACGACCTTATTCAGCGCGATTTCCGGGACGGGGCGGGAGAATTCACCAATGTGGAGGGGGCCACTCTGTACGGAGTTGAAACCGCCTGGGATGTGGGGCTGA